>NZ_CP049157.1:1331110-1663888 GCF_011493005.1 Caballeronia sp. SBC1
AAAACATGTGCATACTTGTGCTTTTGCAGAGACTGGACCTTCCAATTCTCATCGGCACAGGAGTCACACCATGGTTAAACGAGCAGTAAAAACCGCAGAGGTCGGGCGCTCGAAGGCACATATGGTTGCCGCCACGATCGAGCAGGACATCCTCACCGGGCGTCTGCCATTCGGGCAGCAACTCGAAAGCGAGAACGAGCTGGTCGAGCGTTTTGCGGTCAGTCGCAACACCGTTCGAAAGGGACTCGACCTGCTGACCAGCGGCGGTTTGATTACGCGCAAGGGTGGTATCGGCTCCTTTGTGACGTTCAACGGTCAGGCGATTGACGGGGCGCTCGGCTGGACCACGGCGATAGAAAAAGTAGGCGGCGGCGCGCAGACCCGTTTGCTGCAGATTGCGCTGGTCGAAGACGAGACGCTTGCGCGGGAGTTGAAGCTTGAACGCACGACCTTCGTGGCGATCGACCGGATGCGCGTGATTGGCGTTGACGCAGAGGCGCAGTGCATTTCGCTGGAGCGCAGCCGTTTGCCGTTCAACGACGACCTCGCTGCGTTGCCGCTGGAAGGGCTGGTAGGCGGCTCGCTGAACCGGACGCTGATCGAGCACGGCATGGTGCCGCATCACGGTGAGCAATGGGCCGAAGTGGTCGGCCTTGAAGCGGCCGATGCACGCCTGCTCAAGCGTCGCGCCGGCACCTCGTTCCTGCGTTCGCGACGGCTCACGCGAGACCGGGACGAACGGATTATCGAGTATGTCGTGAGCTTGCTGGACCCGGCTTTTTTTGCACTACACCTGGAATTCTGATGTCTTCGTCTTTGCTTTTGAATCACACCACGTTGGCGGATCGCGCACGCGGCGCCTTCTACGGTCTTGCACTCGGCGACGCGTTCGGCATGCCGACCCAGTCACTTAGCCGCGAGCGCATCGCCGAGCAGTTCGGACGTATCGACAAGCTGGAAAACGCGTTTCCGGATCAGCCCATCGCGCCGGGTCTGCGGGCTGGTTCCATCACCGACGACACGGAACAAGCGGTTCTCGTTGCGCGTTTACTGGCCGACGGCCACGGCAAGATCGATCCGATGGCGTTTGCGCATGCGTTGATCGAATGGGAAGCGTCCATGAAGGCGCGCGGTTCGCTCGATCTGCTCGGGCCATCGACGAAACAGGCCATCGAGCGTATTGCCGCCGGTGAAGATCCGCTGCGCACTGGCCGTTTTGGCACGACCAACGGTGCGGCCATGCGCGTGACGCCGGTCGGGATTGCGTTCGACGTGCGCAACCATGACGTGTTTATTGATGCTGTTGTGCAGTCTTGTGTCGTGACACATAACACCACGCTTGGCATTTCGAGCGCGGCGGCGGTGGCGGCGGCGGTATCGGCCGGACTGAACGGCGCGAGCCTGGTTGAAGCGCTGGAAGCGGGCATTTCGATGGCCGAGGCCGCCGAGAGCCGGGGCTTCTGGGTTGCGGGCGGCCGCATTGCGCCGCGCATTCGCCATGCACGTGAGCTGATGCGGGACTGTGCCGGGCACGACGTGGCGGACACGATCTACAACGTGATCGGGACGTCGGTGGCATCGCAGGAATCGGTTGTGGCGACGTTCGCGCTGGCCTTTGATCTGAATGCTCGAGGCAGCACGATTGAAGCCGCCCTGGGGGCTGCAGCGAGCCTGGGGGGTGACACCGACACGATCGCCGCCATGCTCGGCGCGATCCTCGGCGCGTGCGCGGGTTACGACGCCCTGCCGGTCGGTCCCATTGAAACTATTCGTCGTGTGAATTCGCTCGATCTCGAGCCGCTGGTCGACCGTTTGCTTGGACTGCGCGCCGCAGCTTCCTGACGCGCTTTAACGCACTTTTCGTAGTACCCCGCTGTACCCTTTAATCTGGAGATCGGACTCAGATGGCTTCGTCACGCACGTCAAACAGCGCTCGCCGAGTCGAGACGCGTGGTATTGAACCTGTACCGGAAGGCGAATGTCATGGGCATCCGCTGGAGCTTTTCTGGGTCTGGTTTGCCGCCAACATCAGCATCCTCGCACTGCCGCTCGGTGCGACGCTGGTTGCTTTCCAGCATCTCGCGATCTGGCAGGCAGCCCTTGTCGCGGTGATCGGCGCGGCGGGATCGTTCGCGATCGTTGGCGTGATCTCGATCGCGGGGCGACGCGGCCATGCACCAAGTCTCACGCTGTCGCGTGCGATCTTCGGCGTGCGCGGCAACATTGGGCCGACCATCGTCTCGCTGTTGTCGCGGCTCGGCTGGGAGACCGTCAACACGACCACCGCGGCATACGTGCTGCTATCGCTCGCAACCATTGTGTTCGGCACGCCCGCGGAAGCCAAGAACGCACCGGTGCTGACGCTCGTGTTCATCGCCGTGTTCGTGGTGCTGACGTTGATTGTGTCGGGGCTTGGTCACGCTACGCTTCTCGTGATCCAGAAATGGTCCACCTATGTCTTCGGCGTGCTCAACTTGCTGGTGGCCGGCTTCCTCGTGACGGCCATCGACTGGCACGCGGTTTTCAACGCAGCGCCTGCGCCGTTGAGCGCGGTCATCATTGGTATTGGAACGATTGCAGCGGGTACGGGGATTGGCTGGGCTAACGCAGGCGCCGATATGTCGCGCTATCAGGCGCCTAAGGTGAAGGGTCCGGCGCTGGTGGCATCCGCTGCGTTCGGCGCGGGTATTCCGCTGATCCTTCTCGTCACGCTTGGCGCGCTGCTGTCGGTGGGCAACGATCATCTCGCGTCGGCGACTGACCCAATCGCCGCGATTCGCGAAATGTTGCCACCATGGATGGCTATTCCGTATCTGATCACAGCGTTCGGCGGTTTGCTGCTGTCCAATTATTTGTCCGTGTATTCGGCCGGGTTGACGACACTCACGCTTGGCTTGAAGGTGAAACGCGTGCAGGCGGTGGTGGTCGACGTCGTGGTGATCTTCACGGGTTCGATCTACTTCATGCTGATCGCGGGGAGCTTCTATGGCCCGTTCATTGGCTTCATTTCACTGCTGGCTGTGCCTATCACGGCGTGGGTCGGTATCTTCGTGGTGGACCTGATTCATCGTCAGGAATATTCCCCGACCGACTTGCTCGATGTCTCCCCGCGCAGCGCGTACTGGTACAAAGGCGGCATTGAATGGCGTGCGTTCGGTGCATGGGCGGTGGCGATCGTGCTTGGTTTTTGTTTCCTCTCCACGGGGCCGATTCACGGCATATTCGCGGACTCCTGGTGTGGACGTAACGGTCTCGGATGGATCGTGACGTTTGTAGTGGCAGCAGGCGTGTACGCCCTGTTAGGCGGTGCGCGCGGTACGGTCAAACGTTGGAAGACAGCATGACGCAAGCAGACTCACAGCAGACAGCGAGATTGATTCATACGGGGCAGGTCATTGTCGATCTGGTTATGCAGATCGACACGCTGCCCTCGCACGGCGGCGACGTGCTCGCACACAGCGCAAGCTTCGAAGTAGGCGGCGGTTTCAACGTGATGGCCGCAGCGCGGCGCAGCGGCATGCGCGTGGTGTATCCGGGCGGTCATGGGCACGGGCGTTTCGGCGACATGGCGCGTCAGGCGTTGACGCAGGAAGGCGTGGAGATCGCAGGGCCGGAGGTTGCGGACAAGGACACCGGCTTGTGCGTTGCCATTGTCGATGCATCTGCCGAGCGCACATTCGTTTCGTACATGGGCGCGGAAAGCGTGCTCGAGCGGCAGGTGCTTGACGCGCTCTCGGTGAATGCCCGCGACATAGTCTATGTCAGCGGCTATAGCCTGATGCTTGCGGACAAAGGCGCCATGCTTGTCGACTGGCTTGAGCAACTGCCTTCTGAAACGCGCGTGGCTTTTGATCCGGGACCGCTTGTGGATGCTATCGATGCAACGTTGCTTGCGCGCATGCTGGCTGTTGTATCGATCTGGACGAGTAACCGGGTGGAAGCATTGCGTTTCGCCAAGACTGATAATTTCGATGCAGCGTTCGACTCGATCATCGCGCGGTTACGAACCGGCGCGCTCGCCATCGTGCGCGATAGCGCCTCCGGCTGTCATCTGCGCGTGGGTGAAGCACGCGACCATGTGCCGGGCTTCGCGGTTAAAGCAGTCGACAGCAATGGTGCCGGCGACGCTCACGCCGGCGTGTTTTTGGCCGCGCTTGCGGCCGGTGCCGATGCCCGAACGGCGGCTCGTCGTGCGAACGCTGCGGCGGCGATTGCCGTGACGCGCTACGGACCTGCGACGTCGCCGGATGCGGCGGAAATCGATGCGTTCATCGCGTCGTCGATTGCTGAAGCGAGGCAAGCGAACTAAGCGAATCACCCGCGCCTGACCCCGCGGAAAAGCGCGATTGTGCGCGCCCGTATATGCTGAGTTTCCCCACGATGCATCTTGGAGAAACTGCATGACATCAGCTACCGCTCGACAAATCGTGTTGGCCTCGCGTCCCACCGGCGGCCGAGCCGCGCTCTCTGATTTCCGTCTTGAAGACGTCCCCATGCCCGTGCCGGGTGAAGGGCAAGTGCTGCTGCGCGTTGACTATCTATCGCTCGATCCTTACATGCGCGGCCGCATGAATGACGCGCGTTCATACGCGAAACCCGCGCAGATTGGCGAGGCGATGCCGGGCGAGAGCGTGGCGACAGTGATCGAATCGAAAGACAACAAACTCCCGGCCGGTGCTCAGGTACTCGTGAACGCGGGGTGGGTCAGCCACGCGGTGGCCGATGCCCGCGACCTGAGTCCACTATCCGCAGACGGTATTGCAACCCGCGCGTATCTGGGCGTGCTCGGCATGCCGGGCTTCACCGCATATGCCGGCATGGCTGCAATCGGCAAGCCGAAGAGCGGCGAGACGGTCGTGGTCGGTGCGGCGAGCGGTCCGGTGGGTTCGCTTGTGGGTCAGCTCGGCAAGATTGCCGGCGCCCGCGTGGTGGGTATCGCCGGCGGTGCGAGGAAGTGCGGCTATGTGATGGACGAGCTCGGCTTCGATGCCGCCATTGACCACCGCGCGCCCGACTTCGCTGATCAGTTGGCGAATGCATGTCCCAAGGGTATCGACGTATATTTCGAGAACATTGGCGGCGCGGTGTGGAAGGCTGTGCTGCCTTTGCTGAATCAATATGGCCGCGTGCCCGTCTGCGGATTGATGGCGCAGACGTCGGGCAATAATTCTGACACCGACGATGGCCTCGCCGCGACCATGCGCGCGATTCTGACGCGCAGCCTGACGGTGCGCGGTTATATCAACTACGAGTTCCTGCCCGAGTATCGGGACGCTTTCCTCCGTGATGTCGGCGGCTTTTTGCGTGCGGGTCACGTGAAGCATCTGGAGGATGTCACCGTGGGGTTGGAGAACGCGCCGCAAGCGTTCCTCGATATGATCGATGGCCGTAACTTCGGCAAGGTGCTGGTGCGGGTATCCGAGGAAGCAGCGTAAATCACACGACGCGAAGAAATAATGGTTAATAACCGTTCGGATTGGCAACTCACAGGCTATCCGTATCGCCGATGAACTCGCTTACGATCGCGCCAGATTGGATGTCGAGATTGAGCGCGAGGGTGATGAACTGCGAATTCGCCCGGTGCGACGATCGTTGGGCGGTGTGCTAAAAACGTTCGCCAGGTTCGCGCCGGATTTCACAGTTGATGCTCGCAATGAGCACGAGCAGGCTGATCGCGAAGCGCGTAGGACTTGATACGGGCATCGGGCTGGGCAGATGCAACGAAGCTGCCGCCCCACCACACACCCGCTCAATCTTTCGGGTTCACCAGCGAGGTCAGCACGTGATCGGCCCATTGCCCGTCGATCTTGAGATACGCCTTAGCCAGCCCTTCATGCTCGAATCCAAGGCTGGCGAGCAAACGCCCACTGCGATCATTCTCCGGCCGATAACTCGCCATGACGCGATGCAGCCCGTAGGCATCGAAGATAAAACCCAGCGCCGCGGCGAGCGCCTCGCGCATCAGCCCGCGTCCCTCATAATGCTGGTCGATCGAATAGCCGAGATGACATGCCTGAAACGGTCCCCTTACGATGTTCGTAAAGTGGCAGTCGCCGATCAGCACGTTGCGGCGTTCATTCGAGAAAATCAGCAGATGCAGTGCGGTGCCAGCGTCCATTGCGTTTTCCATTAACGCCATGCGTTCGTTCGCGGCTTGCATCGTGAAGTAGGGGTCTTCACGCAACGGTTCCCAGTGGTCGAGGTGCGCGCGATTGGCGAGCCGATAGATCAGCAACGCGCCGGTGTATTGACTACTGGCCGGACGTAGCACAACGCGCTTGGTTTTCAAGCCCTCCGGCGGGAATTGCGCAATGGCGCTGCGCTCGGCTTCGATTGCCATATGCGGTAACACTCCCTTCCTGACTGTGTTCAACGGCAATGCAACGGAAATGCAACGGCCGATGCAACAACATACAGCGACGAATTAAAGCCGGCTTTTCGTGTGATGAAAAGAGGCAGTATTTCCCTGAGCAATGTGTCGGACGGTGTCGTTTTCCGTCACCAGCGCCCGAATTTGGACTGGCAAAAGATAGGTGAAAACCCTTATAATTCCCAAAGTGAAAGATTCGAGGAACTTTGAAAATGTCCCGCCGTTTTATGATCGTCGAGCGCATCGCTTTTGCGTTGCTGACCTTGTCCGCCGTTGCGGACGCCGGCTTTATCAGCTACGAAAAGAGCCCGAACTTCAGGGATAACATCCATGAAATCGTGCGCGTGAGCAAAGAAGTTTCACTCATGTATCCGGCGACCGGCAACGACCCGTGGATGCCGCTGGCTTCCAGCTAACTCCAGCTAACGTCTTCGCAAAGCGCTCAAGCTGAAGTCTGAAGCGCGCTTATCTTGCCGACGGGCTTGTCTGCCCGAGCCCTGTCTCGCCGAGCGCTTCTTGTACGAAATCAAGAAAGACCCGCACTCGCGGCGACAAATGCCGCCGGTTCGCAAACACCGCATATAACTCGATTTCATCGCAGTGATAGGGCGCAAGACATTCAACCAGCCGGCCCGCGCGCAAATCGTCTTCTATATCCCACAACGCCTTCAGTGCAAGGCCGCGGCCTTTGAGCGCCCAGTCGTGGAGCACTTCGCCGCTTGCGGTCGAAAGCGTGCCGCGGACCTGAATCTCACGGTGCCGGCCATCTTCCACGAATAACCATCGGTCGAAAACACGCTGTCCGCGCACGAGCCGCAGACAATCGTGTGTGCTGAGATCGGTCAGCGTTTGCGGCGTCCCGTGCCGCATCAGATACTCTGGCGCCGCGCACACAATGCGCCGGCTCGACAGCAGTTTCTTCGCAATCACACCGGTATCCGCAGGCAAGCCGATGCGCAGTGCCACGTCGAGATTATCGTCGATCACATCCAGTCCGATATCGGACAGCACCAGCCGCACCTCGACCTCCGGATATCGATCCGAGAACGCTTCGATCAGCGGCGCGATCCGCTTGCGCCCAATTTCCGACGGTGCGCCGATGCACAACAAACCCTGCGGCACGCGCGCCTGTGCGCTGATCTCGGCCTCGGCGTCGTCGACCGCGAGCAGGATCGCGAGCGCGCGCTCATGAAACAGCGCGCCTTCCACCGTCAGGTCGAAGCGCCGCGACGTCCGCGTGACGAGGCGCACGCCCAAGCGCTTTTCCAGCGCGGCCAGCCGCCGGCTCATGGCGGCGGTCGAACCGTCGGTCCGGCGCGCGGCCGCCGAGAGGCTGCCGGCGTCCACCATCTGCGCGAAAAGGCGCAGGTCGTTGATTTCATCGGGCATTGACCAGGTCCATCTTTCCACTTGACGCAACGATTCTATGCGGGCGGACGCCTTTTCGCCACGCCCGGACGCGGCAATAATGCGCACATGACAACGGAGGAATCATCATGAAAGCACTGCGCTTCAACCAACACGGCGACCCATCGGTCCTCTTCACGGGCGATTTGTCCACGCCAGCGCCGTCCGGGGATGATGCCGTCGTACAGGTCTTCGCGGCATCGATCAATCCGAGCGACGTAAAGAACGTGGAAGGGCGCATGAGCCAGACAACGCTGCCGCGTACGCCCGGCCGCGACTATGCGGGCGTGGTAATCGCCGGTCCTGCCGAGTGGCTGGGCGCTCAAGTGTGGGGCTCGGGCGGCGACGTAGGTTTCACGCGCGACGGCACGCATGCCGAGCAGGTCGTCGTGCCCGTTGCGAGCTTGCGTCGCAAGCCGGTCAATCTGACGTTCGAGGAGGCATCGGCGATTGGCGTGAATTTCATTACGGCGTGGTGTGCCGTGGTGGAGGCGGCGCAGTTGCAGGCCGGCGAGAGCATCGTAATCATTGGGCTGGGCGGCGTGGGCGGGGCGGCATCGCAGATCGCGAAGCGGATTGGCGCGAAGGTGGTGGGCGTGGCGCGCGGAGCGGCCGCGACGAGCCCCTACGTCGATGCAATGGTGGACTCGCAAGCCCCCGATGCCATCGCGCGCATTCGTGAAGCGACGAACGGCGGAGCCGCGGTGGTATTCGATACCGTCGGCGGATCGATGTTCGAAACAGCCTTGCACATGCTGAAGGTGGGCGGACGACTGGTGGAGATATCGGCGTCGGATCGTCGCGAAGTCACGTTCAACCTCGCGGATTTCTATCACAACGAGAGCCGGCTGATTGGCGTCGATACGTTGAAACGCGATCTGGTTGCGTCCGCGCAGATGCTGGAAGCGCTGCGTCCCGGCTTCGAAGACGGCAGCTACAAAGCGCCGGCCATCGCGCAAACCTATTCCCTGGAAGATGCGCAAGCCGCCTACCGCGCGGTGGCGGAAGGGACAAAAGGCCGCGTGGTGCTGACACCGCACACGAACCGGAGATGACGTGATGCAACGCTGGCGACTCGCACCGCAATCCATCCTGTTCGCTATTTTTTTAGGCGCGCTCGCTGCATTGCCCCCGATTTCCATCGATATGGCATTGCCCGCGCTTGTCAATATTGAAAGCACGTTGCACGCGAGCGCGAGTCAGGCCGGGCTCACGCTGAGTCTCTTCATGGCGGGTTTTGCGGTGGGCCCGATCGTGTACGGCCCTCTTTCGGATGCACGTGGCCGCAAGCCCACGTTGCTCCTCGGCCTTGCATTGTTCACGGTAGGCGGGATTGTTTCAGCGCTGGCGCCGGACATTGCCGTATTGCTCGGCGCGCGGCTCGTGCAGGGCGTTGGGGCGGGCGCGGGGATGACGGTTGCGCTTGCGATCGTCCGCGACCTGTTCGAAGGCGACGCGATGCAGCACCGGCTCGCGGCCATCACCGTGGTCGCGAACGTTGCGCCGATTGTTGCGCCCTCTATTGGCGTTGGATTGCTGGCGGCGATCGAATGGCGAGGGATATACGGCGTCATGGCAGTCTGCGGACTGGTGGCTGCGCTCGTGACGTGGGCCGGCCTGACGGAATCCGCGCCGGAGCGTTGCGGCGGTTTCGCCCTGTCCGGGCTTCGCGATGGATATCGGCGCGCGTTGACGCATCGCGCGGTGATCGGACATATCCTGATCAATGGTTTCGGGTTCGGCTGGATGTTCGCGTACGTCGCGGGTTCGCCGCTCGTGATGCTGCATATCCTGCACGTCAGGCCGATCATCTATGCCGCCATGTTCGCGATGACCGGCGCGGGCATTGTCGCGGGCGCAACAGTGAACGGTTTCATAGCGGCGCGCGGATTTGCGTCGCGGCGCATTCTCGTCACCGCTATTTGCACGACGCTCGCCGCGACCCTCGGGTTGATTGCGCTGAGCGTGGTGCATCACGCCTCGTTGCTCACCATCATGCCCTTGCTCGTGGCGAGCACTTTCTGCTTCGGGCTCGCGGCTCCCAGTGCCGCACGCGGCGCGCTCGATCCCATTCCGGAGTTGGCGGGCATGACGGGCGGCTTGCTGACATCTATACAAATGTTGTGCGGGGCGGCGTCGAGTTCATTCGTTGCGCTGCTGTTTCCTGTATTCGGCATTTTTGCGATGAGCGGCGTGATGGCTGCCTGCGCGTTGCTCGCAGGAATGGTCTGGATCTGGCTCGGGCAACGAGGTGGAATCGAGACACCCTCAGCCATCGCCGATGCAAACTCGACGTCGCCTGTCTGAACTCCGTGAGACGCGGATCGAGTCAGTAGTCCGTCAATTGTTAAATAACGTTATGTACTGTTTCTCAATTTCATGCAGCGGCATAAACGGGGTACAGGGTAGGGCTTTGTGCGTTCTTTGTGCGTTAACCGAAGGAATCCTGCACACAGAAAAATTGTGTGGCTGCCGGCAATTTTTCTTTGAGTTCGTGTCAACACACTTCGCGATGAGACGTTAAACGGGTACACGCGACGTCGTCGCCGCGTAGTCGTTAAATAACCTCAAGGGTCTCACTGCCATGAAAAAACAACTCGTTGCTGCAACGCTCGTCGCTTTGTTCTCCGCAGGCGCATTCGCACAAGATGCAGCTCAGGCTCCGGCCGCTGCTCCGGGTGCAATGTCTGCCGATGCAGCACCGGCTAGCACCACGCACAAGGCGAAGAAGCATCATCACAAGAAGCATCACAAGCACGCAGCATCGGCTACGTCTTCGGTAGTCAAGCCCTAACTAATCCCTAAGCTTGTTGAGTTTTATCAAGCTTCAGGTTTTAGCGGTTTGAGAAGGGCCCCGATCCAAATCGGGGCCCTTCTCGTTTGTGCTGGCGGGCCGGCCCCGGTACGAGCAGACCCCCCCTCGTGTATCATCCACACCACGCGGCTTTTTCGGGCCATTTTTCGGGCCTTTTGGGGCCTTTCCCCGCCCGAATGCTCAACCCCACAGCTCTTTCCAGTACCGATGTCACTCTCCGAACTCAAACGGCGCCGCACCTTCGCGGTCATTTCCCACCCTGACGCGGGCAAGACCACGCTGACCGAAAAGCTGCTGCTGTTTTCGGGCGCGATCCAGATTGCAGGCACCGTGAAGGGGCGCAAGAGCAGTCGCTATGCGACGTCGGACTGGATGGAAATCGAAAAGCAGCGCGGCATTTCGGTCGCGAGCTCGGTCATGCAGTTCGAATACGGCGATTGCGTCATCAACCTGCTCGATACGCCGGGCCACGAAGACTTCTCCGAAGATACATACCGCGTGCTGACGGCGGTGGATGCCGCCGTGATGGTGATCGACGGCGCCAACGGCGTTGAAGCGCAGACGCTCAAGTTGCTTGAAGTCTGCCGCAGCCGCCGCACGCCAATCCTCACGTTCATCAACAAGCTCGACCGTGAAGTGCGCCAACCGCTCGACCTGCTTGATGAAATTGAGCAGCACCTGGGTGTGGCGGCTGTGCCGTTCACCTGGCCTATTGGCATGGGCAAGGAATTCCAGGGTGTCTACGACATCGCGCACGATCAGGTGCGGGTATTCCGCGCTGGGCAGGATACCGCCGGCGGCGCGGTCGAAACCGTGCGTGCGCTTGACGATGCTGACGGCGAGCGTCGTTTCGGCCCGAGCTGGGCACGGGCGAAAGAGGAAATCGACTTGATCACGGGCGCTACGCCCGCGTTCGATCGCGATGCGTTTCTCGCAGGCGAACAGTCGCCGGTGTTGTTTGGATCGGCGATCAACAACTTCGGCGTGAAGGAAATTCTCGATGCGCTCGTCGAGCTCGCGCCGCCGCCGTCCATGCGCATGTCCGTGCAACGTCCGGTGCTGCCGGAAGAGCCGCGCTTTACCGGCGTGGTGTTCAAGGTGCAGGCGAACATGGATCTGGCGCACCGCGACCGCGTGGCGTTTATTCGCGTGTGCTCGGGGCATTTCGAGCGCGGCATGGCGCTGAAGGTGAGTCGCACCAACAAGACCTTCCGCGCGAATAACGTGGTGACGTTCCTGTCGCAACGCCGGGAGACGGTGAGTGAAGCGTTCCCGGGCGATATCATCGGCATTCCGAATCATGGCACGCTGAGCCTCGGCGATACATTGACCGAAGGCGAATTGTTGCAGTTCGTTGGTTTGCCGTTCTTTGCGCCGGAAATTTTCCAGACGGTGGAAGTGGTCGATCCGATCCGGGCGAAGCAGCTTGGTGAAGCGCTGCGGCAACTCGGCGATGAAGGCGCGATCCAGGTCTTCCGTCCTGTGCTTGGCGGGTCGACTATTCTGGGCGCTGTCGGGCAGCTTCAGTTTGAAGTGGTGTCGCACCGGTTATCGGCGGAATATAAAGTCGATGTGCGGATCATGCCGGCGCGGTATCGCATGTCGCGGTGGGTTACGTGTGACGATGCCGCTGAATTGCGCCGCTTTACCGATGCGTATGCAGCTCGCATTGCACTCGATGCGTCAAATGCGCCGACGTATCTCGCTTCGCATGTTTCCGAAATCGATGTCGCAAAGAAGGCCTGGCCGAAGATCGTTTTTAATGAGCTGCGCGAGCATTCCGGAGCGCCGTTTCAGAAGTCTATTTGAGGGCAAGGGTGCTCGCGCCGGTGGACGGGAGTGTTTGCTGGCGTGGGCGGTGTTGGGGGGCTAGGTAATTCTCCAAACGAATTGCGTCGTCGGCAGTGAAATTAAAATGAAAGCATAAAACGATCAATTCGCACGGAGGCGTTTCGATCAACCGCGCCACTGCAACCTGAAACACGCCACTGCCGCCAACGAAAGCCCGTATCGAATTATTTTTTAATATTTTCTCGACCTGGCTAATCAAACGGATATTTTTCCGCGTCGGGATTGCATTTTTTCCACCCTACACTGGGCGCTCGATAATGACGGTCCGCCACTATGAACGCCATAAAGTCCACCAGGTTCGATTTACTTGACGGCTTGAGAGGTGTCGCCGCAATCGCCGTCATGCTTCACCACTACACACAGCACACGGGGTGGGACTGGTTCGGCGGGGCGTGGGTCGCGGTCGACTTGTTCTTCGTGCTGTCCGGCTTCGTGATCGCGCACAGTTACAGCAAGAAGATCCTGAACGGAATGTCGTTTCGCGAGTTCGCCTTCGTTCGGCTCGTCCGGCTCGCGCCGCTCTACCTTCTGGGGCTGGCGCTGGGCGTGTGCGCCGTGTTGCTGTCGATGGCAAAAACGGGCACACCGCAAATATCGGGCACGCAGCTAGCGACAGCGACCGTGCTGGGCGCGGCGTGGCTGCCGTACTTCAATAATATCGGCTGGCCCTTTGGCACGGACGCAATTGTAGGCGCGACCTTTCCGTTGAACGATCCATCGTGGTCGTTATTCTTCGAGTTATTCGTCAACGTTGTATTTGCCGCTTACCTGTACAAGTTTCGCAAACTGCCGAGCGCCAAGTATTCGATACTCGCGTTCATCGCGTTTATTGCCTGCACAATAATCTTTCGGCAAATTAATCCAGGCTGGCGAGCAGAGAGTTTTTTGCTCGGATTCCCGCGCGTTATTGCTGAATTCTTCGCCGGGGTTTTCATCTTTTCCGCGGGGCTCCAGTTTAAAAAGCCGCACCTCTTATTCACCGCGACGATCACGATAGCGGCGCTGGCGTGCTTCGCGGTTGGCAATCCCAAGGTGGCATTCGTCAATTCGCTCACGCTCGTGCCTTTGTCGGTGGCGTTGCTGTGTTCCGTGTCCATAGAAGGCGTCGGCAAGGGGATCTGCAAGGTGCTGGGAGAGCTCTCTTATCCGCTCTACGTGATCCATTTTCCGATCTATCGACTGGTGTTCGAGTCGTTCGAGATCCGGACGCTCAACCCAGTGGTCCAGACGCTGGTGGTGGCTGGCGTCTCGATCGTGCTGGCCTTGCTGCTTGCGCGAGCGGACCAGGAGCTCAGGAGAAAGCTGACGAGTTTCATCAAGACCAAGACCTCGCCCGCCGCGGTCTGATCGAGGCTCTTTAAAACACGGGAAGCGGGAGCAAAGCGGGAGGGTTATTCAGAATCCGCTGAAAACGTGGCCCGAGCTAAACTTGCGGTTTCCGCACACGGCATCGTAAAGCCATGACCGCCTCCCGTTTCAGCAATTCCGCGCGCTATTGGCGCTCGCCGCTCGTGCCCGGCGCGGAGATGCTCACGGCTGAGTATTACGATCATTCCTTTACACCCCACTGGCACGACGCCTACACCGTTCCCGTCATTGAAGCGGGTGCGGAACAGTATGACTACCGCGGATCGAACTTCGTGGCTGAGGCGGGCTCGGTGCCGGTCATCAATCCGGGCGAACTGCATACCGGCGCGCGGGCGGTGGATCTGGGCTGGCGGTATCGCGTGTTTTATCTGCCGGTCGATTTCGTGCAGTCCGTCGCTAACGAAGTGGCCGGCTGCGCCCAGCCAATGCCATGGTTCTCCGCCGATGTCATCCGCGACGCCGATCTCGCACAACGCGTGCAGATTGCGCACCAAGCCATGGAAGCCAACCTGGACCCGCTCGGGGCGGAGCATGCGTTGCTCGACGCGGTATCCACGCTGCTTGCACGTCATGCCGGACAGCGGCCGCCAGTACAGCGCATGCGTCAGGACACGGTACGCGTGAACACGATGAAAGCCCGCCTGACCGATGACCTGACTGAGCCGTTATCGCTCGCCGAACTGGCGCAGACGGTGGGACTCTCGACCTTCCACGCCGCGCGCCTGTTCACGCGCGAGACCGGGCTCGCCCCTCACGCGTGGCGTAATCAGATGCGTGTCAGTCGCGCGCTCGATGCCTTGCGTGCAGGTGTCCCGGTGACGGACGTGGCGGCGGCGAGCGGGTTTACCGACCAAAGCCATTTCACGCGGCACTTCAAAAAGACTTTCGGCGTGTCGCCCGGACGCTGGCGTTAGCGCGTCACACCGCGCAACACACCTCGTCGATATAACCGGACCGCAAGAACGTACAAGCGCATGAACGCGGCGCGTTTTATCCTCGCTATCAACGGAGGAGACATTGAACTCAACGCATCAAGGCCATCAGACCCATCAGCCGGGTAACCTCGCCGAATTCGGCGCAGGCGCACGCGACACCATCCCCATGATGATCGGCGCCGCGCCATTTGGCGTGATCTTCGGCACGCTCGCCGCCACCGGTCCGCTGCATGCGTGGTCGGTGCAACTCATGTCGCTTGCCGTGTTTGCCGGCTCCGCGCAGTTCATCGCACTCGGGTTGATTGCCGGTCACGCGAGTTTTGCGGTGATCTGGGCAACCACGTTTATCGTCAACCTGCGCCACGTCCTGTACTCCGCAACGCTTGCGCCCTACGTTGCGCACTTGCCCGCACGCTGGCGCTGGACGCTCGGCGCGTTCATGACGGACGAAGTCTTTGCCGTCTCGTACGCGCATTATCAGCGTCGGGCACCGGGCGAAACCGGGCCGTATTACTTCCTTGGCTCGGGCGTTTCCATGTATGTGAACTGGCAGATATGGACCGTCGCCGGACTGCTGTTCGGTTCGGCATTTCCAGGTCTCCAGTCGAAGGGACTCGACTTCGCGATGGTCGCCACGTTCATTGCGATTATCGTGCCGCAGCTTGTTGCGTTGCGTTTTGTGGCGGCGGCGCTGGCCGCTGGCGTGTTGTCGTTTGCGTGGAATGACTGGCCTTACAAGCTTGGCCTGCTAGCGGCGGTCGTGGTGGGGGTGGCGGTGGGCATGCTGTTGTCGATGCGTGCAAAAGGCTCGACAGACTCCACCCAACGCCCGGCACGACGTCCCACGCAACGTCCTGCCGAAATGGAGCGCGCCAAATGAAATACGCTGTCCTGATCCTTGGCATGGCGGTGATTACCTATGGCATCCGCTCTGCGGTTTTCGTGTTCGGTGAGCGCCTGAGCTTTCCGCCCATTGTGCGCATGGCGCTTAATTTCGTGCCGGTGACGGTGTTGACGGCCATCATTGTGCCGATGACGTTTGCACCGCACGGTGGTGCCGCCGAGCTTACCTGGCGTAATTCGCAATTGATCGCGGCGGCGGTGGCCGTTGTTGTGTGCGCGGTTACGCGCAAGCCCCTGCTGACCATTGCGGTCTCGCTTGCGGTGTTCTTTGTCTGGCAAATGATTGTTTAGATTTTCGCTCGTGCCGCAGCGGGCAGGGCGGAGTCATTTAAACCAATCCGAAAGAATGACGCATGGGGATCGCGGCCGCGAAGGGGCCGTTTGGAAAACGCGCTCGGATCGGTGGTAAAGCCTGCGAGCCGCATGAGCAGGACGCAGGCGTTGGCCGGAATCAGGCTGACCCGTGAATCAGCCTGGCATTGCGTGCTTAGTCTTCGATTGGCGATAACGCCTCAAGCGGCATCTTCTTCTCGTGCCCCAACGTGATCGTGGGGACGAAGAGGAGAAACCCGACGACGAAAATGGCGATTACAAAAATCGACAGGAACGTCAAGTGAAGTGACTGATGCAGTACCTGACGGATTGCGTCACTGCTGCCGAGATTGGTCACCTGATTCTGAAGCAAGGCCCTCAGTTGATCCGATGTAACCGCTGCCGCGCCATTCGAATGACTAAGACCGAAGTTGAGCACGGCGCCGAACAAGGTCGCGCCAATCGTGCTGCCCAGATTACGCGAGAACAGATTCGATGCAGTCGCACTGCCGCGCTGTGCAATATCGACTATCTCCTGGATTAGCACGAGCGAACTGACGCTCGATGTTCCCATGCCGAAGCCCATGATGAGCGAACCGAACGCCGCGATCAGCGGTGAGCTTTCCGGTGACAACACGATCAGAAACACCGCGCCCACCGGGATAAACGCGCTGCCGCCAATCAGGATGCGCCGCAGCCCGATGCGATGAAACGACTTCGCCGCCAGCGTCGCGCCGACGGGCCACCCGACCATCATCATGGTCAATGCAAGGCCAGCGATCACTGGCGAACGATGCAGCACGCCCTGCACGTACATTGGCAGGAAGGTGGTTGCGCCCATCAAGATCATGCCGGACAAGACGGTCGATCCATTACACGCGGCGATCGGCCGGCGGCTCCATAGCGCAAACGAGATCATGGGTTCAGCTGCCCGTTTCTCCTGCATCAGGAAGAACAGCAGGCACACGATAAAGAAGCCGCCCGCGATCAATGCCTTCGTGATGTCGTCATTGCCTGCATACGTCAGCGACATCATCAGGGCGGCAATCGACACCATGAAAAGCGCCGCTCCCGCAAAGTCGATGGACGGACGCGCATGCCGCTCGGATTCCTTCAAGAACGCGATGAAACCGGCCGCCGACGCGAGGCCGATCGGCACGTTCATCCAGAAGATCCAGGCCCACGAAAAGTCGTGGATGATGAACCCGCCGACCATTGGCCCGACCACTGCCGAGATGGCCCAGACACTCGCCAGATAACCCTGCACCTTGCCGCGTTCGCGCGCGGGGTAGAGGTCGGCGACAATCGTCAGCGTGACCGGCTGGATCGCACCCGCGCCGACTCCCTGGATCAGCCGGAACACGATCATGGCCGGCATGGACCAGGCAAAGCCGGCGAGTATCGAACCAATCAGAAAGATCGCGATACCCGCCAGAACGACGGGCTTGCGGCCATACAGGTCCGCGAGCTTGCCGAAGATGACCGTCATGGCGGTCTGCGTCAGCAGGAAGGACGAGAAGACCCAGCTATAGAGATGCAAGTCGCCAAGCTGCGAGACGATCTGCGGCATGGCGGTAGAAACGATGGTGGCTTCGATGGCGACCATTGCCATTGAAGCCATGACCGCTGCAATGACAAGAGGACGCGACGATTGCGGGCTGCGGGACATGGAGATTGGAGTAATGAGGGGCGCGGACAAAGTCGCAGGAGCTTGGGCGCTGCGACGCGTGATACGGCCGCAGCGGCGCGACCGTTAAAGAGTATGCACCTTGATGGAAATGTTCGCTGAAGCCAAGTCAGGCTTGAACCTGCTTTAACGGCTTAGATTGGCTGCATTGGCGGCGGCTGATGCGTCTCCGTTAGCGAGGCGAAATTGTCAAATCACTATATAAAGCCTCGTCAGCCATGCACTTTTGTTCCTTCGGCATGTTGTGACACACTTGAACACCCGACGCGAACGCTTTCATTTCATCCGTTCATTCGCGTAAGGCATTATCTTTCTTAATCGAGGACCGCCCATGACCTCCGCGCCCGTTCCAGCCAACCCGGATTCGCCCGCCATGCGCCTCGAGGCGCTCGGACTCGTCTTGCCGAAAGTGCCTGTGCCTCGCGGCGCGTTCAAGCCTTTCTCACGATCGGGCGCGCTGATTTTCCTGGCGGGACAGATTTGCGAATGGGAAGGCGGGGTTCGATACGCCGGTCCCGTTGGCACCGAGCAGGATCTTGAAGCGGGGCAACGGGCCGCGCAAATTTGCGGACTCAACCTGCTTGCAGCACTTCATCTCGCACTCGATGGCGACCTCGACCGCGTGGTCAGTTGTCATCGGATGGGCGGGTTTGTGTATTGCACGCCGGGTTATCCTGACGTGCCGAAAGTGATCAACGGAGCCTCCGATCTCATGTTCGCGGTGTTCGGCGAACGGGGGCGGCACGCTCGGACCGCGGTTGGCGTGGCTACGCTTCCAGCGGGGGCGTCGGTGGAGGTGGATGCGATCTTTGAAGTCCGTTGATTGCGTCATCTGTTTCTTATCATGCAACCCATATTCGCATCTCGATGTAAGGAGTTCCAGTGCACAGTAGCTTGTTGATCACGAATGTCCGTTTGCCGGACGGTACCCCTGTGGATATTGCTGTCAGCGACGGACGGATAGAAGAAATCGGTCCGAACCTGCAGCGCGGTGCTGACGTCGTGCGCGAAAACGGCGAGGGTGCGCTGGTCCTGCCCGGGTTCGTTGAAGGCCATACGCATCTCGACAAGACGAACTGGGGCCTGCCGTGGTATCGCAACGAAGTGGGTCCGAGGCTTATCGACAGGATCGAGAACGAACGATCGTGGCGCGCGAGCACGGGACACGACGCGGGTGCGCAATCGCTTGCACTTGCGCGCGCTTTTCTCGCAGCGGGAACGACGCGGCTTAGAACGCATGTGGATATAGACACGGACGCCGGGCTCAGGCATTTGCATGGCGTGCTGGCGACGCGCGAAACGCTGGCCGATGTCATGGAGATACAGGTCGTGGCGTTTCCGCAGTCCGGCATGCTGCGCCGTCCAGGGACCGACGCGCTGCTAAGCGACGCGCTGAAGGCCGGCGCCGACGTGCTCGGCGCGCTGGACCCTGCGCTCATCGACCAGGACCCGGTCGCCTCGCTGGACACCACGTTCGAGATCGCAAACCGCCATCAGCAGCCTATTGATATCCATCTTCACGAACCCGGCGAAGTAGGCGCGTTCACGTTTAACCTGCTGCTTGACCGCGTCAAGGCGTTGGGCATGCAGGGGCGTGTTGTCGTCAGTCACGCGTTTTGTTTGGGGCAGTTGCCGGATCGCGAGCGCGATGCGTTGTTAGCGAGGATCGCGGATCTCGACGTTGCGCTGTTGACTACGGCGCCGCCATCCGTGGCCGTGCCTTCAATGCGCGCTTGTATCGAGGCGGGCGTGACGCTGTTTGCGGGTAACGACGGAATACGCGATACATGGACGCCTTTCGGCAAGCCTGACATGCTCGAGCGGGCGATGTTCGTCGGTATGCGCTACGGCCTCCGGCGAGATGAAGACCTCGCGCTTGCGTTTGACTGCGTCAGTACATTGGGCGCGTGGGCATGTGGGTTCAAGGACTATGGGCTGCACGAAGGCGCCCAGGCTGATCTTGTTCTCGTAGACGCTGAGACAGTGGCTCAAGCAGTTGTTTCGCGACCGGTCCGCAAGCTCGTGGTTGCACGCGGCAGGATTGTTGCGCGCGATGGAGTTGCATCAATATGAAACTGATCGCCGAGCGTCTTTATCTCAGGGATCTGGAGCCGTCAGATATTGACGCAGTGCACGAGTATGCAAGCTCTATTGAGGTCGTGTTGCATCAGGAGTGGGGCCCCAACACGATCGAGCAGACGAGGGAATATGTAGCAGGCTGTGTGCGGGGGAATTCGTTGCCCGACAGAACAACTCTGGAACTGGCAGCAGTACTTAACGATGGCAGTCTGATAGGCAGCTACCGGGCAAGTCTGTCGGAAGATGGTACGGAGGCAGAGATCGGCTATTCACTCAATCCTCGCTATTGGAACAAGGGCTACGCGACCGAAGCGGCGAAGCGGTTGGTCGACTACCTGGTGAGCGAGCTGCAAGTGCGGGAAATCTTCGCGACTAGCCGCCCGGAGAATCTCGCGTCCATTCATGTCCTGGAGAAACTCGGGATGCGGCAGGTGGATCTTTATCGCAAGAACGTGCTGATCAGGGGAGAGTGGCGCGACACGCTGGTATTTTCCGTGAAAGTTTGATGAATGTTATGTGGTAGACCGCTAACGCAATGTGAGTTGCTTGCCGCGGCGCTCTGCGATATTCCCCCCTCGCGTTGACACCCTTCGGTGTTTTCCTTACTTCAGAATTCCCTCAGACGGCCGATATGCACACAACGGCGAGCGAACGCTATGCGCCGGGTTATGAACTATGCCTTGCATCGGAGAGTAGATTGGACCGTCTCAGTTTGAACACCAAATTATGGCTGGCGCTGCTCATTACCTGGCTTGGCCTCCTGTTCCTCGGCGGATGGGCTGCGTGGCAGTCGCGCGAAACCATGACCGCGGATCGCAAGATCGGCGTTGAAAACGTGGTCGAGTCGGCTTACGGCGTTGTTGCAGATTACGCCGCTCAGGTGGACAGCCATCAACTGACGCTGGAGCAGGCCCAGCAGCAGGCCAAGGCGAAGCTTGCCGCCATGCGCTATCCGGGCAACGGTTACATGATCATTACGACCGCGCACCCGGTGGTCATCATGCATCCGGTGCTTGCCGATCTACGCATGAAGGACGTGAGCGACTACAAGGATACGGACGGCAAGCTTTTGTTTGTCGAGATGGTCAAGGTAGCCCAGGCCAATGGACAGGGTTTCGTGCCGTACATGGCACGCATGCCGGGCAAATCAGAACACGTCCCCAAGATCAGCTTCGTCAAGCGGTTTGCGCCGTGGGACTGGTACCTGATCTCGGGCGTGTACGTGAACGATATCAACGACGCGTTCAAGGTCAGCCTGTTGCAATACCTGATCGTGATCCTGTTGATTGGCGGCATGAGTTCCGCGGCGCTGGTGTTGATCATCCGTAATGTGAAGCACAGTCTGGGCGGCGAACCTGAGTATGCCGCCACTGTCGCCGAGGGCATCGCGAACGGTGACCTGTCGCATGAAGTCGTGCTGAGCGCAGCGGATACGGGCAGCATGTTGTCCGCGATGCAACGCATGCAGCAACGCCTCGCCGATACCGTCAGGAGCATTCGCGGCGGTACTGAAACCATTACCGTCGCCGCCCAGCAGATCGCGGCGGGCAATCACGATCTCTCTGCACGTACCGAGCAGCAGGCGTCGTCGATCAGCGAAACCGCGGCGAGCATGGAACAGCTCACCGCGACCGTGAAACAGAACGCTGAGAACGCGCATCAGGCGAACAAGATGGCGGCGAACGCATCGCTGATCGCAAGCGAAGGCGGGACGGCGGTGCAGCAGGTTGTCGTGACGATGCAAAGCATTGCAGCCAGCTCCACGCGCGTGGTCGACATCATCTCCGTGATCGAAGGTATCGCTTTCCAGACGAATATTCTCGCGCTCAACGCGGCGGTTGAGGCAGCGCGTGCAGGCGAGGAAGGGCGTGGTTTTGCTGTAGTGGCGGGCGAAGTGCGTAATCTGGCACGCCGCAGCGCGGACGCGGCCAAGGAGATCAAGAGCCTGATCGAAGAGTCCACCGGCAAGGTCGATGACGGCAAGGCGCTGGTGGAACGTGCCGGTACGACCATGCACTCGCTGGTTCAGGCTGTGCAGCGTGTCACGGATATCATCGGCGAGATTTCAGTGGCGTCTGAAGAGCAGAGCCGCGGCATTGAGCAAGTGAATATTGCCATTGCTCAAATGGACGAAACGACTCAGCAAAATGCAGCGATGGTCGAACAAGCGACGGCTGCCGCTCAGTCGATGCAAGAGCAGGCCCAGATGCTTCGCGACACCGTCAACGTGTTCCGGTTGGCGAGCGTGTGAAAGCCTGCGCACGCTTTGCAAGCGGATCTCTTTGACGCAGGCATCGATTGTCAGACGTTCGCCTGCTCGACGGCGAGTGACGTGTCGCTCGTCTCCTCCGGCTTCACGGTGCTGGACGGCATGCGGCCGAGAAAGCCAAAGATGGCCAACGCCGCCGCTACCGTGATGGCAATGAGCACGTGCCGACGAGCGCAATAGCTCGTGAATGTGCGCTGACCTTCTTTACGCGGGCGGGGATAGAGATTGGCGTGGCATCGACAAAGGCCTTTACTACGCAACTTGTCGCGTTGTTCTTGCTTGCGTTGACGCTGGCTCAAGCCCGCCAGCGGTTATCCGAACACGATGAGCAAACCCATCTTCGCGCGCTTCGCCATCTTCCGGACGCGATGACCAAAGTGCTTGCGCTGGAGCCGCAGATTATTGATTGGGCGGAGCAGCTTACGCGCAGGCAGAATATTTTGTTTCTTGGGCGCGGTATGCATTATCCGGTCGCGCTGGAAGGTGCTCTCAAGATGAAGGAGATCTCGTATATCCATGCCGAAGCGTACCCCGCCGGTGAATTGAAACATGGTCCCCTTGCGCTGGTCAGCGACGAGATGCCGGTTGTTGCGGTCGCGCCTAATGACCGGTTGCTGGAAAAGCTCAAGTCGAATATGCATGAGGTGAGTGCGCGCAGCGGCAAGCTATTTGTATTCGCCGATGCCGACTGCGGCATTTCGCCAAGCCCGGGGATTGAGGTGATATGTCTTACGGAGTACTACGGTATTTTATCGCCTATCCTGCATACCATCCCCATGCAACTGCTTGCGTTTCACGCGGCGCTCGCGCGGGGGACGGATATTGATAAGACGCGGAATCCGGCTAAGTCGGTGACGGTGGAGTGAGGGGGCAACGACTTCACATGAATCGTTGCTAACATGAATTAGTCTCGCTTACGCTGACCCGGAAGTTTTTTGCCGGGGTGTCGATACCCGTAGAGCGAAGCCTTGCGGGACTTCCGCGTAAGCGGAAATGACCGGCACAGGGCGCCGCGCCGTTTGCCGAGCCGATTGTTTGCAACCTCCGTCGAAGCCGCGTTGGCGCGGATCAAGGCGCATGGAGCTAAAGCCCGCCTTCTTCAATCTCCCATGCCCTGAGTTCGCATAACCACAGTGGCGTTTATCTTCGTTCCAAATTGCTGGAGCGCACAAATCGGTCTACCCGCGCGTTCTTAAATGTTATGAGCATTGCCGTACTTTGAGCGGGCGGTTGCGGTTGACACAATGCCATGTTCCATAACCGCAGCGCCTGTATCGCGACACTTGGCTTTCATCTCTGCTGCAATTTATCGCTTGTCGATCCTTCTGAATCGGCGCGGAAGTTCGTCCCTAGGGTCGTCCGTAACCCCGTCGTTTCGAACACCTCGTCATCACGATTTCCCAATCATCCACGAATCTGTTTATTTACAATAGATAAACACCGAACGGGATCGTGCGCGTTTTTCTGATGCTCATAGTTGAGAAAACAGACAATTTCCGACCCGGAGGGCTCAGGTGTACTGGAAATAGAGCACTCAAACCGCCTCATATGACGTAAGGAAATGCGGTGTAGGCGAAGCTGAGGGAGCCATCGGACAGTTGCGTCTGATCGCAGACGCCCGTTCGCAAAAACTCCCACCAATCAAATGGCATTGTCCGGTCGCCCGATAACTGAGGGTGTCATCTATTTGTCGTAGTTTCATGTTCAGCAGCGGCTGACTTTTACGACGCGGTGTCATTTTAGTTAGGCGTTTATAGACGTGTATGAGCCGACAGTAGAGGTAATTAATATTATTAGTATTACATATTGACGGACCAAATCATCAGTTTCATGGGCGCCGTTTTCAATCCCAGTCAGTCGTCTTGGACACGTTGGTCCGTCACACCGACGCTTGCGTCCGATCCCCGGACACTCAATGTGTCAAATCCTGGAGAATGTAATGAGTTTGTTTTCACCCGAGCAAATCGCAGCCACACAAAAAAACAATCTTGATATTTCGCTGGGACTGCTCAACACGGCGTTCGAAGGATTTCGAAAGCTCGTCGAGTTGAACCTGCAAGCGTTCAAATCAACGCTTGTCGAAAGCCAGGACGCCGTTCGCGAGGCGCTGTCATTTAAAGACCCGCAAGAATTGGCTGCGTTGCATGTCCGGCTATTGCAGCCGGCCACAGACAAGATCCAGTCATACAACCGTCAGGTGTTCGCCATTGTGGCCGCGACCCAGACCGAAGTCGCAAAGGTCGCCGAGATGCAATATGAAACACATAACCGCGAGGTGCAAACGCTGGTCGAGAGCCTCGGGCGGAGCGCGCCGGTTGGATCCGAAGCTGCGGTCGTCGCGTTGAGGTCGATCACGACTGCCGCCAATACGTTGTACGAAACACTTCAACGTACCACCCAGCAGGCGGTTGACGTTGCTGAAAGCAATTTTCATGCAGTAACGGGCACTGCGTCGAAAGCGGCCCAGCGCGGTATCGAGCAAACGTCGCGGGTGGCACAGAAATAGATAAGCGATGGGCAGAATCGACAGTAAGCTTTAATGGCAGTCGAAGCGCCAGAAGGAGTTCGCTATGAGTGAAGCGTGGATGGGTATGGTCATCGGTCTGTTCGTGCTCGCGAGCGCGGCGATGTTGGTCATTGCCCACTATCGCCGGGAGCGTCTGCGTGAGCGGCTGCTTCGTCGAATGGATCATCGTCAATGTTGGGAGGTCATGCGCCGCAGGCACTGAGCGGGACAGGTGTTGTTCTTCACGGGTTTGCTTCGCGCGCGGGCGCTGTCCCAACCACCAACCGTTGAGTCGGTATTAACGTAATGACAAGTCGATATGAGAGCCCGGATTACGACGCACCGCCGAGCATAACCGTGCGGGCTGCAACGGGCCAACTGAGGGTCGTTTCCGTCTGGCAGGCGTTCGGGCAGAGCGCGGCGCAGGCGCAAGGGACAATAGTGCACTGCAAAAAGAATAAGGACCTGGAAGAAATGACGGTCACATTTGCTTCCATCTCGCTTGCTGAACTGACGGAGATCATTGATCGTCTGAACGCTCTGCCATGGGTTAGTGCTGCGTCGCTCCGTGTCGCGGCGGGCGCTTCCTCCCTGGAGCCAGGCCGATCGTGAATTGCGCCGTAGTCGCATAGCGTGGCGGGGGAAGAACAAGAACCTGGCGAGGAGAAATTCATGAGCGTCGGCGATCGTCGGCAACAAGATCTTTCTCACATTGAGAGAATGATTGGCGAACTTGAACGCCAAACACCGTGCGAGGGAGGAGTCACGGAACGAAGCCCCGTCACTCGACCTGAATACTGGCAGGATCGTATCCGCGGCTTGGTGACCTCGTCGGATACAACGGCTTCAACGATCAAGCACGCGGCTGTTTTATTGGAAAGGCTGACGCGCTTGTCCGAGAAATTGGCGCAACGCGATGGACCCGATCAAGGCAAGTAGGATCGGTCCAGAAAGGGCTGTCGTTATCAGAGCACACTTACGTCTCGACTTGCTTTGCAAGCAGACTGATCCTGGTCAAGAGATATGAGCAGATCCATTCATCAAAC
The DNA here is from genome assembly GCF_011493005.1 of Caballeronia sp. SBC1. Classification (NCBI taxonomy): domain Bacteria; kingdom Pseudomonadati; phylum Pseudomonadota; class Betaproteobacteria; order Burkholderiales; family Burkholderiaceae; genus Caballeronia; species Caballeronia sp. SBC1. The sequence continues at coordinate 1,356,659 of NZ_CP049157.1, forward strand.
AACGAAATTTCACTTGGAAGCGCTTACCCTGGCGCAGCGCATTAGGACGCGCGCCGCTGAACTTTGGAAGCAAGATGGCTGTCTTGAGGGCTGCGCTGATGAATACTGGAGACAAGCGCGACAACTCGTTGAACTCGAGGTGGACATGGAGGCCGCGGTAACCGGTAATGGGCGCGCGGCAGAATAAAAACGAACGCGACACTGCGTCCAGTCAGAGGAATTGCGAATAGGGTGGCACGGTCAAGCCCGAATTCCGAAGCCGCTTAGCATGAGTCAACTACAGCGCAGATCGATGTGGCGCAAAAGATATAGGCGCACTATATTTTTATAGTGGCAATCGAAATGGGAAAATTTCGATTCGGGTGCGACCGCAAGGGTAAGCCCGGGCGTAAGCCAAGGCAGTTGACTCAGGAGCGGCTATGACCAGCCAAAGCTTCACGGCAAGTCGAACGGCGTCCGAACGGGCGGTCAGCAGCGCCCTGGTGTGCGGGACAGGTGCGGAGCTGTTGATCAGCCGAGCACCGGTGACACTTCGGCAAGTTGACTTCGACCAATTTGTCGCCGGCAACGGGCTGCCGGTCGTCGTCATTTTCTGGGCGCGATGGTGCAGCCTGTCCAAGGCAATGACGTCGCACTTTAACGCTGGCGCGCGCAGGTTCGCTGGGCAGGCGTTGTTCGCAAAGGTGGAAGCGGACGAGGAACCACATCTCGCGGAGCGCTTCCAAATTCGCAGCGTCCCGGCCATCATCCTCTTTGGCAATGGCCAGGAAGCAGATCGTCACAGTGGTGCCATGAGTGCTGATCAACTCGATCTGTGGCTGCGCCCTCATCTCGAGATGATGAAGGCGCAAGGACTATCGCCCGAAGATGCCACATTACGATTCGCAGAATATCAGGACGCGCGGGAACACAATATTCCGCGGTAAACGAGCGCCGGGCCTCTGGCAAACCAGGGCCTCGGGACTCTTCACTTGGCGCGCTCACCGCCGCGTCAGGCGGTTCGTTCGCAGCGGAAGCACCCATGCCCATCCTGCCCGTGCACGGCACGCCTACGGCAACGCCATAAACTTCAAACACCCGCACGACTCCTATCCGCGCGTTGCAGGTGAGCTAGCGGGCCAATGCGTTGCGACCCCGCATTGTGTCCATCAAGCAGACAGTTATTCAGTCGGATTCAGTCGGTTACTCATTTGGACCGTCTTTCAGGTTCGCCTGAATTTTTCGCCCTTCTCATCGGAGGTGGCGAATGGCACGAATGGCACGAATGTCACAAACAGCAGCGAGGACATGGTTGTACCCGATGATCGAATACCAGCGCTCGCTGCTCGCACCGTTTTCCATGTGGGCCGCCGGCGCTGCGAACTCATTCGTCAACCCTTGGGGACCGCTGGCCTACGTTTCGGGTGCCCGCTGCTTTGCGGCAGGCTACGAACTGCTCTATAGGCTCAGCAAGACGTACGAGAAGCCCGGGTTCGGCATCAGGGAGATCGAAGCGGAAGGCCGAAAAATTCCAGTGGCCGAACAGCTCGTCCTTGCAAAATCATTCTGCGACCTGCTGCGATTTTCGCCGCAACCGGAGCCTGTTGCCATTTCCTCTCGGCGCACGACGACACCCCCCGTGGTGCTGGTCTGCGCCCCGCTGGCCGGTCACCATGCAGTGCTGCTCCGAGAGATGGTAGAGACCCTGCTGCTGAACCATGAGGTGTACATCACGGACTGGCGTGACGCGCGCAACGTACCGGTGGCTGACGGGCCGTTTCACCTGGACGACTACGTGTCCTATATTCAGACGTTTATCCGCCATATTGGCGCGGAGAACCTGCATGTGCTTGCGGTTTGCCAAGCTACCGTGCCGACGCTTGCCGCCATTTCACTATTGGCCAGCGAGCGGGAGCCGACGCCCAGAAGCCTGGTTCTGATCGGGGGCCCGCTTGATGCGCGTAGCGGTGCGAATGCCGTCAACCGGTTTGCCGCAAGCCAGCCTCTTCAATGGTTTCGGGAGACCCTGATCCACTCGGTGCCGGATCATTACCCCGGCGCGGGTCGCGAGGTGTATCCAGGCTTTCTGCAGCGGGCTGGTCTGGTCGCGATGCATCCGGGGCGGCTCGCGAGTTCGCACTGGGACTACTGCCTTGATATGGTCCAGGGCGATTTCAAGCGCGCCGAGGCGCATCAGCGGTCTTGCGAGGAATATGGTGCAGTGCTCGATATGGCGGCCGAGTACTACCTGGAAACCGTCCAGACCGTGTTTCAGGAATTCCGTCTGGCCCGTGGCAACTGGTGCGTGCGCGGCCTGCCAGTACGTCCGCAGGACATCCGCACTACCGCATTGCTTACAATCGAAGGCGAGTTGGACGACGTTTCCGGCCGCGGCCAAACCCACGCCGCGCAGGACCTGTGCGCAGGTATTGCGGTGCGCGACAAGCACAGCTTCACAATGCGCCAGTGCGATCATTACGATCTCTTTTCCGGGCCGCGCTGGCAAGCCGACGTCTATCCCCTCGTCCGCGATCTGATTGGCGAATAGGGTGAGTTCCAGGGGCCATCCGTGAGCACGAGCCGTCGCGCTATGTTGCGTGGCAATCTCGAGCGCGCACTTCGGAGCAGGGGGCGGCGAGCACGCCATGCCCCATATTCCTGACCGCGGGGTGGACTGCGTGTCATCGGGAGGCGGAAGCCCGAATACCTAGCCAGAGGCGGGGCGCTGGCAGTTTTGTCATGCCAGTGCTTACCGCGCAATAGTGGGCGAAGAGTTCAACGTTTACGGGTTCATCGATGCACCATCGCTCCCGGAACAACTAAAATGTACGTGTGGTCGCAGCATGGAGTGTTTGAAACGAGGACAGAAGCAGTCCTTGGAGGTATTCATCATGAAATCATTCTTCTACGCGGCAATTGCCGCTTCAACACTGACCATTCCGGTCGTGTCGTTCGCCCAGCAATCGAATGCGCCTGTCACGCGGGCGCAGGTGCGAACTGAGCTCATTCAGGTTGAGCAGGCCGGCTACAATCCGGGCCGCCGTGACCCCAATTACCCAGACGACATTCAGGCTGCACAGGCACGGGTGGCCGCAGCTCAAGCCCAAACCAACAGCTATGGTCCGGCGGTGGGCGGGTCGTCGCAGTCTGGTCAGCCGCCCGGTCAGTGATGACATACTGCCGATCTTCTTCGGCCAGTAAGTGATCGGGCCTGTGATCGCTTCAGTCACTGAGCATCGCGCTCGGAGCGCGCGGTGTTTTGGCGTGCTTTGACATTCAAAATGAACTCGCTCTCGCGGCAACCCGCGAGCGGCGAGTTCGTTCTCCAAACTCAACGAGCCACCGCAATGGGCTTCCGCCATGCATGCAGCGTGCATAACTATCGGTCATGTCGCCGGGTGGCAACTCCCCCTTTTAAGACTTGGAAAGTGTGACGTACATCCTGATACTGGCGCATCTGACAGATTAAGTTAGTGATCCTGATGTACTGCGTGTTCGGCTGCAGGCCGGTGAACAAGTCAACAACACCCTGAAAATCGCATAGACTAGGGCTGCCTCGGCTCGTGCATCGGCCCGCATCCGTCTTTGCAACGGATCCCGCTCGCCTTTAATGCTTGAGGCAGGTGTCGGCGTTCTTCCAGGTGCAGGTGTCGAGGCCGGTGTGGATGACCGGATTCACCGTCTTTCCTTCTGCGAGGTCACGCATGACCATCGCTGCCCGATAGCCCATTTCCTCCGGCCTCTGGCCGACGAGGACATTGACCTTGTGGTCCTTGAGGGCTTGCAGCTCAGGTCCGAGCGTATCGGCCGAGACGATGACGAACTTTCCGCTCTGGATCTTATCCATGATCGGCGCGACGACCTGAGAATAGGCCTGCGGAGCAAAGAGCGGCCAGCCGCCTTCGAGCACGAAGGCATCGAGACCGGTGGCGTTGGCGGTCAGCGTGTCCTGCATCATCTGGTTCGCCTTGGCGGCGTCGTCGTTCACGTAGAGCGGGCAGGCGCTGATCTCCTGCCAACCGTTTTCACCGGCGAGCTTCGCGATTCCCTTCTTGCCAGAGAGTACGTCGCGCGTACCCTGGGCGCGCTGGTTGATGTTCTCGGCTGCGGGGTTCCCCATGACGAGGCAGATATTGCCGCCCTTCGGCATCAGCAACTTCAACTGCTCGCCGAGCTTGACGCCCAGTTCGTAATTGTCGGTGCCGACGTAGCTCTTGCGCAGCGAAGCATCTTTAGGCAACAAATCGGCATCCGCGGTGATCACCGGAATTTTCACATTGCGGCGGCGCAACTCTTCGGCCACGGCCGGGGCGTTGGCGGGCGAGATCGCCATTGCCGCTACGCCCTTGGTCAGCAGGTCGTCGATGATCTGCACTTCAGCGCTTTCGTCCGCAGCCGTCGCGGGGCCGGTGTAGTAGCAGGTATAGCCTTGTTTATTGAGCTCCTTGTTCGCCCGCTCGCATCCCTGATGCATGAGGTCGAAGTAGGGGTTGTCGAGTCCCTTCACCACCAGCGCCAGGGTCTTATCGGCTGCGAAGGTGGGAGAGGCCAGCATGGCAAGCCCACCAATCGCAGCAAGACACATCCACATTTTCTTCATTGTTGCCTCCGTGTCGACCGGTTTAGCGCCTACTCCGGTCCCATACAAAGTTATCGGCGCCGGCTCTACGGTGCCTATGTCTGCTCGCACAATGGCCGTAATAATCGCAAGGAAAGCCGCTGTTCGAGATTTAACCTCCCGCCGAACCTTGCGTTTCTTTTGAACACTTGCGTCCGGCAGTTCCGCATCTCGTCCGGCCGCACCCCAGACACCGGCCGTATCGTGTATTGCGGCCGGTGCGCCCGAAGACATTTCAATCTCCTTGCCGCTCGCCGCCGAGCCGGTTGAAGAGCACGGCGATGATGATGAACGTACCCACGACCGTACCCTGCCAGAAAGAGTCGACGCCGAGCAGGATCAGGCTGTTGCGGATGACCTCGATAAGTGCGGCGCCGACGACGGTCCCGAAGGCGCTACCAATGCCGCCAATGAGATTGGTGCCGCCGATCACGGTCGCGGCGATCACGCGCAATTCGTCGCCCGTGCCAAGGCCCGTTGTCACCGCGCCGAGCCAGCCGACTTCGAGGATCGCCGCGACGCCCGCCATGAGGCCGGCGAGCACATAGACGGAGCAGATGATGCGACGCACCGGAACGCCGGCCAGATTCGCCGCGTGGCGATTGCCGCCGACCGCGAAGACGTAGCGGCCCCAGCGCGTCCAGGTAAAGGCGAACCAGAAAAGCACGGCGAGGACAATCAGGAACCACACCGGATTGGCGACGCCGAAGGTCTTGCCGCCGCCGAGCGCAAGGAGCTTGGCTCCGTCGGGACCGAAATCAAAAATTGTCCGGCTGCCGGAGAACACCAGCGCGAGGCTACGGCCGACGCTCAGCATGCCGAGCGTAACGACGAAAGGCTGCATGTCGAGATAGGCGATCAGCAGGCCGTTCACGAGGCCCACGAGCCCTGCGGTCAAGAGCCCCATGCCGATGCCGGCCCAGATCGGATACCCGGCATTCATGACCACCGAGAGGACGATACCGCTGATGCCGATAGTCGAGCCCACCGAAATATCGATACCGCCCGTGACGATCACGGCCATCATGCCGAGCGCGACGATTGCGACGAAAGCGAAGTTGCGCGTGACGTTGAAAAGGTTCTGCTGCGTCGCAAAGGTCGAGGTCACGAACGAGAGCAGGATGCAGGCCACAATAGTAGCGAGCACCACCCAGAACACTTGGCTCGCGAGAAGTCCCGTCCAGCGAGTATGGGTCTTCGCGGCTTGCGAGTCGTCAAGCAAGGTCGGCATTGAGGTGGGCCTTTCCGGCGCATCGTTCAATTTCGGGTCTCCTGTGTCGGTCGCACTTGACGCTTCAGCGTCTAGTGCGACCCCACGCTTTCTGTGTCGGTCGCACTTGACGCTTCAGCGTCTAGTGCGACCCAATGCATAGCTGTGCGAAGCAGGTTCAGGCAGCGGTGATGGCTCCGGTGATTAGTCCGGTTACTTCTTCCGCGGAGGATGCTTCGATCTTCTTGTCCGCGACCTTGCGCCCACGCCGCATGACGACCACGCGGTGGGCGACGTCGAAAACGTCAGGCATGCGGTGGCTGATGAGAATGACGGCAATTCCATGTTCGGACAGGCGTTTGATGAGGTCGAGCACCTCCGCCACTTGCCGGACGCTGATCGATGCCGTCGGCTCGTCCATGATGACGAGCCGGGCCTCGGAGAGACGTGTGCGAGCGATCGCCACAGCCTGTCGTTGACCTCCCGACATCTGCCGAACGAGGTCCCGCGGACGCGTTTCGGATTTCAATTCTTTGAAGAGCTCGCCGGCGCGCCGATACATGGTCGCGTGATCGAGAACGCGGATGGGCCAGAATCCGAGCCGTGGCTCACGGCCAAGGAAAACGTTGGCGGCCGCCGTGAGGTTGTTGCAGAGCGCAAGATCCTGATACACGACTTCGATTCCCTGAGCGCGGGCGTCGACCGGCTTGCCGAAATGCACCGGCTTACCGGAGATGAAGATTTCGCCGTGCGACGGGGGGAAGTTACCGGCGATGACCTTCGCCAGCGTCGACTTCCCGGCCCCGTTGTCTCCCATGAGTCCGACCACCTGGCCGGGCTCAAGACTGAACGTCACGTCGGTCAGGGCATGAATGGCGCCGAAATGCTTGGAAATGCCTCTGAGCTCTAAAAGACTCATGGACTGTCGCGCTCGCTCCAGTGGAGCCACCCATTGCTTCGGCCGGGCGACCAATAGACATACTAGTTAATTTTTTATAGCACAACGGTGCCTTTTAGCAAGGCTCCTTCGGTTGCCCGGTTTATTCTCCAGCCCAAGCGTTTTGAAAGCGGGCGTTCGCCCACTCGGGATCATTACGCGTGAAAGAATCGCGGTCCGCGCGCGTTGCCACATCACTGAGCGGCGACCGGTTGCACGGATGAGTCGGATGGGTCGGACGCGGCATGAGAATCCCGGCCAATCAGCGGTTCAAGCGCCGGCGCCAGCGATTTCAACAACTGCACCGACAGCGCGCTCGTAAAGTCGTAGCGTGCCGCATACGGTTCATGCACGTACGCGGTGAGTGCGCCGAAGAACCGATCCCCGATCGCGAAGACGAACGTCGCGCTCCGGTTGACCTTGCGCGACTCGATCAGCCGCCGCCCGCGTGCGAATACGTCAAAGCGCTGATCGCCCGTACCCGTCTTGCCATAGACGTCCAGCGAGCGGCCATTCGCGAGCGGCATGCCATCCTCAAGCCGCTTCGCGGTGCCGCCTTGCACGACGTCGCGCAACAAGCCGTGAACCACGTCAACAATCTCGGGCGAGAGCACCGGAGGCGGGGACGTAGACACGCGGGCGAAATGCGTCTCATAGGGCGTGTCTTGCGCGAAGTCGATTGACGCAAAGTCCTGCGCCGGCAGCATCGTGCCGCCGCTGGCGACAATGCCGATCAGTTGTGCAAGCGCGGCGGGCCTGTCACCCGAAGCTCCAATTGCTGCCGCATACGAAGGCGTGATCGTCGCGAATGGATAGCCGAGCCTGCGCCACGATTTGCCGATTTCCGCATACGCCTGCAACTCGACCATGCGCTTGATGCGTCGATCTTGCGTGGCGTGGTAGCGCGTTTTGAAGAGCCATGAATATGAAGCGAAACGTGCGTCGCGGCTTGCGGCCTGCAGGTCGCTTTCCGTCGCGTCCGGATGATCCCGCAGGTAGTTGAGCGTCCACAGTTCGAGCGGATGCACGCTCGCGATATAACCTCGATCGTTCAAGCTGAATTTGTCGATACCGTACTTCGTATAGAGCTTCGCGATATCCTCGGGCGCCAGCGCTGCCGCCGGCGTGCCCTTGAGCGCGATGCGCGTCTGTGTATCGAACCATGCCTCGGAGCCATCAGGCGCCACGCTGCGCAGTACCGTAGCTATCTTGGGCGGTGACTTGCGCACGTCGTGCAGCAGCGTTACGAGTGCCGCATCGGGTGCCTTGTCGTGATATTTCGTATAGAAGCGATGCATATACACGCGGCTCTCCTGATCGACGAAACGCGTGAGATAGGCATGGCGCGATACGGGATCGTCCAGCCAGTTCGACGACGGTCCCGCTACCCGGATCATTTCGTAGTGCACGATATCTCGCATAAGCCGCACGAATACGAGATTCACCGAATGCTGGAACGCACGATGCACGGTGAGGATGCGGGCGTTATCGCTTGATTCGAAATTGTTGAACGTCTGCGCGCCGCCGCCGGTGTAGAACGTCTCACCGGCACTCGCGGAATACTTTCGCTCGACGGCGGCATTGAGCATTGCGCCTAGCGAACGGTCGGACGTGTGCCCAAGATAGTCTATTGCCCAGCGGCTCAGCAGATCTTGCCGATCGGGCTTGATCTCCCTGAGTTGGGCCGCACTCATCGATGCGTAACGCGCATGCAACTCAGAGACGATCTGCAAATACGTGATGATCGTGCGCAGCTTGGCGGTGGAGCCGAGGTTCAAACGCGCGCCCTGATTGATGTCAAATGGCTGGTCGACGCTGTCAGTCTGCACCCGCACCAGATTTGCGCCATCGCTCCGCTCGATGAGCGTGAAGCTGAAAGCGATTTTCGACGGATCGTCCTTTGGACGCAGCATCTCGAAGCCGTATAGACCGGCCGCTTTCGCGCCCTCGGGCGTGGCGGCAAGTGCAAGCTGTTTGCTCACAGCCTGTTGCTCCGGGTTATCGAGCGTCGCGTGTACGGAGAGGTCGAGCCGGTCGAGGTCGTAGAAGCTCGGCACGCCAAGCGCGTTGATCAGATGCGTGCGCAGTGCCGTGAGCGCCTTGCGGCTAACAAACGATGTGTCGGGACGTATCGGTTTCGCGTACTGGAGTTGGAGGCGGGCCGTCAGCGCAGCGTCGCGAAGCATCGACGGGATAATTCCGCGAGTCGCCAGAAGCCGCACATAGCTGTCCGTCAGTTGCGCGAGCGCGGCGTTGTTGCGACGCAGAAAGTAGGAGGGCGCGCGCTGCGCAATGACCAGCGACAGCGCTTGCTTGAATGCGAGCGCCTGCACCTCGAGCGTCTCGGGAGCAAGGGGGGCCGTCAGCAGACGGTTGACCTCGTCGAAGTCGCGCCCGTACCAGTCGGCCAGGCCATCCCCTATACCTGCGATTTCGCCCACACCGGGCTGCGCGGCAAGCGGCACTGTGTTCAGGTAGCTCACAACGATCTGCTGGCGCGCCAGCAGCGTTTGCGGCCCGCCGAGATACGCGCGTACGGACGCGGACGCGATCTGGCGCAATTTCTCGGGCGGTGTCGCCGTGCGGCCACCGGGCGAATGGCGGAATTTTTCGAGCTGCGTGGCGAGCGTGCTGCCGCCCGGTGTCAATTGATGCCGATCGACAATCCGCAAGCCTTGGTCGAGTACTGCGCGGCCGAAGCGGCCCCAATCGATCGCCGGATTGCGGTTCGGCTGATCCACGTCGAGCAGGTTGCGGTCTTCTATGAACAGCAGCGCATTCACGAGCAACGGAGGAACCGCGTCGAAGTTGCCGTAGATACGCGCCGGATAGCGCGCGTCGTAGAGCGTCGAACCGGTGGCATCGAATAGCTGAAGACCCGCCTGGTCTTTTTCGACATAGGGTAAATACAGGCCGTCATCTGCTATGGACGCCATCATTGCAGAGTCGCGCGCCTGCGAGGTGATGCTAAAGCCGCGCGCGAGCAGACGTTTTTCGAAGTCATTCAGCGCTTCATAACCTAGACGCACGTCGTACGGTCCACTCGCGGGAAACCGGATAGTGTCGCTGGCACCTGCACCAACGTGAAAGCCAATGTCGCGGCCCAAGTCAGACAGATAGCGCGCCTGAAGCCGGGATGTTTCGATTTCGGTCTGGACGAGTCGCGCAGCAATCACGACCGTTACTAGAAAAGCGGCAAGTAACCCCCACTTGAGCCATCGTATGAGCGATACGGTGGCTGTTGCGCGAAACGGAAAACGAACCGGCGGCCGATTCATGGCGGTATTTTACGGGCGGCAGGATCCACGCAAGTTCTTAATGCGAGCATATTGGACAGTGGTTGCGAACGCCACGAGAACGGTTGTGGCTGGCCACTGCTCGCCCCGTGGCCGAGGGAAAATGCCACTCCGCATCGCAAAGATCGCATCGCGGGGCGGTTCATGACAATGTTTCCCAGAGCATCGCAACATGCATCTGAATATAGTCTAGTGCGTAGTGGGCGGACAGCAAGTCATCCCGGTTTGACTGAGGCGCGGCGCATGCGGCCACATCGATCGGATCGGCGACGCAGCAATGGGAAGCAGCGCCGCATCGTGAAAAGCGGGTCATTTGAACGCCCGCTATCTACCCGGCCGATACCCGCAGCCTGGTGAAAAAAACGTGCCATACCTTGAATGGCCCCTGGTCTTAACAACACCGCTCGGCTAGGCCGCGCTAATGCGCTCTCAAATCGGATAAGAACGCCTTGGACCGCGCGTGCTGCGGCGCTGTAAAGAATTCTTCCGGAGAGTTTTCTTCGAGAATAACGCCCCTGTCCATGAACCAGACCCGGTCGCTTACTTCGCGTGCGAATCCCATTTCATGCGTCACGCAGACCATGGTCATGCCATCACGGGCAAGCGACTTCATGACGCTTAAGACTTCGCCCACCATCTCAGGGTCCAACGCGCTCGTCGGCTCGTCAAATAGCATGACTGGCGGGTTCATGGCGAGCGCTCGTGCAATGGCGACCCGTTGCTGCTGTCCGCCCGACAACTGCTGCGGATATGCGTCAGCCTTGTGAGCAAGTCCAACGCGGTCGAGCAAAGCCACGGCGCGCTCCCGAGCTTCACGTTTGCTTCGCCCTGATACGCGGACTGGCGCCAGGCAGACGTTCTCGGTCACTGACAGGTGAGGAAAGAGATTGAACGACTGAAAGACGAAACCGATCCCGCTGCGAAAGTCATTGATACGCAGACCGGGTGCGTGGATATCCTGACCATTCACATGGATAACACCGGACTTGATCTCCTCGAGGCGATTCACGGTCCGGATCAGCGTGGATTTCCCCGAGCCAGATGGGCCGCAAATGACAACGACCTCGCCTTTCTTTACCTCCGCCGTTACGTCCGTGAGCGCCTGATACTCCCCGTACCACTTATTGACCATCGAGAACTGAATCATTTGCAATGCTCCTTAGCTGCGTGATCCTGGGGGTTCGCTTACGCGTGACGGTGCGCTCCAGATGTTGAGCGCATTGTGTGAGCACGAAGCACACGACAAAGTAAGTGATTGCCAAAATGAGAAAAACGGGGAAGGGGCGCGTCAGCAAATTGTTGTTGATCTGGTTTGCCGAAAACGTCAGTTCCTGCACGCTGATAACATACCCAATAGATGTCTCTTTGATGATTGAGACAAACTGGCTGATGATGCTGGGCACCATGTTGTAGAGCGCTTGCGGCATGATCACCCACAGCATTGTCTTCCAATATCCCAGCCCCAACGCGCGCGAGGCCTCGACCTGTCCCTTCGGGAGGGCCTGGATTCCTGCGCGCACCACTTCCGAGAGATAAGCCGACTCATAGACAATGAGAGTACAGATCAGCGTTGTGAATGCGGTCACGCTATGACCCACCAGGATGGGTACAAGGAAGTATCCCCAGAAAACGAACATCACCAGGGGCACGCCGCGCACGATGTAGACCAGTACGGTCGAACCTACGTAGAGGAATCTGATGGGCGAGGTCCTGCATAGCGCGATTCCAATGCTGATGGGGAACGATAGAACCAGACCCATCACGGAAAGGATAAGTGTCAGCGCAAGGCCCCCAAGCGGCCCCCTGGGATATTGTCCGACCAGCAAAAGCAACCAGTTGTCTTGAATGATATCGAGCATGGGTTACCTCGCCTGGTTCTGAATACGCTTTTCAACCAGGGCGCCCAGTCCCATCAACCCCAGGGACACGGCGAGATAGAAGAATGTCGCAACAGCGTAGGCTTCGAACGTCCTGAACGTTTCGTTCTCTATCTCCCGAACGACGTACGTCATTTCCGCGGCACCAATGGTCATCGCAAGGCTCGTGTTCTTGAACAGCAGGACCGTGTGGTTGATAAATGTCGGCAGCGCATTTCTAATGGCTTGTGGAAGCGTCACATAACGCATGGTGCCGAAAAAGCTAAGGCCCAGGGACCGCGCCGCTTCCTGTTGGCCGTGGTGCACCGACCTCAGACCGCTGCGGAGATCTTCCGAGAAGTACGCCGACATGCACAGGCCAACTGCAATCGACGCAAATATCAACTCGCCGTCGTGTGCATTGACCCAGGACTGCGCGGCGTCCGGAAGAAGTGTTGGGACTCCAAAATACCAAAGCAGAATCTGCACGAGCATGGGAACGTTTTGGTGGTAGGCAACGAATGCAGCAACAGCTTTCGTCGCCAAGGGAATGCCCGATGCTCGCAGAACTGCGAGCACCACGCCCAGTCCTACCGCCAGAGTCCAGCTCGTTGCCGTCAGCTCAAAGGTCTTGATCGCGCCGGACACAAGCAGATGCGCAAAGGGGCCGGCAAAGATCGCGCTGAAATCAAGGCGTCCAAACATGCTTCACTCCTTCTGTCAGATCGCGCCGACTATCCATATTCAATTAGCCGGGAATGGGTGCAGTGGTGAAATCGCGCTTCATCTTGAAAGGCGAACCAGTGCCGAGCCATTTATCGAAAATTTGCTGCGACTCGCCAGACGCCTGCATCTTTACCAATGCGCTGTTGACTGCCTCGGCTAACTTGGGTTCGTCCTTCCGCATTCCGAGCCCCCAGTATTCGCGACCAACCGGCGGGTTCAAGATAGTGATCGTGTTGGCGTTGGCGCCAAGCTTGTCGATGAACCGGTGCATGAGGCTCTCTGACAACACGTATCCATCGACCTTCTTTTGGGCCAGGGCCATGAATGCGGATGGCGCGTCGTCATAGCTGACAATTTGTGCGGTAGGCAATGCGTGTTGCACCATCGGTATGTTGCTCGAGCCCTTGATCGTGCTGATGCGTTTGCCTGCCAGGTCGTTGAGCGTTTTGTTCGCGCTTCCTGTGGACGCAGCGATCACCTGGTTGCTGACGAAGTACGTGTCAGAGAAGGTAATTTGTTGCGCCCGCTGCGCGTTGTATCCCAGAACCGCAGCAAGAATATCGACGCGTCCTTGCGTCAGCTCGGGAATGCGTGCGTCCAGTGACAGTACTTTCAGTTCGGGTTTAACGCCTAACTCCTTCGCCACTCCCTTGCAGAAGTCGACGTCATAGCCGACTATTTCGCGGGTATCAGGGTCTTGGAAGCCAAAGGGTGCGCCGTTGCTGAGAACCCCGCATACAAGCGTGCCATGTGCCTTGATGTCGGCAAGCTGGTCGGCGTTCGCAACACTCGCACCGGTCACCAGGGCGACGACCGCGGCTACCGCGATGCAGGTTTTGTATTGGTTCACTAGAGTTCTCCAAAAGGACGAGATTTAAGTCAGCGCATAGCTTCCAGGGTTATTGCCTAGTGCCGTGCGACGTTGTTGGAAACCATTCTTTCACGCAGAAAATCTGTTAAAAAGTGATATTTTTCGATAGTGTTGTATCGCTTTTATTCATCGAGCGATCGGAAATAAAGCGATGAAAAAACATCAAAAAAAATCGCTTTTCGTCTAGTTTTGCGAGACTTATCGTGGACCCGAAATGTCGCGAGAGTGTCTTGCGAATGACGACGAGAAAGGGATACATGATGGAAAGCGCCGACGGGCAACTTTTCAGCGACGCGCTGATGCGCGCTGTCAGGGAGAGGTTTCACTATGTTGATTCGGATTTCACGGGACGCAAACGACTCTACTTTGACAACGCGGGGGGCTCCTACCGACTGAAGAGGGCAGTCGAACGATACTCTGAAGTCGACTTGATTCCAGATAACCCGGAGCGCATACATGAAGTTGCCCGCGCGTTGCAGGCCATACAAAGGAAGGGGGCGGAAGATGCCCGCCTGATCCTGAACGCGACGGATGGAACTATCTATGCATCCTTGACCGCTTCGGGAGCCATGTTCCAGATGGTCCAGGCCATTGCGGGAGCCGTGCCCGGGACCAACATGGTGACTACCGTGTTGGAGCATCCATCCTCGTACGACGCCATGGCTTTATACGCGCGAGGACTGGGAAAGGAGCTTCGTGTCGCGAAGAGCAATCGGGTCACAGGGGGCATTGACGTTGAGGAGGTGCTTAGTCTGATTGATGCCGAGACTTGCCTGCTTAGCCTGATTTATGCCTCGAACATCACGGGCGCAAAGATCGACCTTGAGCGGGTTGTGCGGGAAGCAAGAGCGATCAAACCGGATTTGTACATTGTTGTTGATGCCGTGCAGCACGCTCCGCACGGCTTGATCGATTTGGAAAAAACGCCCGTTGACGGTATCAATTTCGCCCCCTATAAATTTTTTGGATGCAGAGGGTCCGGCATTTCTTGGCTCTCTGCGCGCGCGGCGAGGTTGCCCCATCAGAAGCTTGCCGCAAAACCAGAAGATTACTGGGACCTGGGCAGTTCGGCGCCGGCGCAGTTCGCTGTCGTAACCGAGATTGTTGACTACGTGTGTTGGCTCGGCGGTCAGTGCGTGGATTCGACTGATCGCAGGACCCACTATGCGGCGGGCATGAAGGCTATCGGCTTACACGAGCGGGCCCTGCTTTCAAGAATGCTCAATGGAGCCGGAGAAGTGCGAGGGCTTCGCGGCCTGCCGGGCGTCCAGGTATTGCTGGACCACAGTGACCTGACTCGCCGGGACCTGATTCTCGCTATTGCATTCGAAGATCTTTCCGAGATCGAGGCCGTCAGGGAATACGAGCGCCGGGGCGTCATTGTCTACGAGCGGGTTTCAACAAGCCTTTATTCGAAGCGAATGCTCGAATCGTTTGGATTGACCGGGGCGGTCCGCATTTCGCCCTTGCACTGCAATTCGCCCGAAGACATTGATGAATTTCTTCAGGTGACCGCTGATATTGCTGAAAAAGCGGCTGTCAATCGCGTCAGCGTGTAACTTCCCGGTCCGTTTGCAGATTCGTTCCAGCCGACAAATTTTGAAGGATGGAGCGAGTCCGAAAAGAGATGTTATTGTCGCTGATAACATCTCTTCTGCATCTTCACTCGGACCGACATGCTCACTTTCAAACAGATGGAAGCGTTGTACTGGATTGTCCAGTTGGGGTCCTTCGAGGCCGCTGCCGGGAAATTGAACACGAGCCAGTCGGCGATATCGAAACGGATACATGAACTTGAATCCACATTCGACTTTCTTGTATTTGACCGGACGTCGCGTGCTGCCCGGCTTACTGAAAAGGGAAGTGAGCTGTTCGAGTATGCGAAGGAGCTGCTGGAGCGGCGGGACGAAATTGTTGAGCGGGTAAGCGCGAAGGAAGTGCTCGTCCGGCGCGTGCGAATCGGCGTCACCGAGTTGACGGCGCTTACGTGGTTGCCGCGCCTTATATCCGTTATTAAGGAAACCTATCCAAAGGTAATTGTTGAGGCCGAGGTTGAGTTGAGTGCCACGCTGAGGGACCGGCTCGCTACCGATACCGTAGACCTGATCGTTGTCCCGCAGGCTGCAGCAAGCGAGCGCTTTACCAGCATTCCGGTGGGTACCGTTGAAAATGCATGGATGTGTTCCCCCTCGCTTCATTCCGGCAAAGCGACAATACCCATTGCGGACATTGCCCAGCTTCCCTTGCTTCTTCAGGGTAATCTCTCAGGGACCGGCTTGACTTACTCCCAGTTTTTGTCCGAGAACGGAGTGAGCACGGCGAAAATCCTGGTCGCCAACAACCTGGTCGCTCAAATAGGGCTGACGGTCTCAGGAATGGGCGTGAGCTATCTGCCGAAGACATGTCTTAACTACATGGTCACGGCAGGTATCCTGAAGATTATCAAAACGAAACCCGCTCTTCCGCCGGTCCACTATGTGGCGCTCCACAGAACAGAGCACGCCTATTCGCTCAGTAATCAGGTTGCACAACTGGCGCAGAAGTGCTGCGACTTCAATGCAAACCTGCTGGATCCGCGAGCGTTTTCTCCTGCAAACCAAGCCTAGGCGCGATCCTGGATGTTTTATTTCTCAGCGGCAGTACGCCTGCATTAGTATCCCGGTCCGCCACCCCGTCTCGGTCTAATGAGGCTGTTTCTGACTAGCCTTGATTGTCGCGCGAACACGCTTGGCGACGAACAGGGGCACAAAGTCATGAATTCTCGCGTCCTCCGCGAACTCGGCCCACGTGTCAGCGTAGAGCTTGGAAACCGCTTCAGAAGAAGTATTCGTCTCGGTCGCGATTGTCTGTACAACCTCGCTGGCATCAGTCGGTGTCATAGCGCTCTCGCCTCCTCGAACGATGGAACAGCACAGAGTAGATGCTTGCCAATAAGGCAAATCCAATGAAACGTGACTATGGACGGACGATTGCGAAAGGAGACGTCACTCAACCGGTGAAATCAGCCAATGGTGCTTGGTCATCACTGTGAGAGTTCGCAACTTATCAAAGTCATACAGGCCATCTGTCGTGGGCTGGGGGAATGACCGTCAACCCAGTGGGACGATGCACCCCCGGACCTCGTGTCACGGCAGTGTCACTGGATTGAAAAACTGCGTCGGTAGGATTCGCGCGAGAAACCACCGCCATCGAACCGGGGTAGTGCTATGAATGCCAAATGCAAGGTCCTGTTCCTTTGTCGTGCAAATTCAGCGCGCAGCATCATGGCGGAATCCCTGCTTAGGCAGCTTGCACCTGACAGGTTCGAGGCATTCAGCGCCGGGGTCGAGCCCGCGGATCAAGTCCATCCGCTGACTATCGCGCAACTTAGCTCGTCAATCGCTGACATCGATATTCTGCAACCGAAAAGTTGGCAGAGATTCGCCGGTGGCGACGCCCCACCTATGGATGTAATTGTCGCCCTGTGCGACGAGGCCGATGAGGCACGCGCGCCGAACTTCCCAGGCTCGCCTGTATTTTGCCGATGGACATTTGAAGACCCGCTCGCTGAGTTTGCGAGCGAGGACCTGCAAATGCAGGCGTTCGAACGGGTTTTCCGTCAAATCCTAAGGCGCATCAGTGTGTTCATTGCGCTTCCCCTGCAATCGATGAACGCGGATGAACAAGCGCTCGCAGTGAACGGCCATCTGGAAGCGGGTCGCGGCGGAGCTGACTCCGCGGCATAACCCAAGGCTCGGGCGTGTGAGCACCCGCTTCTTGGCAGCTCTACGACGAAGCCCGCAATATCTCATGCGCGGCGCACATGTGAAGTCTTTTCTGGTCTTCGAGGTATCTGACAGCTTCTTTCACCTCGTCACGCTCACCTAGCTGGAACGAATACTCCCGAAGTAACGTCTCGCTCGTGACGAGGTCGTTAAGCTTGCCGAGTTCGTTCTGCACGGAGGTCAAGCGCTCTATTGTGGACTGGTGGCTGCGGGCGAGGACCGGCGAAAAGAACTCCAGCAAATACCGAAGTTTTTTTCCCGCGATTCGCACTTCGTGCAGCGCGGCATACCCGAGGTGTTCCGGTTCTGTTGCTTGACTGACTCGCCTCTTCAGGGCCTTCTCAGCCACCACAACCCGCTCTTCAGCAAACTCGGAGAGAGCTGGGACCACGGATCGTGAATCTAACTGGTGCGCGGCGCTTGTCAGCGCGCCTTGAAGTATTTCCTCAACGCCCGCACTACGAATTGTTCTGAGGCTAAATGAAAGGGCGTTGGTCCGATGCTCTTCAACCGCAACGAGTAGCCGCCGCTGCGATAGCTGCTTCGGTTGGTTTACGATGAGAATGTCGCGGAGCACGTCCCAGTCACGGGTTCTACCCGCAGCATCAGCAAGGTATTTGAACTCGCTCCGCTTGCGTTTGGCATCTTTCTTATCGAGTAGTGGTTCATAAGCCCACCAAAGTGAACGTAACCGACGCAGAGCGACCCGAAGTTTATGCAGAGCTTCGGGCTCCGATCTGTCATGCAGCGCGTGGGCGCGGCGTATGGCCTCGGTAGACGTCTGGGTGGCGAGAAGCACAAACGCAGCGGCCGTGGATGTGTCGGTACTTATTGACTTCGGAAGCGTGTTGTCCTTCCAGGGGTTCAACTCATCCGGTATCAAGGCGAGCATGGGGGAACTCATCGGGGACGCACTTGGAAAATGCAAGGTGTAAAAGAAGCACCCAGAACGAAGCTGGTTTTCAACAACCTTCCAATAGCGCACGTCTGGCTGGACGGCGTTACTGACCCGCGGTGAATCCTACAACGGCGGCAGGCAGTATGCCAAGGAGGTCCTATTCTTTTTGATCCGGGGAGATTTCCATATCAATAAGTACTTACGGGCGACATGGCTCGCCGGTAGCGACAAATTTTTTTTCGCACAGCAATGACGGGCGACCGGCATCTCGTCAAAGCGTCATCAAACGTTCAGATCGGCTGGCCGGTCACCCACCATCGCCAAAAGAAGATCACCGTCAAGCGAGTAAACCCGACGCGGCCGCGATCTAATTTGAGCCAGGGACTGAAGGCAGGATTGAAGCAATTCCCTTCAATGACAGTGCGCGCTCGGTTCCGAGCACCGCCCCTCCAATCGCACCGGCATATTGATTGAGCGCGGTGTTTTCGATAAGCAAGCTTCCAGTCGCAAGCGGCAAGACAAGTCGCGTTTCGGTATTATCCAGTCAACCGAATGGAGTTAAAAAAATGGCTCAGACACTTGGTGTGGCAATCGTCGGCGCGGGCATGATGGGCGCGGTTCATTCCAGGGCAAGCCGGCTTGCCGGCGCAACGTTGAGAGGCATAGCGGCATCGAGTCCGCAGAGCGCTAAAGAGGCGGCTGCTCATCTGGGTATCGAACGTGCTTACTCGAACGCCGAGGAGGCGGTCGCTGACCCCGCCGTCGACGTCATTCATATCTGCACGCCGAATTCCACGCATTACCCGATTGCCATGTCGGCGCTGGCCGCAGGCAAGCATGTGGTGTGCGAAAAGCCCCTTGCAACCCGTCTCGCCGATGCGAAAGCGCTCGCGGCTGCAGCTCAATCAGCGGGACGAATCGCGGCGGTTCCGTTTGTTTACCGCTATCACCCAATGGTGAGGGAGGCGCGCTCGCTTGTGCAGGACGGCACCGTAGGGGCGCTTCAACTCATCCACGGAAGTTATTTACAGGACTGGCTGCTCGGGCGCGACGACACGAACTGGCGCGTGGACGCCGCACTGGGCGGCCCGTCGCGGGCGTTCGCGGACATCGGGTCGCACTGGTGCGATCTGATCGAGTGGATCACCGGTGAACGATTCGAGTCCGTAGTCGCGACACTGCAGACAACCATGCCCGACCGTCCAACCGGCACGGTCGGGACGTTTTCGGCTCCTGCTCCAGGCGCGTCTTTAGAAAGGCAGGTGGTGACCACCGAGGACGTAGCTGGCGCATTGCTTCGGACCACGAATGGTGTACTGACAACCCTTACCGTAAGCCAGGTATCGGCAGGCCGCAAGAACCGCTTGTGGTTCGAACTCGATGGTGCCCGAGCCAGCCTTGTATTCGATCAAGAGGAGCCGGAACGACTGTGGTTGGGAGAACGGGATTCCACCCGGCTGCTGGTGCGTGACCCGTCACGCGGCAGTGCCGAGCAACGGCGTCTCGCGACGCTGCCGGCGGGCCACGCACAAGGCTACGCGCAGTGCTTCGAAGCATTTGTCGCCGACACCTACGCGGTGATTCGCGGTGCAGCGCGCGAAGGCTTGCCGACGTTCGAAGATGGGTATCGCTCGGCTCAGATCATCGACGCGGTGCTTCGATCATCGAAAGCGCGTGCATGGGAGCAAATCTAGTCGCGGTCCACCTTGGAAATCTACTAAAAACCCTGACTGGGGCGCCGCTTCCGATATGGAGTACCCATGACTCAAGCCGTAGACAAAATCCGCCTGTTCATTGCACCTGCCCCACGTACGGTTGCGGACATTTTCAGTCCCGCCGATCTCGAGCGGCTCCGCGCGCTTGGCGAGGTGTTCATCCACGAAGATGGTCCCGTGACCGATGAGATATTCGAGCAACACGCTGTCGATGCCCACATCATGGTTGGTCAGTTCGACATGCCGGCCGAGCGGTTGACGCGTGCAGTCAACCTGCGAGCGGTCGTCAATGTGGAAGGGAATTTTCTTCCGAACGTGGATTACGCCCAGTGCTTCAGACAGGGTGTTCGCGTTCTGAACGTGAGTCCGGTATTTGCTGAACCCGTGGCCGAGGCGGCGCTCGGCATGGCGATCAATCTTGCTCGCGGGATCAGCCATGCGGACAGGCGTTTTCGCAACGGCACGGAGCAATATGGGCTCGATGCGAACAAGGATGCGTTCTCGCTCTATGACGCGCCCGTGGGGTTCATCGGGATGGGTGACCTCGGGCGCGCGATCTTGCCGCTCTTGGCGCCGTTTCGCGGCGTAGTGAGGGCGTTCGATCCCTGGCTGCCTCCGACCTATATTGAATCGCTCGGATGTGAGCCTGCGTCGCTCGATACGGTACTGCGCGAGTCGCGGATCGTATTCGTGGTGGCAGGTGCCACGTCGGAAAATCAAGGTTTTCTCACGCGCGAGCGCTTTGCATTGATGCGCAAGGGCGCCGCTTTCATCCTGGTGAGCCGCGCCGGCGTTGTGGATTTCGATGCAATGCTCGACGCGGCAGCGGCAGGTCACATCCGCGTTGCAACTGACGTCTTCCCTGAAGAGCCACTCGCGCCTGAGCATAGGGCGCGCTCGGTCGACAACATGCTGCTCTCGCCGCACCAGGCCGGCGCGCTTGGCACGGTATTGAGGGACATCGGCCGCCGTGCGTTGGCTGATATCGAATTGATCGCGCGTGGTTTACCGCCAGTGATGTGCAAGATCGCGCAACCGGAAACGGTTGGCCTGATGCGCAGCAAACCGGTGGCCAAGAGTTGATCGATGCTGTGTCATATATCGCACTTCGGGCAGGCGCTTCCCGGTTACCTCGGACGCGAGGTATGCTCATGGCATGCCGCTTGAAGTGTTTAACACGCTTAAACTGCCATACTTTGTGATCGAGTCGCGCAGGCCGCTGGTCGTTTTTCAGGCTCGCGGATCGATAACGCTCAGTGTGGAAGAGGCCTTGGCCAACGACGCTGCTCGACTTCCTTGAATGATTGCCAGATTACCCACACGGTCCGCTGCTGCTCATGCTGCTTACTCAAGTCGAATTTCACGTATCGTGTTTTCTGTTCGATATGGACGGAACCTTGCTCAACTCACATGCACCCGTGATCCGGGCGTATACGGACTGGGCGCTTCGACGGGGGCTTGACCCCGATATGGTTCTGCGCGAATGTCAGGGCCGACGTGTGATCGACACGGTTCGCGCGCTGGCGCCGCCCGGAACGGATATTGAAGCGGATACCGCGGCATTAAAGCAGGTCGAGCTTGACGACGTGGAGGGGATTGTGGAAATCCCGGGCGCTCGGGATTTACTGATGTCCATCCCCGACGATCGTTGGGCTGTAGTCACGTCGGCGGAACGGCCTCTTGCGCTAAGGCGGCTTAAGGCAGCCGGACTACCGATCCCCAAGGTCTTGTTCAGCTCTGATGAGATCACCCGCGGAAAACCTGCGCCGGATGGATTCGTTGTGGCTGCGAGAGCATTAGGCGCTGCTCCCGAGCGCGCTGTCGTGTTCGAGGATTCGGCTGCCGGGATTGCAGCGGGACTGGCTGCCCGATCCCTGGTCATCGCCATCACTTCAACGTTACCCGTGGCGCAGATCGACGCCTTGGGTCCACGAGGCTATCTTCACGATCTTCGAGGCCTGCACGTTTCGGATGACAACGGGGAGATGCGTCTTCGGGTCGCCTGAGTAGTGGAGCGGGCGGCTTGAGGTTGTAGAATCGCGCAGACCTCGAGTGCGCTGACGTGTGCGCGCCGGTTCTTGAAACGAAAATGCGTTTTACCCTCGCAATGCAATTCTGCAGTCGATATTGACCACCACCATGACCATCATGGTCGACATCGCAAACGCAAACCCAGCGTCGCCTGCCCCGTTCACGTGGGAGCGGCGCTGCCACTCACGCGGCGCTCGAAGGACTACGCCCGCGGTGCACGGTGACCTTCCTCACTCACGATCAATCAATGTGTTTGCTTGAGGTCTTAGGCGGCCTCGAACCATGATTGCGTTGCGTTCGAGTTTCTGATATCGGTCGGCCGTATTCCCATTTTTGCAGAATCCGTATTCGAACCGTGGGACCCGTACGGTTCGAATTGCTAAATTATTAGTGAGTGTCGATGCAGCCTCTCAAGACTTGAATGTGCAACGAAGCTCTGAAGCCATGGCGTCGATAAATCCAATACGCCTGGATTCAATGCACCCCCGTTCCAATGGCCGGCCAATGAAAAATCACTCGATCCAAACATGCCTGCACGTCGTTTTGCTGGCAACGTGCTGTCTGATCGCTCAGGAAAGCCGGGCAGCGTCCTTCGACCTTCCCGGCACGCTTCCCAGCATGGCCGGCGGTGGCATTGGGTCTACGACGGATTATGCGGGGGCTAAGGACCGCTTTGTCGGTGCTGTGCCGGGAATACGTTATGTGACTGATGGCGGGCGGCTGTTCGAGCTATACGGGCCTTATGCCCAGTTCGATCTTGGCGGCCTGACAGGGCTGCAATACGGTCCGGCCGTGGAGCTTCGCCTGGGGCGAAGTCATGTTGACGATCCGGTCGTTTCCCAGATCCACGACGTGCACACGACGGTGGAAGCAGGCGGCTTCGTGGGCTACGAGTACGATAACCAGGGCGCTTTTCCGTATCGCCTGCGGGGCTCCGTGACGGTGGTCACCAACGCGGGCATTGTTTATACGGGAGCACGGGTGTCGGTAAACGGCAGCCTCTGGGTGCCCGTGCAGCGGCGCATTTTCGTAGGTGCCGGGGTGGGCGCGAGCTGGGTTAGCCAGGGATTTAACCAGGTGTACTACGGCGTCACGGAGGAGGACTCCACGCGCAGCGGCCTGCCTGCTTTCAGTCCTTCAGGAGGACTTGAACAGATGACCGGGTGGCTTGCCGCCATCTACCAGATCGACAAACACTGGTTCGCTGGCGCAATGATTTACTACCAGCGGCTATCAGGCTCAGCGGCTGACAGTCCGATTGTTACGCAGCGCGGAAACCGGAATCAAATCACGTATGGCGTTGGGGTGGCCTACGCGTTCAAGTGACTTTCCAGGATACATTCATGCCAGGAATGCCACGCCGCAGCTTAAAACCTTCCTTCAATAATTTCGCAATTGGACGGCATGTCCACACATCGGGCAGCGTCATCTGGACTGATTTCGTTCAGGATGACGCGCACAGCCTGGAGCGTCCAGCCGTGCGTGACGACCAGCACGGTCTGTGGGCTACTGAGCTTCAGGTCAGCGATCAGAGATTGAACGCGCGCGAGCATTCCCGTGAAGGGTTCGCCGTCCGCCGTGGCGGTGGTCGCCGGCGCGTGGGCGATGAATCGCTGAAAATCGTCGCCTGGCCTTCCTTCAAATTCGGCACCAACCCGGTTTTCGTTAGCTAGCCGATTAACGACTTGCGGAACGTTCAATACCTTGTTGGCTAACCATGCTGTTTGCCGCGCGCGCAGAAATTCCGAGGTCACGATCAGCTCGATTTTCTCGTCTTTCAGGCGCTCACCTAAGGCCCTGGCCTGCGCTTCTCCCTTCTCGGTCAGATAAAAACCGGTGCGGGGATTACTGTTGCAAACGCCGCGGACGTTGCACGGATATTCGCCGTGGCGCGCGAAGATGATGCGTTTGGACGCGGTGCTGGGTTCGGACAACCAGTTTGTTTCGGACATGTGGTGAGAAGGGACAAGGAGCTTGGCGCAATTGTACCAACCCAAACTAGCGCCGCCGCCAAGGCGGAAGCGAACCAGGACGAGGCCGGCCGCGTCGTTAAGCAGGCTTTCTCCCTCGAGGGTAGCCATCAGCTTGCGCGGCAACGCGAGGCGTTCGAGCACGGCCTTGGCCGCGACGGCATCGGGTGGCAACCTGAGACGCTTGGTTAGCAGTTGCAAGCCGATCATGACGATGAGCGAAAGCAGGACAAGCTTGAATGCGGATACGGAGGACATGGCGCGCGTTGTGCGGTGCTTTACGGTTTGCTGGACCCGCTTCCACTCGGCGAAGCAGGGGGCGCAGTCACCTCGATCCCTGAGCCGGTTCCAACCACCGTACCCTTACCGCGACCTTCGTCGAGTGCGGCAATCTTCACCCGAACGCTTCCCTGGTTTTTTGAGTATGCCCATTGTGAATCGTTGGCGAAACAATACAAATATCCTGACGTCGGTGCGTTGATGGTTGTACCCATCCCGATTCGAAAGAAGCTGGGCTTCGGAGGGACACCCCCGATACTTGGTTGCGCCGGATAGGTGATGGCGCCGCACAGCTCGAACCAGTTGGCATCGGGAACGCGCTTGAAACCAGTGAGGAGCCGTTGAATAAGGTTGCCCCTTGTCCCGTCGGCGCTGCAAGCATGATGCCCGTCAAGCCACGACTGGCCCGGCACTACCTGAAACGAATAGCTGACACCCTCTTGCATGAAGACGCCGGTCCAGTTCCATAAAGGGTTGGCGAATATGCGCACTTCCAGGTCGTTCACCGGGTCTACATTAGGCCGGTAGGGCGCCTGAGAGATGGGAGGATTAGCTTGCCTTGCTAACGCCAGGGCCGATATAGATTCCGAACCACGACGGGAATCCTGCTTCAATAATGGAAAGGACCGCGGCCGAAAACCAATCCTCAAATAGAAACTGGTGAGGGAATTGTGCAAGACCCCATGGACGGCGGAAGATGAAACCGGCTCGGCTTGCGGCAACTGATCGAGCATCTGGGGGCGGAACGTGGCTCCGCACGTTTGCGCTTCCGATATCATCCACCGGAGCGTCGCATTGGAGAGTCCCGTTTCTTTGTAGCCACCGCCTACGTCGGCATGAACGCCAGGGAACCAGACCTGCGAAACCCGCGCTTCGTCAGTGCCCTCCTCGGGCGTCCAGAGCGTCGGAAAAAAATTGTCTCTTTGTTCGTCGATCGCCAGTGCCTGAACTGCACGTGCGACTTCTGGTGACAGGGTCGTGTCATGAAACTGATATCGATTCTTGAGGATGCCAAACGGATCCAGGATTTCGGGAATGCCTAGTGCGCCGACTGTCTCCCATACGCCGAGAAAGCGGATCTGGGGTGGCGCACCATGCAGCGCGCGAAACTTTGCTTGTTGCCGCGCGTTTTTATCTACCAGTGGGTCGAGCCGATATAGCTTCCAGGCTTGCTTGACCAACGGCCAGTCGGCGCCGCGCGGAAGGCCGCAGTGATGCAACATGCCCACAAGGCTACGCGCGGTGAAAGCGCCCCTGGAGAATCCGACAATATAAATTTCCGCGTCGTCTTCATAATGGTCGGAGAGCCATTTATAGGCAATTCGAATGTCGCGCGATAGCCCAGCGCCAATCGCACCGTCAACGAGTCGCCGGAGCCGGCTTTCGTTTGCACCAACCCCTGCGTGGTAGTACTTGAGCTGTTCCCCGCCATCGGTATTGTTGTCGCTCAGCGCGTTGAAGAATCGGACGACGTTGGTCGGAACCGGTACGCCCTGGAATTCATCGCTATCTGAATTCCAGGTGCCATCGCAGCAAACGAAGAGTCGTTTCATTTGTGAGCGCTCGGGTATTGTTTTCGGAGAGCTTCGCTTTCGGAGAGTCTCGATAGTTGTCCCGCAAGGGACGAAGCGAAAATAGCATATTGAGTGTGCCTTTAGAGAATGTGATATCCCTTGTGTCGTGCGACACGGCTAAGGATGCGTCGGCGTCTTGTAAACATAATAGGGGCAATTGCTTCGTGAGCAAAAATTTGTTTCTTTGGGCTCCGCCATTCGCGGTATCGCGCCTTCAGCAGGTTCGTGCCTGGCTTTGACCAGAGCATGGCCGTACCATGACGACAATCCGCAACTCAGGTGATTCAATGAATATTGAAGGGTATAAATGCTTCGGAGCAACCGCGCTGAACGGAAACGATGCTGTGGTTGTCTCTGGTCCCGAACTCTCGGGCTGGTCGCTCCAGGACCGCCAACAATTCACGATCGACCAGAATGCTCACGCGTGTGTCTTTGTCGACACGGAAGGGCCAGCAAGCGACCAGCTAACGCTGGACTTCTATTACCCGCATGCACGCAGCCCTTTGTGTCTGCATGCGTCGCTTGCGGCCGCTGACCATCTTTGGAATACGGGGCAGCACGGCAGAGTTTTGTTGCTGACGTCAAGCATGAGAAAACAACCGCTAGCATTCGACAGAGCGGGCGACAATATCTTCGTGTCAGTTGATATACAGCAGGCAGATTTCCCCAGCGTTCCAGCGTCGGACGTAGCGAAGTTATTGCGCTGCGATGCAGGCGTGCTCATGTTGCCGCCCGAGGTGGCCTCCGTAGGTAGCCCTAAGCTCCTCGTGGAAGTGGCTAGCGAAGCGGTGCTGTATTCCCTGCAGCCGAATCTGGACGCAATCGCAGAATGGGGGCGGGCGAATGGCGTCAATGGTTGCTTCGTCTACGCGCGGACCGGCGCAAGCTCGAACGAGTACGCCGGCCGCAACTTCAATCATGTCGACCCGGCAATGGAAGACGCCGCTACCGGCGTCGCGGCCGGTGCGCTGAGTGTTCGCCTGGATGCAGATATAACGCTCTATCAGGGGCGGAATCTGGATAACCCTTGCGTTATCCGTGCATCGCGCACCGCTGGCAAGATACGGGTGGGCGGCCGCGTTGCAACCGGCAGATGAGCGTGTTCCAGGCCTCGCGCGACACAGTCATCTCAGGCAGACCAGTATCTGCCTGGAAAAATTCAGTTCAGTCGGGTTCCTGATTAACGTCCTAAACTAGAAAGAGCGTTCATCCAAGCGAGAAAGCCATGACGCCTGCACCCAAGCTCGCCTTTTTCACCGTGACGGGGACCATTGTGTATCTCGGACTCGCGGTCCTCGGCTGGGGCGGCTTCGCTGTTTTTTTCTCGCACTCTGCGCTGAGCGTCGTGGCTATCGTCACGCTGGTGTTGTCGGTCGTGGCGGTCTTCAGTAGCGGCAACCTGAGCGCGGGTGAGCGGGAGGATCGCGGTAACCGCTGGGTTATCGCGGCCTTCGCGATAATTGGATTGCTGGAAGCGTATCTGCCGGCCTACACGGACCGCAAGGGATTCTGGACACTCGACGGCGACAACCTCCGCTGGCTCGGCGTGGCCTTGTTCATCGTCGGCGGCGTGCTGCGGATATGGCCAGTTTTTGTACTCGGCCACCGGTTCAGCGGGCTGGTTGCTATTCAGCCCGGTCATACGCTGGTCACGAGCGGCACATATGGCGTCATCCGGCATCCCAGCTATCTGGGCCTGCTCGTCAATTCGCTCGGGTGGGCCTTCGCCTTTCGGTCTGGGATCGGTGTATTGCTCACGGTGCTCACAATCCCGCCGCTCATCGCGCGCATTCGCTCGGAAGAAGCGCTGCTGCACACGCAGTTTGGGGCTGAATACGATGCTTACCGCGCCCGTACGTCGCGGCTGATTCCGGGACTTTACTAGGGCGCTCACCGCCGACCCATGGCCCGGAAAAGCCTCGTAGCGAGCCAGCAGGCGTTTGGCGTTATTGCGTTCCGGTGCATCGATCCGATTGCTTGCGCCGGCGGCATGGGTGCCTTGCGCTTCATAAGAAGCCACTGTCGCCCCTGGTCATGCGGTCGGCTTCAAAAGCGGCAAGGCGTGAAGCGACGTTGACGCGGCCTATGCCAAGCCATGTTACGGCCAGCATGCGCTGCCTTACCCGCTGAAAGAATTGAGCCCGGTTTGGTTGACCGGGCAATTGCAACGGGAAGTTTCTGCCAGCAACGACTACGCCCTGCCCGGGCGCTTGCTCATTGCGAGAATGTAACCGTGTAACGCTGTGAAAAATCGCTGTAGCGAGAATGTCGATTTGGCTCTCTAGGATGCATGAACGCAAATCGTTGTGATTCATTCATGCAAGGAGATTTCCCATGCTCAGCCCTCACGAGTTGTCGACACTGCTCCTGATCCAACACTCGCCGTCGCAGGTGGAACCTCAATGTTCCGACGTGGCAAGTCTCGAGCACGAGCACCTCGTCAGCATTGACGCGAGCACTAACGGTCGGGCTATGCCGCGACTGACTTCGCAAGGCTCCGAGTTACTGCAGCAGTTGCATCGATTCTGCACCCGTGAGTTTGCTGAGAACCACTGAACCCGCACTAACGCCCGCCGAAGTGAACACCCGTTTCAATTCTGGTCGGTACCGTCCTGCGTCATGACAAGTGCATGCGCGGCGGTGAGAATCGATAGCGCCAGTTCGTGATCGTCCACCGCACGCGCCAGCGTGACCGCTCGCACGATAGTGACTCCCTCCAGTCCCAGCGTTTCGTCTGCGCTTCCCGCCGTTTGATTGCCGCGGGAAAAGTATTGGACCACGCCTGTCTTGCCGACCCGGATACGCCGCTTAACACCTTGCTGTAATAGAAGCTCTTCTTGAGCGGGGGAGGTGGCCAAGCTGAAACTGGCGCTTATTCTGAAAGCTTCGGGGAGCGCGCGCGTATGATCTACGTCTGGAAGTTTCTGGGCGCTGAAAGGGGAATGGCAGATGCCCGTTCACCCCTCACTGCCGCGAACAAACTGGACGTAGAGGAGAGATTCAACGCATGAAGTTCGACACAGTCGTGCTGGGCGCGGGCATCGTGGGTGTATCGGTCGCCATTCATTTGCAAAAGCGTGGCCGCTCGGTCGCGCTGGTGGACCGCAAGAGTCCTGGCCTCGAAACCTCGTTCGGCAACGCGGGACTCCTGCAGCGCGAGGGTGTCTATCCCTACGCGCTTCCCCGCGACATCGGCACGCTGATGCACTACGCGCGCAATGCGTCTATCGATGTCCATTACCACCGGGAAGCATTGCCCGCGCTCGCGCCATTCCTCTGGGCGTACTGGCGCAATTCCGAACCCGCGCGCCATGCCGCCATAGCACGTCAGTACGCCACGCTGATTGAACATTGCGTGACCGAGCACGAGATCATCGCGCAGGCAGCCGGCGTGGAGTCGTTGTTGCGGCCAACGGGGTGGATCAAGGTATTCCACAGTGCAGCCGCTCAGGATGATGAGTTGCGCGACGCGGAGAGGTGGCATCGCGAGTTTGGTGTGCAATACAAGCTTCTCGATCCGGCGAAGTTGCAACTAGCGGAGCCGCATCTCGACCGCTCGTTGGTGGGCGGCTTGCATTACACGGATGCAGTGTCGGTCACAGATCCGGGCGCGCTGGTCGCAGGGTATGCGGCGTACTTTGAGCGTCTGGGTGGCCGCTTCCTGACTGGCGACGCAACCTCACTGGAAGCTGAGGGCGACGGTTGGCGCGTGATGACGCAAGACGGTCCGGTCAGTGCGTCGTCGGCGGTGATTGCGCTGGGTCCGTGGGCTAAAGACGTAACGTCGGCATTGGGCTACCGGCTGCCGCTTGCGGTTAAGCGTGGTTACCACATGCATTACGCGCCGCAACCCGGGACGGTGCTGAATCATCCCGTGCTGGACGTGGATAACGGTTTCCTGCTCGCGCCAATGGCACGCGGCATTCGGCTGACAACGGGGGTTGAACTGGCGGATCGTGATGCGCCGAAGACACCCGTGCAACTGACGCGTGCCGAGCCCGTGGCGCGTACGCTGTTCCCGCTCGGGGAGCGGGTAGATGACGAGCCGTGGATGGGCCGGCGCCCGTGCACGCCCGACATGATGCCGATCATTGGCCCTGCACCGCGTCACAAGACCATGTGGTTCGCGTTCGGGCACGCGCATCATGGGTTGACACTCGGCGCGGTGACCGGCCGGCTGATCGCGTCCATGATGACGGGAGAGGAACCGTTCATCGATGTCACGCCGTTCAGGGCTGACCGCTTCGAATCGGTTTGAAGCCGCTTGCAATCGCCCAGCTTGCTCACCTTGCAATCGAGACTCTGCTCTGAAAATTTGTTGATAGCCCCGTAGAATCGGGGCTGACGCGCAAGCATGTCCCGCTCGTTTCGGCCCTGAGCCGAACGTTGAATCCCGACCCCCGACCCTAATCGTGCCTACGCCAATGAACGCTACCGCTACCACTGCCGAAAACCACGTGAACCAACCCGAGATCTGGCTGATCCGTCATGGTGAAACCGAATGGAGCCTGTCCGGTCAGCACACGGGCCGCACCGATATCCCGTTGACGGACCACGGGCGCGAACAGGCGCGGTCGCTGCGGCCGGTGCTCGCGGCGCAGCCCTTCGACTTGGTGCTGTGCAGCCCGATGTCCCGCGCTCGCGACACCTGCGCTGAGGCGGGGCTGGGTGCTCAGGCAGAAGAAGAGCAGCGCCTGAGCGAATGGAACTACGGTATTTATGAAGGCCGTACGACGCACGATATCCGCGCTGAAGATCCTGACTGGGCCGTGTGGACTTCACCAATGCCGGAGGGGGAACGTGTAGAAGACATCCAGGCGCGGGCGGAGTCTCTGATCCAGCGGCTGCTTGCCACGAAGGGGCGCATCGCGCTGTTTTCGCACGCGCATTTCCTGCGGGTTCTCGGCGCCTGCTGGATGGCCGATTCAGCGGCGCTCGGGGCACATTTACTACTCGATACCGCGTCGGTCAGCGTGCTTGGTTTCGATCGCGAAACAAGGGCGCTGAAGCATTGGAACGTGCGTTATCCGCTGTCGTAGGGCAGCGCCTCGAGCCTAGAACAGATCCTCGTGCCGGAAATTCACGAGGATCTCCGCGACACTCGCTGTATTCGGCATCGCTATGGTGTTCGCGATCAGCAAGGCCAGATCCTCAGGCTGGGTCAATTCCTGAGGATCGACGTCGGCTACGCCCGCCGCCATGTCGGTATTCACAAAGCCGGGGCAGATCGCGGTCGCTCGAATGCCGTCGTCCCAGCCGGCTCGCCGCACCGCGTGATTCAACGCAATCACCGCATGCTTCGACATCTGGTAACCCGCATTCAGGTTTTTTACGCGCTTGCCCGATAGCGACGCAATCTGCACGACCCGGGCATCGCCGGGTTTGCGCAGATGCGGCAACGCGGCCTGGATCAGGCGGAAGGGCGCCTTCACGTTGATATCGAGCGTTTCCTCGAGGAGCTCGTCGGTGCCGTCCTCGAGCGTGATGTGCGTGCAGATTCCCGCGTTGTTGATCAGGACATCGATACGGCCAAAACGCTCGACGGTCGCGTCGACCCAGCGTTGTCCGCTGAGCGGATCGCGTGCTTCATAGGCAAACGTGAATGCGTCGAAAGGGATGCGCGACGCTGAAGGGTCACGCATGCCGAGTGACAACCGATAACCTCGCCGGTGCAATTCGGTGGCCACCGCCAGGCCAATACCGCGATTCGCGCCGGAAATCATCGCTACCTTGTCCATGATCCAGATCCTTGCTTAAAAGCCCGCATCGATAACGATCTTCGTGCCGTCACTGAAACGGCTTAGCCGGAACATGTGCGGATCGACGAGCGGTGTGTCGTTGGTGACCAGATCCGCCATCAGTTTTCCCGCGGCCGGACCGATGCCAAATCCATGCCCTGAAAATCCGGTGCCGATGAACAGTCCCGGCACGCTTTCAACGCCCGATATCACGGGAATGGCATCCGGTGTGATGTCCATGAGGCCGGCCCAGCGCTGCGCGATGCGCGCACCGTTCATATGCGGAAAGACCTTTATGAACTCACGCAGGCCGGCATCGGTGTAAGCGGAAATAGGCTCCGGGTCGAGCGTGCGAACGTCTTCGAATGCAGTCCGCTGATCAAGCGCCCAATGACGCGGACGACGCAGTTCATCGAAGAAACGTGCGCCCAATCCAATCCGCAACGCGCCCATCTGACTCTTGAGCGCGGGGATATACTGGGGAAACAGGCGGAAGCTGTCAGGCGTGATATCCGAGTAGGTACGAAAGCCGAATGCAATCGTATAACCCCCGTCCACGCGCTTGCGGAACGCGAATTCCTTATTGCTGGCGCTCACCGCGGGACCGCCTTCTATAGGCGATGTCCGCAACACGGAAGCCTTCACCATCAACTGCGGCACGTTGATATCCAGATTCCCGCAGAAGAGCCTCGACCACGCGCCACCCGCAACCACCACACTCTTGCAGCGGATTGTTCCGAGCTCGGTCACCACTGCGCTGACGCGTCCCGCACTTGTTTCCAAACCGCGCACCGCGCAGGGCGTGAGTATTTTCACGCCGCGTTTGCGCAGCGCATTTGCGATAGCCGGCGCGGCTTTCTGCGGTTCGGCGCGACCGTCGCCGGCTGTGTACAGGCCGCCCTTGAACGCCCTCGTTGCACCGGGTAGCAAACCGGCGACGGCCTTGGGATCGACCTCACGGGTATCGAATGCATCGTTCCCGGCTAACGCGTGTGCTTTTTCAAGCCATACGCGATGCCCCTCCATCTTCGCGTCGTCGTTGGCCATGTACAGGATGCCGCATTGCCTGAAACCGGTGTCGATGCCAAGCGTACGGTCGAGCGTGCGCCACAGCTTCAGGCTTTCAATACTCAGTTCGAACTCGCGCATGTCGCGATGCGTGACACGTACCCAGCCCCAGTTGCGGCTGGATTGTTCGCCCGCTATATAACCCTTCTCGCACACTGCGACCCGCAGGCCTTTGTCACTTAGATACAGCGCCGTACTCACGCCAATAATCCCGCCGCCGACCACCACGACATCCACTTCGTCCGGCAGGGTGGTGTCGCTGGTGACGGTCTCGACTGGTGGTCCCATAAGGTTGTTATTCCCCGCTTTTAGTTGTGTTGTTCGGCCATGCCCGCGCGCGCCGCCGCAGCCTGGCGCTTAAGCTGTTTGCGCGTAGTGGCCGTGCTGGCTCCGCCGTAACGCGGATTCGAATGCCGGTTGGTCCAGCGGTCAATGTGATTGATCGCATGCGTGAGCGGCACGGTAATCAGCAAGTAGACGAGTCCGGCAGCAACCAGCGGCGAAAGGTTTGCTACGTTCACCGACGTGTTCTGTCCAATGGTGAACAGGTCGCGTTGCGAGGTTAGCAAGCCGAGAAAATAAACGAGGCTTGAATCCTTCACGATCGAAATGAACTGGTTCGCAAGGGCGGGCAGAATGCGCCGGATGCCTTGCGGCACGATCACATGGCGCATGGCGGTCCAGTACGTCATGCCTAGCGCCTGACACGCGGAGAGCTGCCCCTTGCCTACGCTCTGAATACCCGAGCGAAAAATCTCCGCTATATACGCCGATGAAATCAACCCGAGCGCCACGATCGCAAGCGGATACGGATTCGGGCCGAATACCGCGAGCCCGACAGGCGCCAGTCCTTGCCCTACGAGCAAGATCACGAGCGCCGCTGGCAGACCGCGAAAGACCTCGACGAACACACGCGCCGGCACCTCGAGCCAGCGCATATGCGACACGGCCATCAACGCCAGCATCATGCCTGCGATGATCCCCAGCAGGGTCGAAAACAGCGACAGCACGAGCGTGTTGACGAGCCCGGTTTCGAGCAGCGCAGGCAGCGATCCCGTGAGTAACTGCCAGTCGAGGAAGTTCTGCAGGAATGCGTTCATGGCGCTCTCCGGATCATGTCGGCGAAAGTTCAGCTACCGGTTTTCATCTCGTACGGCGGCAGGCTGGCAGGCTTCGGATAACCCGGATGGAACTGCGTATAGAGCTTCATCCAGGTGCCGTCGGCTACAAGCTCGTTAAGCGTCTTGTTGACCGCCGCCTCGAGCTTGGCGTTGCCTTTGCGTATCGGAAAACCGGCTGGCAGGTTGATCGCGGAAATATCCAGCCGGTCGGCAAGGTTCAACTGCGGGTACTTGCTTTGCAGGCCGTCGACGAGCGATTTATCGATGAAGAAACCATCAATGTATTTCGAGCGCAGGGAGAGAAAGCCTGCGTTCACGTTAGGGAAACGCACAATCTGCGCGCCGGGCAAGTAGCTGTCCGAATACGTATCTTCAATCGTACCTTGCACCACTCCAATACGCTTGCCCTTGACCGACGCCTTGTCACTTGTGATCGCGCTGTCGGGCAAGGTCGTTACGCTAAGCAGCCCGGTAAGATAACCCTCGGAGAAATCGACCATCTTCAGCCGGTCTGTCGTGATCGATATTGATCCGGCGGCGAGATCGATCTGCTGGTTCGACACGCTCGGCAGCAAACCGCTGAAGTCCTGCGCACGGAAGTCGACGCTCAATCCCAGCTTCGCGCCAACCGCGCGCAGCAACTCCACGTCAAAGCCGGTCATCTTGCCGTTATCGATGTAGGAATAGGGCTTGTTGTTGGCGTCGACGCCTGCCATCAGCTTGCCCGGTGCAAGCGTGCCGAGGTCGTCGGCATGGGCGCTTGTGGCGGCCATCAGCGAGAAGGAGGCGACGATGGAAACGAGGCTGAGAAAGTGTCGAAACCGCATGATGTTGCTCCAGGGAAACCAGCGATGAATTGAAAATACAACGGGTCGATGCAGCGACTACCAGGGGTCAGGACAACGCGCCGCGCACGCGTCCGTTCCAGCAGTCGTCGAGCTGATAGAGCACGGCGCCCACCGGCACGCTCAGGCTGCGCGCGATGCCGCCCGGACTCAGCGGAAACGGGCCTTCGCCGAACGCACCGGGTGCGGTGTCGGGGCCTGATAGTGTTCTCGCAATGCGCTGCCCGAGGTAAGTCATCAAGGCGACGCCATTGCCGTTGCAGCCGAGTGCGTAAAACACGCCGTCGTGCTCGCCGATATGCGCGAGCTTGTCACCGGTCATGGCAACGTATCCCTTCCATGCATGCGTGATGCGCACGTCGCGCAGTGCGGGCCAGAGCTGCACCATCTTCGCGTGCAGGATGCGGGCGGCCTCGCGTTCGCCGACTTCGCGAAACGACGGTCGCGAGCCGAACAGCATGCGCGTGCCGTCGGGAGAAGGCCGCGTGTAAAACAGATTGCGCTTGGAGTCGCTGATCATGCGGCGGCCCGGATTCAATACATCCATGAGTCCCGGCGGCAGCGGTTCCGTGGCTATCTGATAACTCGCCACCGGCAGCACGCGACGCGATAAAAAGGGCGACAGGTTTCCCGTATAACCGTTGGTCGCGACCAGCACCCGCTTAGCATCGACCTTGCCACGCGCTGTGTGGACAGCGAAGCGCGCGCCCGTCCGTTCAATTCGTTCCACTGCCGCGTGCGAATGCAGGCTTGCGCCGCACCGCCGCGCAAGCTCGCGTAGCGCGCGGTGATATTTCGCCGTATGCAGGCCGCCGTATTCATCCACAAGAATGCCGCCGTAGTAGTAGTCCGACCCGACTACCGCGCGTTGCTTTGCACGTGTCACCACGTGCACGGTCACGCCGGTTTTCTCTCTGAGCAACTCACCTTGCTTGCGCAGGCGCTCGAAATGACCGGGGGTGAACGCGCCGAAAAAGCGGCCTGTTATCTGCAGATCGGCGTCGAGCGATTCGTCTGCTATAAGGCGCTTGAGATAATCGAAACTCGCCGCGGATTCCGCCATCAGGCGGACCAGCCGTTCCGCCGATACTCCGCGAATAGCGTCGGTCAGCGCAAGTTTCTGCCCACTCGACACCATGCCGCCGCTGCGCGTGCTGCCGCCTGCGCCGATCTCGGCGGCATCCAGCACAGCCACCGACGTACCTTGCCGCGCCGCTTCAACCGCCGCCGATAACCCGCAATAGCCGCTCCCCACGATCACCAGATCCACGCTTGACGGCAGGGCGACGCGCGACGTTTCGGGCGGCGCTGCGTCCCACCAATACGGTGCGATGCGGAAGTCATCGTGGAAAAGCAGTGCGTCGGCTCGCATGGTTGGCTGGCAGTGACTAGTTGCAATCAGTCTAGGAGCGGTTCTTTCATCCGGTCAAATACGGCCAAAAACGTCTTCTATTCATTTTTGATATGACAAGCTTCATGTGGACCGGGAAAATGCAGAGGAGGGAAAGACATGAACCAGAAGCAAATCGAAGCGTTCAGGCTGGTGATGCTGCGCGGATCGATGACTGCAGCGGCTGAAGAACTCGGCACGTCGCAGCCCAGCATCAGCCGCTTGATTGCGGAGCTGGAGGCGTCGACGGGACTGGCGCTTTTCACACGCAACGGAGGCCGGATCCAGGCCACCGATGCGGGCACCGCGTTCTATCGAGAGGTCGACCGTAGCTTCGTGGGACTCGAAAAGCTCGGGCATTCCGCGCGGGAGATCCGCCAGTTCGGCAGTGGCCGGCTGCGTCTGGTAGCGGCTCCAGTGCTGGCGTTATCGTTCGTACCCCTTGTGATCGAGCGCTTTCTTGCGGCGTATCCGCGCATTGCTGTGTCGCTGGAAATGCGCAGTGAAGGCACGATCCAGCGCTGGGCATCGTCGGCCTATTGCGATGTTGGTTTTGCCACCACTACACCCGATGCATTCGGTGTGACCAGCGCGGAGTTGTATCGGCTGGCCGGGGTCTGCGCGCTGCCCGCCAAACATCCGCTCACCGCGCGCAAGCGCATTCATGCGCGTGACTTGAGGGATCAGAGCCTCATCCTGCCGTCCTACGCCGACGACACCCGCTCGTCGCTCGACCGCGCGTTGCGGCAGGCTGGGGTGAACCAGGTACCGGTGATCGAGACGCCTTACGGCGCGACTATTTGCGCCATGGTCGCGCGTGGCCTGGGAGTGGGCGTGGTGAATCCGTTGGCTACTTCCGATACCAATCCGGCGCGCATTGTGTTCCGGCCGTTCTCGCCGGACGTCATGTTTCGCGGTTTCACGGTCTGTCCTCAACTACAGCATCCGAATCCGCTAGTGAAGGCGTTCCTTGATCTCACCTACGAAACGATGGCCATTGAAGCGGCCCGTTTACAAAGTTTCGCCGCAACTGTCTGACCTATTCCAATTGGGTGTTTCCGCGATTCGCCTCGACGCTTGATATTTTGTATCCGAAGGGACTCTGACCAAGGACCGCACGACGGCCAGACAAGTAGGACGAGCCGTCACCGAATACAAGAAGCAACGTGCGGCGGCCAAGATCCGTAAGCCGCCGCAAGCCACTTCATTTCCATGACGAACGCCTTACCCCGGTGCCCCTGCTTGCCGCTTGGGATCGGCTTTCATAAATGCCGGATGCTGGTCACACGCGGTCATGATCCGGTCGATAGTCGGTACATCAGGGATCGAGATCTTGAACACGCGCGTCACCGCGACAATGCTGGCGAGGCAAATATCCGCCATGGTGGGTTCATCGCCATGACAGAACTGGCGCGTATCCGGCGCGCCAGCCAGACGTTCTTCGACCGCAGAAAGCCCCGCACCGAGCCACTGGATTTGCCATGCGCGCCATGCGGCGTCGTCGAATCCGCCCTTTGTCTGAAGATACTTTTTCACGCGCGGCACGACCAGCGGATGGGTATCGGCGGTACACATGGATGCAATGGAGCGTACTCGTGCGCGACCGTATAAATCGCTTGGCAACAAGGGCGGCGAGGGCTT
Source organism: Caballeronia sp. SBC1 (assembly GCF_011493005.1). Lineage (NCBI taxonomy): Bacteria > Pseudomonadati > Pseudomonadota > Betaproteobacteria > Burkholderiales > Burkholderiaceae > Caballeronia > Caballeronia sp. SBC1. The sequence continues at coordinate 1,394,186 of NZ_CP049157.1, forward strand.
CAGCTCGTCGAGGAATTCGAGGATGGCCAGAGATTGTGTCAGCGGTTCATGCCCTTCTTCAACCAATGCGGGAATGGACCCTAGCGGGCTGATTTTCAGGAATTCGGGGCTGCGTTGCTCGCCTGCGTCGAGATCGATGTTTTGTTCGTGCGCGCTCAGGCCCTTCAAATTAAGGGCGACACGAACGCGAAACGCGGCGGACGAGCGCCAGAACGCGAAGAGTTCGAATTGCGCTTGCTGTGACATGACGATCTTCCTTCTTGGTGAACGATACAGGACGGTAGCGGCGGCGTTGGCTAGTTCAACGGCTCTTAACTATGCATCAAAGTGCTCAGCTTGCGTTCAAAGCTTGAAGGTCAAGCATGTCAGAAAGGTAGGAGATCCACAAACACCGATGCCCGGCGAACCTGAGTTCGCCGGACATCGGCTTCCCGCTAAGCGCCAAACTTCGGCTTTGATCAGTTGCGCGAGTTGAGCGAACCGGTGTCGTTCGCTTGAACGCGCTTGCCGGATTGCGCGGCAGTACTTTGCACTCCACCGTAAGCGCTTGTATCGGCACTTTCCGCTGCAATGGTTTGCGCGCTTTGGCCGCGTTGCGAAGAGGGCGCCCCAACCTGCGGGTTATACGACGGTGCCGGACCATAACCGCTGCTGGCGAATGCAGGTGCTGCAAAGGCGACGGAAACGGCGACTAACAATGATGCAATAAGGGTCTTGTTCATGATGCGCTCCGATGCGTATTAGTGGCTCAGTGACTTCATTTCATGGGCTACGCAGCGGTCCGGCCGGTTGGTGCGCTGCGTCGATGGAATGGAGTATATGCGCGCACTATCGAAATATTGTACCGATAGAGGGGAATAGTGATTCCGCGCTAGACGAACAATCGGATGCAGCCGGCTTAGCAGAATTTGCTAAGGAAATAGGGCGTGATAACGCCAATGAGTGAAGCTGGATCGGGCCAGAACGCTAAGAGAAAACGCTAAGCGGCTTAGGTGACTTAGACGCCTTAAAAGTAGCTCGCAAGCGCCTAGCCACCTTGGACAGGCAGTTCCTTTAACTCCACGTCCGGCGCCATGGTATTTCCTGCGGCAGCGGCAGGGACATTGACGGATGACTGCTCAAGCAGGTTGCTGCCCTTGCTCGCCAGCGCGGCGCAATCGCCCATTGGCAAGCGCTTGACCACTACGTAAGCCACCAGCATGGCCATCGTGCCGAAGATCGCGTTGCCGGCGGCCTGTCCGATCATCACGCCCACCGGTCCATGCTGCATCCCGGCTGCGACGAACGGCACGGTGCCAATAGTCGCGCGCCCCCAGTTGAACAGAGTCGACAACAATGGCCGATCGAGATTGTTGAAGGTCGCGTTCGCCACGAACTGGCAGCCAACGAACGCATAGCTTGCCACTAGCCACGAACAGAACGCTGTGATGATGACGGCTGTGTCGCCGCGGGCCGAGAACGCGCGGATCAGGCCACCCTGAGCCAGCGCCAGCACGACCCACGCAACCGCGACCGTCAGCAGCACGAACACCAGGCTGTTGCGGACAGTTTCACGAATCCGGTCCGCGCGGCCCGCGCCGAGATTCTGGGCGATGATCGGACCGACGGCGCCGGTCAGCGCATAGATCACCGCGAAGGCCACGGGCGTGATGCGGTCGATGGTGGCTTGCCCCGCCACGGCGGCAGCGCCGAAATGCGCCATTGCATGGGTGACGTATGCACTGGCAACGGGCGTGGCGAGGTTGGTCAGCACAGCGGGCAGCGCGACCTTCATGACCGGCTGGCTGTTGGACCACAGGCGTGCAAAGCGCACACGGGCAATGAGATCGTTGACCCGGGTTGCACCATAGAGGCCGACAAGCGCGAGCGCGATGCGCGCAATATCGTTCGATATGGCCGCACCCGTCAGCCCGAGATGAAAGCCGAAGATCAGGATCGGATCGAGGATCGCGGTCACCACTGCTGCGGTCAGCGTGACGGTCATCGCGCGTCGGGCATCGCCGACAGAACGCATCAGCGCAGCCGTACACATGCCGACAGCGAGGAACACATACGTGGGCGCGGTGATCAGCAGGAAGCTGCGGGTCAGCGCGCGCGTTTCGCCGGCTGCGCCGAGTGCGTTGAGGATCGGGTCGAGGAAGAGCAGCGTGGCGGCGCTCAAGATGAGCGTGATGAGGATCATCAGCACGAGACTCGCCGACGCAACTTGCCGCGCTTTGGTCCGCTGGCCCGCACCAAGAAGCCGCGCAACGGTTGCGCTGACGCCAATGGTCATGCCGATGGAAATAGCGGTGTGGAAGAAGTTGATGGTCCCGGCGAATCCGACTGCCGCGGCAACCGATGTGTCGCCGAGCAGCGATACGTAGAAGAGATTGGCCAGATCGACTGCGAACACAGCCATCAATCCAATCGCCCCGGTTCCCGCCATGACCACGACATGCCGCAAGGTCGAGCCGTGTACGAAGCGAGCGGAGTCAACGTGGCGTTTTGATGTCATGGCGGAGCATGGGGTGGTGGTTGGCGAATCATCGCATGAATGATCTTTGTTTCCCCGGGCGCAAGGATGATCGTCCAATGTCGCTCAATCAGGAGAAACGAACGTGGTGTTATACGCATGTTGTGGGAACAGTATCTTGAGCGCGTTGCGGCTTCTCCATGTCAAGGCATTTTCAAGATGATCGATCGCCTACAATGTTCTTGCAGCCGTGCGCCAGACTCGCGACATGACATTGATTGTTTCGGGAATGTGACTTGCACGGCGGCTTCATGAAGCGGCGAACGCGCTGCTTCACAACGTCATTGACCACATCATTGACTACGTCGACCAAGGGATAAACACCATGAGCATTTTCGGCACGATCCTAAGCAAGATCTTCCCTTCAAGCCACCCCGCGAATACAGCGCCCGCCGATCCGGCCGCGCCTCCTGCGGCAGACCCAACCGCGGCGCCCGACGCCGCTGCAGCACCGGCTGCGGCACCAGCAGAACCGGTGGATGTCGAAGCAGTCCTGACCGACATGCAGGCGAATACGTCGGAGCAATTGAACTGGAGGACATCGATTGTCGATCTGATGAAATTGCTCGGCCTCGACAGCAGCTTCGCCGCTCGCAAGGAACTGGCCGGCGAGCTGCACTATACGGGCGACACGAACGATTCCGCATCGATGAACATCTGGTTGCATAAAGCCGTGATGGAGCAGCTTGCGGCCAATGGCGGGAAAGTGCCGGACAGCTTGAAGGGCTAAGCTTCGCGTCGCCCGTGCGGCGACGGCTGGCACGCCTACGCAGTTAGTGGTTGTATCGCAAGGCGGTTAGGTGTGCCAGCATGATCCGGCGTCATGCTGCTGTCACGTGGTTTGCCATGGTTTGATTACCTCTCCAGCTTCAGCGCCTTCCCATATCCCGTCAGTTCCAGATAACCGTGACCTAGCGTTTTACCGTCACGACTCACCCATACTGCTCCCTCCCAATACACCGCGCCAGTCGACTGGCTGGAGTCGAGTTCCTGATCGTCCATCAATGGATCGAGCTGCCACGTAAGCGCGCCGGTCCTGACCGTCTCCGATACCGGATAAGACGTGCCGGTGCGCGGTGAACGCCATGTCCTGCGCGGCGCGAAGTCGACTTGATTTCCATCGAAGGCAGTCGTATGTCCGCTTGCATCGCGAAGCGCTGCGTGTGACCACACGCTCCCGCCATTTTGGCCGCGCACCTTGAATGCCATCAGCGCCGATCCGTCCGATAAATTGGCGCCTAGCCAGTCCCATCCCGTGGCATCGCTGCTAAGCACGGTGCTCGACCATTCGTGATCCAGCCACGCCGAACCGGTAACAGCCGCGCTCAGGCCGGCCTTGCCGTTCACGTTGGCAACGCGCGTAACCTTGCCGCTCACGCGCAGTTGCGGTTCGCTGTAGTAGTAGCTCGCTTGTGCGGCTAGCGGACCTTTGCGCGAGTAACCGTTGTCGCCCTGAAGCAGTGGTTCCTGAGTCGGTGTGAGCGACAGGTTCAGCGTGAAATCGGCGGCATTCACTGTGACGGTGTAGTGACCATCGGCGGCACGCGCGAGGTGCCAGGCGTCGAGCTTGACGTCGGTGTTATCGGTCTTCGCATAAGCAAGACCAAAACCCTGACGCGCAATCTTCTGATCGTGCGCGAGTCGTCCCAGTGAAGGATCGCTAAGTGCCGCATGAGCGATGATCAATTGCGACGGCGCGAACGCGCCCGGGTCCGCGGGATCGTGTCCGGTCGCCGAGCGAAAGAACGTGATCTGGAAACCGAGCGGCTTGCCATCCGGTTGATTGAGCCAACCCGTGGCATACCACCACTCCGTGCGAAAGGCCGGATGCGCACCTGTGTCTTGCGGGAAAACAAGCGGATGATCCGGCGTGACAGGGGCGAACTCGGCGGCCACGGAAGTCAGGCTGATCAGACAGCAAGCACACGCCATCATGGCCCATCGCCAAGCTTGATTCAGGGAGCCTGGAAGACCACGCATCACCAGTCCTCCTTGACCGCGCGCACGGCATCGAGCGACACCGCCTTGCGTCCCGCAATCACCGCTGTTGCACACGACGAGATCAGCATGACAAAGGCCACCGTGCTCACCACATGCCATGGGATATGCATCGACATGCTCCAGTGGAACGACTGCGGATTAACGACAAACACCAGGATGAGGCTGATCGCCCAGCCAAGTATGAAGCCGACCGCAATGCCGAGCGCGGTCAGCATGCCGGCTTCCGCCGCGAGGATTGCGAGCACTTGACGACGCGTCACGCCGACGTGCCGCAACATGCCGAACTCGCGCGCACGAGCGAGTGTTTGCGCGGAGAACGTGGCCGCCACGCCGAACAGCCCGATCACAATGGCCACCGCTTCCAGCAGGTAGGTCACCGCGAAGCTCCGGTCGAAAATGGTCAGGGTCCGCGCGCGGATATCGCCCGGTTCGGCGAACTCCATCGCGGCGCCGAAGGGCAGTTTGCGCAGGTTCGCGATGACACCTTCCACACTTGCGCCACGGTCTACGGTGATGGCGGCGTCGGTGGCGCCCGTGTCTCCCGTGAGGCGCCGATAGTCTGCCAGCCGCAACTGGATCGCGCCCGTTTGCCGCGCGTAATCGCGCCACACGCCGGCTACGACGAACGTCCCGCCTTGTGTACCGATAGACAACTTGAGCCGTTGCCCCAGTCTGTATCGATACAAGTCGACCATCGCTTCCGAGACCCATATGGGCGTCTCGCCATTCTGCAGGGTGGATGGTGGAAGCACCGGGCCAGTCATCTGCATGACGCCGCCCGGGTCGGCTGCATCGATGTCACGCGCGAGCAGCGCCACGGCGGGACGTGCAGGGTCGAGCGTGAGATGCGACGTGCGGGTGAACGCGGCATGCCTGATGCCGGGCGTCGCGGCGATTGCCGTTTGTTCACCGGGGCTCAGGCTCGCGGTGTCGCCATTGGCCGCGACTCGAACATACAGATCCGCCGAAAGGAGATGGGTCAGCCATTCATCGACCGATACACGGAAACTCGCGACCATGATCGCCATTGCGACAATCAGCGCAAAGCTGGACAGAACCCCGCCCATGGCGATCGATGCCTGGCCGGGTGCATTGGCAAGCCGGGCAAGCGCCAGCGTCGTGACGGCGCGCGTACGGCGTTGCGCGCGCCATCGGCTCAGCCCGGTGAACACAATCGCCGTGCAACGCGGCATCAACGCGATACCACCCACCAGCAGCAACGCGACGGCGAGATAACCGAGAACGGGGATATCGAATAACGGCGGCAGGAGCGCCAGTATTCCCGCGACCGCGAGGCAAAGCACAGCGGGCCAGGGCGTCGCCAGCCGCGCCAGCGAGCCTTCTTCGCTGCCGGCTTTGAGCGCAGCCGCCGGCCGTGCGCGGGCCGCCTCCAGCGCCGGGGCGAGACTGCCGAGCACGGACACGCCGATACCCAACGCAAGAAATATGGCGCTCGCAATGGGCTCGAAACTGACGTGAGGCTGCACGCCCGGAAAGTAGCCGCCGCCCAGATCGCTGCCGAAGAAACGCAGTGCCATGCTTGACAGCGCATAGCCCAGTGCGAGGCCGAGCATGGAGCCGAGCACGCCAAGCAACGCGCCTTCCCTCAGGATCTGGCGTAGAAGCTGGCCACGCGTATAGCCCAATACGCGAAGCATCGCGAACTGCGCGCGGCGTCGCACAACCGCCAGCGCTTGCGTTGAAAACACCAGGAACGCGCCGGTGAAAAGCGCCACCAGCGCGAGCACGTTCATGTTGATGCGATAAGCGCGCGAGAGGCGGTCGGTGCGGTTTTCATCGTCGCGTGTTTCGGCTACAACCAGTTGATTACCAAGCCGCTCTTGCAACTCGCGTTTGAAGCGTTCCCGATCGACGCCGCGTTGCAGTTGCAAGTCGATGCGCGAGAGTTTTCCTTCAAGTCTGAAACGCCACTGGGCGGCGGCGATATCCATTACCGCAATGCGTTGTCCCGGCCGCGTCCTGACCAAACCACCGGCCACCCGAAAACGAATAATCGATGTACCGCTAAGCAGCGCGACGTGGTCACCGGGCGCCGCGTGAAGCCACTGTTGCGCAGCGGGTGAGAGGAAGATGGCGTCGTCGGAAAGGGTATCGAGCGGACGCTGTGCGGACGGCACGCCGACCAGTTCCGGTGTGATGCGGCTCGCCCTGAAAACGTCGATGCCAAGCACTTTCAACGCAGCCGTCTGGCCCGGCACGGTCACGTCCAGATCCAGAACGGGGCTGGCCATAGCTACGCCTCGCGTTGTTGCGAGCCGCGGGTACCAGTTTTCATCGAAGGTAGGCTGTGCGCCGCGGACCTGCAAGTCGGCCTCGCCGGAAAGACTCTTGGCTGCTGCGGAAAACTCGTTGAATGCAGCACTGTTGATGAGTTGCACGGCGTATCCGAGCGCCACGCCCAGCGCGATAGTTGCTATAGCCACAATCGCTCTGGCCGGATGACTTCGCCACTCCGCGCCGAGCAGCCAGCGTGCGAGTAGCCGGCCGCCTGCAATGCGCTGCGAGGGTTCTGTCGCGGGTCCGCTCACTGACGTTCACCAGCGGACTGCGCGGGTTGCGTCGCATGCAGGCCGTGCTCGCTCAGAACGAGTATCCGGTCCGCGCTTGCTGCTGCCGCCATGGAGTGCGTGACCATGATGGCAGCAGCGCCGTTCGCCTTGATCTCCGCGCGGAATAACAAGAGCACTTCGTGCGCGGTCTCAGGGTCCAGGTTGCCGGTTGGTTCGTCAGCCAGGATCAGCGTGGGCCGATGCACAAGCGCGCGAGCGATTGCTACACGCTGCAGCTCCCCACCCGATAGCTGCCGTGGGAAGTCGTCACCACGGCCACCCAAGCCAACGGCTTCCAGCAAGTCGAGCGCGCGGGCCGGTGGCGTGTCGTTGAGCAATAGCGGCAGCGCGACATTTTGAACCAGCGTGAGATGGGGCAGGACGTGAAATGCCTGGAAGACAAAGCCGAGCTTTTGGCGCCGAAGGCGAGTGGCTGCGTTATCGTCGAGACTGGAAATTGCCGTGCCGTCGATCAGCACTTCGCCGCTGTCGGCTTGATCGAGGCCCGCGATCAGGTTCAAAAGCGTCGACTTGCCGACGCCCGAATCACCCATGATCGCGACGAATTCCCCGGGATCGAGCGTGAAGTCGAGGCTTGCCAGCAGCACGCGGCCAGCGCCGTATGCCTTACTCAAGCCGCGACATTCAAGCGCGGGGGGAACACCGTTATTGCTAAAAGTCATGAGGATCGGGTTGTCAGTGAGTTGAACTGGCTTGAGGTCCTCCACTGTGACAGAGAAGTGCTGCACGCGTGCAAGGTACGCCCAAGGCAGACCACTCCTCAAGCGTTCAATTCCGCCAACCCTGACCTCCCTTTAGCGTGCGAGCTTCTCGACATGAAACGCCGCCGTCTCGTAAGGAACCGTGACCACGTCCTTACCCGCGAGCAGCGGTTCACCCGCGATCAACGCCTTGACCTCGTTATCGATCTTCTCGCGCTCGTCGGCGCCCAGCGCGGCAACAAAGCTTGTGGAGCGCACTCTGTTCAGGATCACGTCATCGGGTGAGCCGGTATGACCGACGCTGAAATGGTGTTCATTGAGCGGGCCAAAACCGTCGAAGGGAAACGCGGCTCGCCACGCACCCGTGTAATAACGCGGCGTATCGCCTTCGACCCGATTCACGATCGCGTCGAGCCGGGCGACCCACGGAACATTGGCATCGCGCAAATTCCAGATCAGGCCGAGCTTGCCACCCGGTTTCAAGACCCGAAGAATTTCCGTAAGCGCGGCGTGGGTCGAGAACCAATGGAATGATTGCGCGCAGACCACTGCATCAACCGATGCATCAGGAAGCGGGATCGAATCGGCCGTGCCGGCGTATGTCTCCACTTGCGGGAGCGCTGCGGACAACTTGCCGAGCATCGCGGCCACGGGCTCGACCGCGATCACCTTGGCGCCCGTGCCGATCAAACGCGGCGTAAATTTTCCCGTGCCCGCGCCGAGATCCACAACGGTCGTTCCGGCGCGAAGCCCGAGCTGATCACGTAACCAGTCCGCGATCTCCGGCGGATAGTCCGGCCGGCCGCGCACATAAGTGTCCGCCGTTTCTGTTGTCGCGTATCCGTCTGCCGCGGCGTGATGCACGCCCTGTATTGCCTTGTTCATCATGCACTCCTGCTTGCTGGATTTATCTCGTTCGATAACCCCGTACGACGTCACGTCTGATCGATCCCCGTGCAGCGCCGTCCGGAAACTGGAGACAGGATAAGCAATCGCGGCGTGAATTGCCATGCGTGCCAACATCATTTCAGCATGGCCATGGTCCATTGTTATTCGTAGTTCGAGAACCGCGACTCGGGCTCAGGCGGCGCAGGCAATGGCGTATAGCCTGGAATGCTTGCCCGGAATTGCTCGGCCAATCCGTTGTCGATCTTCGTCAGTCCCTTTAGCTGAAGCTGCAACAGGACGCGAGTAGCGCTGCTGGAGGCAGTCGTCGACGTGGAAATATTCGTATATTTTTGCACTGCAAAGCTGAGCGCCCAGCAATCAGCGTCGTACTGAATGCCGAGCAATCCCGCCACCAGACGATGAGCGACCATGTCGTAGTTGGCCTGGCCGACCGCGTAAAGCTTGCGGCTGAGCGGCCATTGACCGGAGGCCACGATCTGGTTTTCTGCCTCGTTGTCCAGGTCCTCATCGGCACGGGTATATCGGTAAGCAAGACTGACTACTTCCCTATCTCCTGGTTTCCAGGTGAAGCCGGAGGTACCCTGGTCAAGCTGGTTGCGTTGCTCGTCATACTGGACCGCTTGCTCGGTCGTAAAGCCCGGGCCTATCTTGAGCGATGCCCCGACAATGACGTCGCTGCCGCGAATGTCGGTCACGGCCGCACCCGGATCCAGCGTCACTTGCGGATTGGTGAAATAGTATTGTTGCGCCACAACGAAGCGGGCTCGTTCATCACCGGTCGCCTGGTTGATGAAGCGGGTCGTAATGGCAGCCGTGACACGGTTCAGGTCCGCAACACGGTCGCCGCCAACGAAGGTGTTGTCGGTGAAAATCTGGGCCAGTCCAAAGTCCTCCTCGCCTGTGTCGAAGACTGGTGCGAACGTCTGGTTCCGGTAGGGTGTATAGACGTAGTACAGCCGCGGTTCCAGCGTCTGGATATAGTCGGTTCCGAACAGGCGAATGCTGCGTTCGAATATGAGCCCCGAGTCCACGCTGAGTGTGGGCACATTGAACGAAAAGCTCTTCGGCTGTCCCGTTGGCGCCGTGCTTCCGATCGAGGACAGGTCATAGGCCACGTAATGCCACTGAACCTTTGGCGTGATGAACCATCCGGGTCCGGACAACGGATAGCTGACGTAGGGATTGAACGTGAAACGGCTGCCTTCCGTGGAGTCCGCCGTGGAAATGGTGAAGCGCGTGGCGTCAGCCTCGGCGCCGAAATCAAATCCCCCTGCGTTGTACTGATTGTATTTAACGTCCACTTCGGGCGCACGATTGTAGGGCGGCGCCGTACTGAACGATTGCCAGCGCTGCACCCGCGCCACCACCGACCATGGACCGTTGTTGTACGTTACCCCGGCCTCCTGCTGGAAGATGTCCTGCCCATTGACCAGCGACGCGGTATTCGAAGCCAGGTCCGTTGTGACGTTGACGTCCGACACCTGTGAATAGTTAACATAGGCAGCCAACCCGCCGCCGAAGTTCTGGTTGTGCACGATGTTGATCGAATAACGGTTGGTCTTGGTCAGGGCGTCGTCGGGCAGATAGGCAATGGTCACCGAACCCGAATAGGTAGGCGACAAATAGCGGTAATTCGTTGTCAGCATGGCGCCGCGTTTGGACATGTAGCGCGGTGTCACCGTCAGGTCGTAGTTCGGCGCAATATTGAAATAATACGGGACGGTGAGGTCGAATCCATTCGTCGAACTCAGCGAGAAAGTTGGCGGTAGAAAGCCGCTCTGGCGAGCGTTGGACAACGGAAACGACAACCACGGACTCGCGAAGATGGGCACGCCCTGGAAGAACAGCACGCCATTGTGAGCAACGCCTTCGTTCGACCCTTGGTCCATGTCAAAACTTGCCGCCTTGAGGTACCAGGCCGGATCGGTTTCGCACTGGCACGCGGTGTACGTGCCGTGATGTATGACTGAACGTTCGTTGTCGATCAGGTCGATGCTGTCTGCGCTACCCGAGCCACCCGTCAGATTGAAGTGATAGGTCGGCGTGGTCATGGTGCCCTCGTTGGCCTCGACATGCATATGCGCCTCGGGGCCGACAAAGACGTCGTATTTGTCGACCACGTGCACATGGCCGTAAGCATCGACCACATTACGGTCCATGTCGTAGTGAACGGCGTCGCCTTTGACAATCGTAGTGTCGCGCCGAAGCTCTCCATGGCCCTTGAGCGACATGTCGCGGTCTTCGTCGCCGTCTGCCGCATCGCCAATGCCGAATACGGCCGGAGATGTATTTGCCGGCAACGGATGCTCGGTCATTTCAGGTGCGAGTCGAAGACCCCAGGGCGGATCGATCGATTCCGCCTGAGCCGCCGCGCCGCTCAATTGCGCGCGTGCGGGCGAAGGTGTGAGGAACATGACGATCGCCGCTGCGACGGCGATCTGACGCATGCACGGCGTGAATCCAATGGGCGTATCTGCGGACGGCACGGGTTAGAACGACGTGCCGATCTGGAACTGGAACTTTTGGTATTGGTCTCCTGCGTGCCTCACGATCGGGAAACCGAGGTCCAGCTTGAGTGGCCCGATCGGGGATATCCACTCAAGTCCCGCACCATAGCTGTAGCGCAGGCCGTTGGCGCCCACGCTGCTGCCCTCGTCGCCCCAGACGTTGCCGCCGTCCACAAAGGTAAACACGCGCAGGGTCCGGTCGTATCCCGTACCCGGCAGGGGGACGGTCATTTCTATGTTCCCGACGATCATCTTTGACCCGCCGATCGGGTCGTTGGTGGTGACGTCGCGCGGTCCGAGCGAACCGGACTCGTAGCCCAGCACAGAGCCAATACCGCCTCCGTAGTAGTTCTTGAAGATCGGATAGGCGTCTCCGTGTATGCCGTGACCATAGCCCGCCTGGAAATTCAGGCCGAGAATAAACCCTCTGGCGGGTGTGTAATAGTACTGAGCCTGGACATCTGATTTGTAGTACTGGGTATTTCCTGCTGGCGTTCCCAGCTCACCGTTGGCCTGGAGAAAATAGCCCTTGCTCGGTATCAAAGCGCTGTCGCGTGCGTCGTGGGACCAGCCGACAGTCAGCGGAACGTTATTTACCACGCGTCCGAACTCAGCCACATAATCCAGGTAGCTTTGTGGCGTCGACGAGTCCGTGTTAAAGCGGTCCTGTTCGAAACCAATACCAAAATAGACCATGTCCGTTTCGGAGAAGGGTATGCCGAACTTCATATCCGCGCCTATCGATGTAATTCTAAAACTCGAGTCGCTGAAGTTGTAAAGCGGATACGTGGTCCTGTAATACATGTCAGTGATGCGCTTGATACCGTCGATCGTAAAATAGGGATCGGTTTGCGTCACCGACAAAGTCCGGTACGTCGTAGCGGTATTCACGTTCAGCGCGAGCGTTGTTCCAGAGCCGAACACGTTGTCCTGCGATACCCCGGCTGACAGCACGACCTTGTCGCTCGAATCATAGCCGGCGCCCAACGTGATCGCACCCGTTGGTTTCTCTTCCACCTTTACGTTTATGTCGACCTCGTCGGTGGTGCCGGGAACAGGGACAGTGGTTATATCCGTGTTCGTAAAATATCCGAGACGATCGATCCGCTCCTTCGAGAGCTTCACGCGGCTGCTGTCGAACCACGAGCTTTCCATCTGCCGCATTTCACGGCGTATCACCTCGTCGCGTGTGCGGGTGTTGCCTTCAATGTTCACGCGGCGCACATACACGCGCTTTCCCGGCTCGACCTGCAACGTCAACGCGACCGTATGATGAATTTGGTCGATCTCCGGCTGGGCATTGACCTGCGCGAACGCGTAGCCATACTCCCCCAGTTTGTCGACCAAGCCCTGGGTCGTGGCTTGCAATTTTTCTGCCGAGAAACGCTCGCCCGCTTGGATTGACACGAGCTTTTGCAACTCAGCGTTGCGATCGAGCAGATTGCCGCCAAGCCGTATGCTCGAAATGGTGTACGGCTCACCCTCGTGAATGGTGATCGTCAGGTACATGTCCTTCTTGTCGGGAGAGATCGACACTTGCGTGGAGTCAATATTGAACTCAAGATAACCACGGTTCAAGTAATACGAGCGCACTTTTTCCAGATCCCCTGTGAGCTTGTCCTTCGCGTAGAGGTCGTTCTTCGTGTACCAGGAGAACCAGTTAGGGGTCGATAACTGCATTTCGTCGAGTAGTGTCGACGAGCTTGCAATGTGATTGCCCAGGAAGTTGATCTGGCGGATTTTCGCGCTGGGACCTTCCGCTACCGAGAACAGGATGGATACCCGGTTACGGTCGATCGGCGTGACCGTGGTGGTCACCTCGGCAGCGTAATAACCGCGAGTCAGGTATTGGCGTTTCAGTTCCTGTTCGGCTTTGCTGACAAGTGCCTTGTCGTATGTGCTGCCCTGCGAAAGGCCGACTGAATGCAACGCCTTGGTGAGATTGTCCTTGTCGAACTCGTGGATACCGGCAAAGTCGATTGCCGACACCGCGGCACGCTCCTGTACTTTTACAATGACCACATTCCCTTGCGTCTCGACCTGGACGTTGTCGAAGAAGCCGGTTGCATAGAGGGCGCGGATGGTTTCCGACGCTTTGTCGTCCGTGAAAACATCTCCTCGTTTGAGCGGGACGTAGGCGAAGACCGAACTGGGCTCGATGCGTTGCAGTCCCTCTATCTGTATGTCCTTGATGACAAAACTGCTGGTCGCCGCATAGACGCTCGGTGCGAGGAGCAAGTTCAATGCGATGGCAACGGCTGAGTGAGCGGTGCGGAAGGTTCGGAAAGGTCGGAAAGTTCGGAAATTGAATTTCATTTGATGTACTTGACGAGCATATCGGCCCGAATGTGTTGCTTTGCTTTTGCGCGTCGTATCGGACGTGATCGGTGCCGTGCCCGGCCGGGACTTGCGTCGTCTGGCCGCTCAGGAATTGCGTTGCACTAGCCGGTTATTGCAAGGGGCCGCTCGCGTGCGCTGGAATCTGGACCAGTCGTGCTGCTGATATCAGCGCGTCGACCATGGGAGGGATCTGCTCCCGGGGAAGACAAAAGGATATGTCGGCGCCGCCTTGCAGCCGGAACGTCAGGACCAGGCTATTGCCGTTATCGATCGCGCCGAGTTCCCATCCTTCGCATCCCATCGCAAAGTTGATGTGCGGCGTTCGCTGCAGCATTCGCTCTGACTGCATGATCGCGGCGGGAAGTACGGCGAGTAGTTCGCGAAATACCGAATAATGGAACGTCAGGGTCGAGCGGTCGCTATGCACCACCATATGTTGGCCGTCGGGTTCCAGCTCGATACGCTCAATGGAAGCAACCCGCACGGACTCGGGCAGGTCATTTCTTTCGATCCCTTCTGCCCGGACCGGGCTGCGCTGGGGATCGATCTTTTCTTTCACTAATGGCATATTATGTAATCCTTATCTATTGTGTAAGGTATTGAAGGAACAGGCAACGACCCTGTGACAGGCTAGCTGCCTTGCGGTTCGTTTACTGGTGGATTAGAAAACGAGCGGGGAACTCTGTGTCTTATCCTCAAGCGAACGTTGGAGATGCCCCGGCGTTAGCGCGCGCTGCTTCGCCGCAAGGAGGCGGCATTGGTGGTGCTATCACGGAAGAAAGCAGCGCGTTCCCGGTCGGCTGACATGGCTACGAGCATTTCCGAAAACAACGGCGTTGAACTGGCTCGCAGAACCGCTGCAAGAACTTGTGCGGAAAGAATGTGTTTCATCATGGTTGCTGCCCTCGCGTGCAAGTCGCTAGACGAGTCACTAAAGTAGCTCGCTATATGACGCGGTGCGTTACGGCTTCATTACCGCATTTCTCACTGGAAATAGGGGGAGCATCGAGTGGTTGGCGGCGCGGCGTGGAAGGGTGCGATACGTGGGCTGGTCGTTCAGGCTTGTGGCTAAAGCCTTCTATCAGATTTGCCGCATGCTCCAACCACTCTTTCTCACAAGAGAAAGAAGCTCAAGGCGAGACTCATGACGCACACAGCGTTCGTGCTTGGAGACACGGTGAAATGCTTGGTGAGGAATTGGCGCAACCTGCTTAACTAGCGCAAGCGATGGGGCCAACGTCTTCGGCGCTCCCATGCTTACGTTTCATCTTGGTTTAACTATAGGTCGATCATGCTGTTGCACACTATGAACGTCAGCGCACATCAACACACGTATGCGCAGCGATGACGGTTTCTCTTCTTGCATGGAGCGCTGCTTAGCCGCGTTTTATGCATCACCCAAATGTTCCAGAATGTTCCCCTTCATGACGGCAGGGTACGCGTCGGGCTATTGATCGCGGCCCGCGTCTTGTCGGCAGCTCTACGGGAGCATTCCCGCACGCCTTTACAGAGAACGCTTTGCCGACCTACGGCAGTCACTCAGCTGCCCTGTTGGACGCAAACCATTGCGTTACTGTTTCGGCCGGGTGCAACGCTTGGTAACGATGCTTGTTGTCCGCTTCCAACAGCCCTCGCAAGACGCTGCTGTTTAATGGTGCCCGTCTGATCGACGCACGGCGACGTCGATCAGTACGCGCAGCGATGCACGTTTATCTGACGAGATCGCGGTGCTTGCAGCCCTTGGCAATGGGCCAAGCGGACCGCGTTGCTCAATCGTATTTTCGGAGAATTTGAAATGAAGAAATCCCTTCTTGCTCTCGGTGTGTTCGGCACCTTCGCCGGAGCGGCACACGCTCAGAACAGCGTGACCCTCTATGGCCTGATCGATGCGGGCATCACCTACACAAACAACCAGGACGGCAGCAAGAACGTCCAGGCAACCAGCGGCCAGGTCAACGGCAGCCGTTGGGGCCTGCGTGGCTCCGAAGACCTGGGCGGTGGTCTCAAGGCCATCTTCACGTTGGAAAATGGTTTTAATATCGACAGCGGCAAGTTAGGCCAGAACGGCCTGGAGTTTGGCCGTCAGGCGTTCGTCGGTTTGTCGAGTGACCAGGCAGGCGCCATCACCCTCGGCCGCCAGTACGACTCAATGGTTGACTACGTCGGCCCGCTCGCGCTGACCGGCACGCAGTTCGGCGGCACGCAGGCCGCTCACCCGTTCGACAATGACAACCTCGACAACTCGTTCCGCGTCAACAACTCGGTCAAGTACCAGAGCGTCAACTACGGCGGTTTCAAGTTCGGCGGCCTGTATGGCTTCTCGAACGATGCGGGCGGGTTCTCGGACAACCGTGCATACAGCCTTGGCGCGTCGTATAACTATGGTCCTTTGACCGCCGCGGCCAGCTACATGCAGCTCAAGAGCGCGGGCTCCACTTTGAACTCGTCCGGCGCGGTAACCGCCGACGCTACGTTCGCAGCGGGCCGTCAACGCACCTATGGCGGGGGCGTCAACTATGCATTCGGCGCAGCAAACGTAGGCTTCGTGTTCTCGCAGACACAGTTGAGCAACTTGACGGGTATTGGCGCGTCGGCTTCGGGTACGACAAATGGCATTGCCTTGGCAGGCGGCGGCGCGCGCTTCACCAACTATGAGGTGAACGGCCGCTACAACTTCACGCCTGCATGGACGCTGTCGGGTGCCTACACGTTCACTGACGCAAGCCTGGATGGAGTAAGCCCGAGATACAATCAGGTGACCCTCCAGACGGCGTACGCGCTGTCCAAGCGTACCGACGTTTATCTGCAAGGCGTGTATCAACATGTGAACGGTACAGGTGATTCGGGCCTGACCGCCGACATCAACGGATTGACCGCTTCATCTACCAATAGCCAGGTTGCTGCCACCATTGGTTTGCGTACCCGCTTCTAAGGGAACTTCCAAGCGAATGGATTCGGCCTTTGGCATGCTGAGCCGGAAGGCCGCGACATAGCGCGGCGCGCTTGGACGGTAGCAGTGATAAGCCGGGGAAGTCCTCCCGGCTATTTCCATTTTCAGTCCGTGCTCAACCAACGGAAGGTCAGCTGAAGACGGGACGAAAGAAGCTGCGCTCGTAACTGACAATGCACCGCGTTTCTTCCGCATATTTGAACGCTGCCTGGCATTGCGCATCAAGGTGCGATTGTTGACGGTAGCCTTCGTAGGCTGACAGGCTTGGAAACGAGAACAGCGCCAGCGCGACATTGTTCGCACCCTCCGACGGCATGAAATAACCATGATGCTGGCCACCAAATTTCTCGACCAATGGAATCCACATCTTTCCGTAGGCCTCAAATTCTTTGAGTTTCGAAGGGTCGATAATATAGCGAAGGTAGCAGGTAATCATGGCGTGTCGGTTTGGGGAGAGATTCGACCGGATAATACCGTGCCCGCGGGGAGCAAGCCCCTATCACGGCAGGCGGAAAAGAAAACGAAGTTTGAGCGTACCCGGACTCTTTCGGTGATTGCGTGACAAACCCCAGCGAAGCGACGCGGATGCGTCATTGTTTCGTTGGGGGAAATAAGTTTGCCAAGGCGAGTCTGCCAAGGCCCTTGTTCGCGAAACTTTCGAAAATGAAAGAATTGCTTCTACCTTATGCCGGCTAGTCGATGACGGTGCATGGACCGATGGCATGGAGCCAAGTGTTACGCGATAATGCCGGGAGGGTTAACACGCATCCGACCGCGTACCTGATGTGAAGCAAATGCGGCGGGCACTTGCGCAAGGCCATCCATATACGTAATGGCTGGATCTATCGACGCTGCCATAGCGTCAATCTCAACTATCGCGAGTCGCTCAAAGCGACGTCGCCGCTCAACCTGGGATTCTCGATGAGCAACAGTTCGTTGCCAACATCCGCCGCCGCTCGCTGGCTGCCGTACATAGTTGCGGGAACGTTCTTCATGGAGTATCTGGATACCACGGTCATCGCGACAGCGTTGCCGCAGATGGCCCATTCATTTGGTGTTGGCCCGAACGCGCTAAGCGTCGGGATGACTGCCTACATGCTCGCACTGGCGATCTTTATTCCGGTAAGCGGTTGGGTAGCTGACCGAGTAGGTTCACGTACGGTGTTCTTTAGCGCGATCGTCGTGTTCGTGATTGCTTCAGTGTTATGCGGCCTATCGAACTCGGTCACGGAGTTCACCGCGGCGCGTTTGCTGCAGGGCGCAGGCGGCGCGATGATGGTGCCCGTAGGACGGCTGATCGTGGTCCGCAGCACGGAGAAGAGCCGCCTTATGCAGGCTATCTCCACCATCACGTGGCCGGCTATTGCCGCGCCGGTGGTCGGGCCGCCCGTTGGCGGTTTCATCACCACCTACGCGTCATGGCGCTGGATTTTCCTGCTGAACGTGCCTTTTGGAATCTGTGCACTGGTGGCCGTCGCCATGCTTGTCCCGAACCTGCGGGGCGCCGAGCGCAAGCCTCTGGACATAGTGGGCCTTGTGCTTAGCGGCGCAGCCCTGACCGCCATTCTTTACGGCGCCGAACTCGCCAGCCAGCCTGACAGCAATCCATGGATTGCAGGGGGTGTAGTCCTGGCCGGCCTCGTGATTGGCTTTGCCGCGGTTCGCTACGCGGCGGGTCATCCGCATCCGCTGATCGATTTTTCGACGCTGAAGATTCCGACTTATTCGGTAACCGTCCTGACCGGTTCGCTAACGCGTATCGGTATTGGCGCGGTGCCGTATCTAATGCCGTTGCTGTTTCAGATCGGCTTTGGTCTTTCTGCTTTCAAGTCGGGTCTGTTGCTGCTTGCCAGTGCGCTTGGCAACCTCGGAATGAAAGCGCTGACCACACGAATTTTGCGGCGGTTCGGCTTCAGGTATGTCTCGATTGTCGCCGTGGCGACAGCGGGCATATTCACGATCATATGCGGCCTCCTTACGCCTTTGTCGCCGCTGGCGTGGGTCTTGATCGTGGTATTTGTTTATGGCGTGGCGCGGTCCATGCAGTTTTCGTTGCTCGCAACCCTTGCTTATGCCGACGTGGGCGCTCCACAAATGAGCGCCGCGAGCACGCTATGGAGTGCGGCTGCACAGATGACCATAGGACTAGGCATTGCCTATGGCGCCGTAGCGTTACGGGCCGCCGCGCTGCTCAACGGTGAGACGGCTAGTGTGAACGGCATGCATTTCACGCTCGACGATTTCCGGCTGGCGTTCCTGTTCGCCGGGTTGCTGACGCTGCTCTCCGTATGGGGCTACTTCAAGGTCGCTCGCGACGCCGGTCAGAGCGTAGGCGGTGGATCGATGCGGCAGAATGTGTCGCAGAGGGGTGGTTAGAGCGCGAATGGGCCGGTTGAGGAAGAACGCATTGCAGTAGCCCCCTGCGGTTGGCGTACAGCGGAGAATTATCGTAGGTATGACTAATGAAATAGACGAGCCCGCATGGTTGTCCCTCGCATTCGCTGAGCGTGGGGTCCGGCGCTTCGGGCAGGGAGAGAGTAATCCGCGTATTGTGGAATACAACGCGCACACCAATCTCGTGGGCTACGACGATAAAATCTCGTGGTGCTCGTCGTTCCTGAACTGGTGTCTTGCGAATACCGGCCAGCGTGGCACGGGGTCCGCGCTTGCGCGTTCCTGGCTTGAGTGGGGCCAGGTCCTGGACGGCCCCGCTTATGGTTGCGTTGTTGTCTTGTCCCGTGATGATCCCTCCGGCTGGAAGGGGCACGTCGGCTTTTACCTTCGCCACGACGCCGAAAGCATTTATCTCTTCGGCGGTAATCAGCTTGGAGAAGTACGCGAGCTTGATTATCCGTTAGCGTCGGTACTGGGTTACCGGTGGCCTGGGTCTATCTGACGCTCACGCAGGATTGTGGCAGCACACGCAGATCTTGTTTCCGTCCGGGTCACGGAAGTACGCACCGTAGTAATGCGGGTGATAGTGCGGCCGCAAGCCCGGCGGCCCATCGCACATACCCCCGTTCGCCAGTGCGATAGCGTGACAGCGATCGACGGTGTCGCGGTCGTGTGCAAGAAAGGCAGTCATCTGTCCGTTGCCGGGGCTGGCAGTATTTCCATCGAATGGCGTTCCGATCAGGAACAATGGGCGCGGTGCGTCGGTCGCGACCCAGCCGGCCCAGGGTTTGTCATCGTCGCGGAATTTTAATGGCAGCTCTAGCGCTTCCATGATCGGCGAGTAGAAACGGAAGGCACGAGCAAAGTCGGTGATGCCTACATGGACGTGTGAAAACATCTGGCCGTTCCTTCTAACGGTGGGTGACAAGCGAATGAGCGATCATGATCTCGCTGGCGCTGTCCAATGGCAAGCCGTAGCACGAGCTCATCGAAAGTGGCATTGCCTGGTCGCCGCCGCGCTTGTTCAAGCGCTAACCGGTCTTGTTGCCCGCACAAGAACAGCTTCCACGCAGCCAAAAGCGATCAATGGAGCGATAGCGCCGGCAGGTCCGGCAATCTCATAGCCAATCCTCGCGCAAACGTAAAGGAGGACCAGCATGCTTTGCATCATGCCGGGAGCGCCTATTGCGCGATGTTGTGACCCATAGTGGTATCCGATCCAGAAGGCGAAACGTGTCGCGATCCAGACCACGGTGGTTGCGAGAACGGCGCGCATTGAGTGTCCGTTGTCACAGTAGAACGCCAGCGCGAAGAGTCCGGGGACAAACAGGACCAGTTGCTCGAGGGTGTGTTGTAGATAGCGCAGGTTGATCGTCAAGCGGCGCGTTTCATAACCCGACAACGGATCGATTGCCGGCGAGCGCAAGCGTTCATGCGCAACCGCTTCAATTCCCGTGAGGAAGCAGAAAAGGATCGCGAAGCAGCAGCATTTGAGCGCGAACACGAGTCGGG
Organism: Caballeronia sp. SBC1; assembly: GCF_011493005.1. Lineage (NCBI taxonomy): Bacteria > Pseudomonadati > Pseudomonadota > Betaproteobacteria > Burkholderiales > Burkholderiaceae > Caballeronia > Caballeronia sp. SBC1. Next base: position 1,414,606 of record NZ_CP049157.1, read on the forward strand.
CGAGCGGCTCCTCCATGCCGTCAGGTGGCGGCATGAAGTAGTAAATGCCAAGCCACAAAGCAATGGTGACGGGGAACGCGATTGCGATTTCCGCGATCAGGGTCGATTGGTGCTGGCGAATATTGCTGACACCTGCAGATTCAAGGGCTTTCTTCATGGTGGTCTCCCTGGGGCCGAGCCGCTGACGCTAGCATAAGGTCTTCTGACAGCGCGTCAACGCGGCGTAACCCGCGTTCGAGCGGTGCCGAGTCCTGCAGCGCGCGGGCGCGTCAACGCTAAATCTTTATACAGCTAGCGATTCCGGTCAGGGATTGGATGCACACGGGAATTCGTGGCTGTCGGAAAAGAGCACCGGCAAGCTGCAGCTATTCGCCAGAACGTGTTTCGAATCGTGATCCGCGCCCGGCACCAGCACAAGGCTCTGATGCAGGTTCGTTGCGTGCCGCATGCGCATGTAGTTCATATAGGAAACGCTGCGGCTAAGGCGGTCGGACCCTTGCAGTTCGCCCCCGCAAGACCGGTCCAGTTCGCTGTGGTCCGGGTCGTTGTCCGCGGTCCCCGCAAGGTAGACAACATCGCGCGCTGCGTACGCTGCCTCAATGGCTTGCGCGGATTGACCGCTGACATAGGGCGGAGCGTTCTCCAGGCCATAACGCCACTGCGTGGCGCCAGGGCAAGTAGCCTGGTCGACCGCTTTGAAGCCGCCTGCAGCGGATGGCCGGAGGTTGTCGAAATAGAGAAAACTACTGGGTTCCACCACCACATAACGGGTGTGTATTCCGAGTGCGGTCAACGCTTGCTCGCCATGTCCAACGGCTGCGTATCGTTGCACGAGTTGCGCGCCCGCCGAGTGGCCAACGAGTACAACGGTGCGTAAGTCCGGATATCGCGTACGGTCCGCGAAGTGGTCGAGTAGACGATCAAGTACGTCGAATCCGCTGACAGGGACCGGCGATAACGCCGGCCAGCCACGCGACCAGTCATGCATCTTCCAGCGCAATACGGTGGCAGGCAGCCCTTGGGCGGCGATGTCCTGCGGGACCAGGAACTGAGGGCCAACGATCAGGGTTGTTCCAGTCACCGCCGCCATCCTCGCCGCCTCAACGGTTGAGGACCAGTTTGATTTCGCGTTGCGGCTTTCCCCATGCACGACGATGACAACTCGCTCGATACCCGCGGCATTGGCATTCAGCGCAATGGTTGAATACACGGGAAGGGTGCCGTTGCCGGATGCCGTTTCAACCTCGAACTGCTGGTCCGGCGTAGCCCGGACCGGTTTGTCCGGACCAGTCTTGTGGTCTGGATCGTAACCAGCCTGGATTATTGATCCGGGGCGTACGGCTGGGCTTCGCAAGTCAGGGACAAACGTGGAGATTTTCGCGGGCGTGTTTATGGCTTGAGCACTGACGTTGTGGGGGATCGTCAGGCCGAATACGGCGCCGCACAGCAAGGTAAATAAGAGCATCAGTCTCATGCAGTTCCCTGAGAGTCAAACAAAGCATGCACAACATGCATTGAGCCGATGCATACTAGATCTGCTGCATGCAGATATTAGAATGAGCAATGACGCATGCAGTCGAAAGCGTTGAAAGGGAGTCGCGCTTCAATCCGCTTGCCCGTTTTTCAGAATGTCTTGGCAAGAGCATCGCATTAAACGCAAAGGATCGGGAAATCCGTCGCTGTAACAGATGTTCGTAAGAGCCGAGCCTCGCTTGAGCAGCATGGCCTGAAAATAACGAGAGATCGAAGCCTTCTGTATGGATTGGACGCTGGTGGAAGCCGTGGTCGACCATCTTGTTGCGCAGTGGCAGCCGGGCCACGGGCCGGGCGGCGGCATTACTCGCGACGTTTCGTCCACGTTCACGAGCAGGCCCCGCATTGCCCTGGTCTTATAGTGCATCCCATCACGGCGACGAATAGCACTCGCTAAAAAACATCGATCCCATGACAATAAAACATTGCCGCAGCGCTGCATTGCAATCGAAATGGATAGCACCATTGTTTGTGCTGACTCTGCTTTCCCCGTGGTTCATGCCATGTCACGCAGCCGACGTTGAAATCACTCAGGCGCAACGGGTGGTGACGGTCGACGAATCGGGTCGCACGACCACGCACATGACACTGAAGATCAACCTGTCAACCGAGGCCGCTCTACAGAGCTTCTCGCAATATCCGATTGACTACAACGCAGAGCTTCAGACGGTGTCGGTCGACGCAGCCGAGACGATCCATGCGGACGGAGCGCACGTATTCGCGAACTTGCAAAGCGCGGTGTTCGACCGGGCGGCGCCGGTCACCGTCACTGCACCTCAATTCAGCGCGATGCATCTGCGCATTGTCGCTTTTCCCGCGGTCACCAAGGGCGACACGGTATTGCTGTCCTATACGGTAACTGACCTCGACACGCTGTTCCCCGGAAAATTCACGGACCTCGAGGCGTATCCGCCGACCAGTGATTTTCGCGATGCCAGTGTCACGCTCGACACGCCCGCCGACATGACCGTCAATATCGATGCACCGGGCATGCAGGCGCAGCAAGACACGTTGCAAGGCGGCCGACATGTGCGTGTATACCACTATCACACGGCGAGCAGCGGTCCTGTCGCGCCGCAAGCCAACGCGCTGGCCTGGACCGACGTTGGCCCGTATTTCGTCGCTACGAACTTCCGCGACTATGCCGAGATAGGGCAGGCGTATCACGCGCGTTCAGGCGAGCAAGACGTGCCGTCGGCAGCGGTTCAGGAACTTGCCGACAGCCTCACCGAAGGTGTGACTGACCGGCGGGAACAAGCAACGCGCCTGTATGACTGGGTGAGCCGCAACGTTCGTTATGTCGGCGTATACATTGGCGCCGGCCCGGTTGTGCCGCGCAGCGCCGACGTCGTCCTGAGCGGGCGCTATGGCGACTGCAAGGACCACGTCACGTTGTTCGCCGCGCTGCTCAAGGCGAAGGACATTGAAAGCCACAGCGTGCTTGTCAATTCTGGCAATGGGTATCGCTTGCCGAATGCGCCCGATTTTTACTTGTTCAGTCACACTATTACGTGGCTCCCCGAGTTCAAGCTGTTCGCCGATACGACCGCAGGCTTCGCGCCGTTCGGAACGCTGACGTTCGACACGAGCGACAAGCCTGCACTCGATACCGCTACAGGCGCCATCTTGCACACGCCGCCGCAGAAGGCGGCGAATAGCCGTTCGTCGCTCGACTACGCGTTGAATATCGACCATGATGGCGATGCCTACGTCACGGCCCACGCTGAACTAAGCGGACAGGTGAGCATTGGCCCGCGCCGCACTATTTCGCAACTGCCGCGGACCCGGATCGAATACGAGATGCTGAGGCGCAGTGGATTGACGGGAGCGTTACATGTGACGTCGACTGATCCGGGCGAGCTTGAGGCGCCATTCACGTGGTCCCTGAGCGGCAAGCTTGACCAGCTTGCGATCATGCCCGGGCCGGCAGCATTCGCGATACCGAGAATGCCGGGCTTCGACTCCATCCAGGGCTTTGCCGAGACTGTGCTTCGGCAGATGAATAGTCCGCTGGACGCCGCTTGCAGCGGGACGGAGCTGAGAGAGCATTACGTCGTTGAGATTCCCGGCAACGCGAAAATACTGGCGATTCCATCGGGTATATCCATGGATAGCGGCGAGATTTCGTACCACTCGAGCTACCAGCAGCACGACAACACGGTGGAGATTGATCGGGTGCTCGAACGCAGACTGACAAGCAACATATGCAGCGGCGCCAAGCTAGCGGAATGGGCCGGCATTGCGAGCGCAATTTCCAAAGACCTGAAGCGACAGGTGCTTTACAAATAGGTGAAACGGGGTCAATCAGTGATCCTTAGCATATCGATTCGGAACGATACGATAAACGCATCGATGTGCCCCGGCGAGAAGATGTTGCTCGCGCGTGGCGGTGGCATCGTCTCCTGCTACCTCCTGAAACAAGCTCAATTCAGAGCGGCAAAAGCCCTGGCAAGTGCGCGCGGCGGCGCAGATCGGACAGTGGTCTTCAATCAGCAACCAGTCGTGCCCGTCGCGTTCGACCCGCGCCATGTAACCTTCGTCGGTGCGTAGCGCCGCGAGCCGTTTCAGCCGTTCCGGCAACGTTCTGCCGGCGCGTGCAGCAGCATAGAGCGCCCGCGAGTCCACCTCGCGCTGCGCGATCAGGCGGTCCATGCCGTCCTCACCAAATATCTGCCGGATCGACCCGATCAACTGCACGGTCAGTTGCGCATGCGTGTCCGGGAACCGGCGGTTGCCGGCTTCCGTCAGCGCCCAGTTCTGGCGCGGCCTACCCACGCCCGCTATGACCTCCTGCTGGCCTTCTATCAAGGCCGCTGCTGCAAGCTTCTGCACCTGCTGGCGGGCGGCCTCAGGGGTCATGTCGAAAGCGTGCGCAAGGGTCGCGGTAGATGCCGGACCCTTCGTCTTGATGAAAAACAGGATGCGATCCGCAGTCGACTGTACGCTTGAGTTATCCAAGTTAATCCTTGTGTAAATGACTGCGCCAACCTATTATCCAAGCGAATGTTTTGATAATAGGCCTAAGCGGCCTTACTGTCGAGGTCAAGGAAAGCCCATGCCTGCTGCCGATACCATTCACACCACCACTCACACCACCGACCAACCGGCCGCGCTCCAGCCGGGCACCGCCGCCTGGAGCGACTTGCTGCGAGGCACGACCGGCGTCCTTGCGTTGGCCCTGACCGGTGGCGTGGCGCTTTACGCGGTCAATGTGCATGTTGTCTCGACCGTGTTGCCGTCGGTGGTGCGGGACATTGGCGGACTCGACTTTTATGCCTGGAACACAACCTTGTTCGAGGTGGCCTCTATCGTCGGTGCTGCGTTGTCTGTGCGGGTGCTGGCAGCGTTGGGGCCGCGCGGCGCGTATCTCGCGGCGCTAGCCATATTCGCGCTCGGTTCGGTGGTTTGCGCCGCGGCTCCCGCCATGCCCTGGATGCTGGCCGGGCGCAGCGTGCAAGGTCTGGGCGGCGGTACGTTAGGCGCCTTGAGCTACGCGTTGATCCGGGTCGTGTTCGCGCCCCCGCTCTGGCCGCGTGCCGTGGCGCTGGTATCGGGAATGTGGGGCGTGGCGACGCTTTGCGGACCGGCGTTAGGGGGCTTGTTCGCCGAAGCGGGACATTGGCGGTGGGCCTTCTGGACGCTGTTGCCGCTCTGCGTTCTGCAAGCGCTGCTGGTAGCCACGCGGTTGAAACCTCACGCGAAAGCACAGCCAGCAGACAGGGCGGCTCGCGTTCCGGGCCCACAGATCGCGTTGCTGGCTAGCTCGGTCATGGCGGTCGCGGCAGGCAGCTTATCGACATCGCTGGTCTGGCAAGCAGCGGGTGTCGTGGCTGGATTGATGCTGGGAACAGCGGCTATTGCGTGGGAACGGCGAACGACAGTGAGGTTATTGCCCAAGGGCGCAACGGCTCTCGACACGGCGCTGGGCGCCGTCTATGCGAGTGTTGCGTTGTTGCTGGTCGGTACGACCACCGAAATCTTCGTGCCTTACTTCCTGCAAACGCTGCACGGCCATACGCCGCTTGCAGCGGGTTATCTGGCAGCCGCGATGGCGGGTGGATGGAGCCTTGGTTCACTGCTGTCTTCAAGTCATGAGGGCCGTGGAGCAGCTCGTCTGCTGCACGCCGGTCCAGCACTGTGCACGCTAAGCCTGCTTGTCTTGTCTGTATTGATGCCGCTTGGCGCCGGGTTGCCGGTGAGCCTGCGCACGTTGCTATGCGGCCTTGCGCTAGCCGGTGTCGGGGCAGGGGTGGGTATCTGCTGGCCACATTTGCTGACGCGCGTGTTGACATTGGCACCCCCGGGAGAGGGCGGGAGCGCATCAGCCGCGATCACGACGGTGCAGCTCTATGGCATGGCGACAGGCGCTGCCATCGCGGGACTCATCGCGAATGCGGCGGGACTGCTAAGTCCCGGTGGTGTAACTGGCGCGCAATCGGCCTCTGCATGGTTGTTCGCAAGCTTCGCCATAGCGCCTGCGTTGGTGGTTTTGCTGACTCGTCGAATTACAAAGGCGCGTGTTTAACCAAGCTAACCATGCCAAACAAACAAGCTGGGAAGTTAAAGAAGCGCGCTAATCGATTAGAGTGCCAGCAAACCTTTCAATTCGCCTTAGCGGTGATATTCGCAAACACCTCAACACGCTAAATACTCAGCGGCCTTCTACATACCGGCATAACCCTGTATAAGCATCAGGCCGGTGATCGATCGATTGCGTATGCCTGCCCTTACAAAAATGAATAAGGGCTTTAGCAGTCCAGCTTATTTATGGTCGATAACCGTTGCGTCTTAAGTCCGCCATTCATTCTTTGTAAGTGTCAGTCATCGTTTGCAACGGAATGTATGTAATGTGAAGTATGTCATCCACCGGTGGCAAACCTGCGTTAGACAGTGCGTGTCTTAGGTCGAAGCTAACCTGACAAACTGAAAACTACCGGAGGTCGTACCCATGAAGGTAAGCTTGCGCCGCACCCATGCAGCCGTACTTTCTGCCATTGCGTTGTTAGCGGTGGTCCCGCCAGGATGGGCTCAATCCGTCCCGTCACCCACAGCGACCGCAGCAGCTGCAATCGATCCGCCGGGCCGCGTCGCCCGTCTTAACTACTTCGACGGCAGCGTGACCATGGAACCGGCCGGTGCAACCGACTGGGCTTATGCTGAATTGAATCGGCCGCTCACCACCGGCGATCAGTTGTGGGTAGACAGTGGTGCCCGAGGCGAACTGCATGTTGGCTCGACTGCGCTGCGGCTGAGCCAGCAGACGGCCTTGAGCATTGTCGATATAGACGACAAAAACCTCCAGCTGAAGGTCACGCAGGGCGTACTCTCCACCCGTGTGAGGGCATTGCCTGCTGGACAGACTGTTGAAATAGACACGCCGAACGTCGCGATGCAGGCGTCAAGCCCGGGCGAATTTCGTGTAGACGTCGCCCCTGACGGTAACTCGACCACCGTGACGCTGCGAAGCGGCACCGCTAATCTTTATGGCGACGGCGGTGTATTTCAAATGACCGCCGGCCAGCAGATCAAGTTTATCGGCGTGAATCTCCAGCAGCAGGCAGGTGGACCCGCGCCCGCTCCCGATGCTTTCGACCAATGGGTCATTAGCCGCGACCGCGCGGAAGATGCTTCGGCCTCCGCACGATATGTCTCGCGAGAGATTCCGGGTTACGAAGACCTGGATGCGAACGGTACGTGGCGCAGTGACCCGAACTACGGTGAAGTGTGGGTTCCGACCGTCGCGGTCACCGCGCAATGGGCGCCTTATCACCAAGGCCATTGGACGTGGATTGCGCCGTGGGGCTGGACCTGGATAGACGATGCACCCTGGGGCTTCGCACCTTTCCACTATGGTCGCTGGGCGTATCTGGGTAATGCCTGGGCGTGGGTGCCGGGACCGGTGGTTGTCGCGCAGCCGGTGTATGCACCGGCACTGGTAGCGTTCGTTGGCGGCGGAGGCGGTTCGCATTGGGGTGTTGACCTCGCCATTGGCGGCGCCGTGGGCGTGGGGGTAGCCTGGTTTGCATTGGGGCCGCACGAACCGTGGCACCCGGGCTCGGGTTATAGCCCAAGCTATTACAACCGGGTCAACAACGTGAACATCACGAATGTGCACAACACGACCATCGTTAACAACATCACGAACGTGCACAACACCTATATCAACCAGCGTGTGCCTGGTGCTATCACGGCTGTGCCGGCCAACACGTTCGTGCAGGGCCAGCAGGTGGCGCAGGCATCGCGCAGGTTGACGGCGCAACAAATTAGCGGCGCGCAGATCGGGGCAGGCATGCCCGGTATTGCACCGGTACGAGGCAGCTTCACGGGCGGGATGCGACCCGCTTCTGCAGGTGCGCCCGCGATGGCCATGCAACGTCAAGTGGTCGCTACGCGCGCACCGGTTGTTCCTGCGGCATACCGGGACACGCTCGCACAACACTTCGCCAGCAGCGGAGCCCGCGTTGCCGGCGCGGGTGAGCCGATCGTGCGAACGACAGTACCCGCGGCCTTCGCGCGTCCGTTGAACCGGGGTGCGTCTGCAGCGCCGTCGCCGCAAGGCTATCGGCTGGTGAACCGGGCGCAAGCACGTCCTGTTGGTGCGCAAGGCACGCCGAGTGCGCAAGGCACGCCAGCCAGGAACCTTGAAGCGAATGCGCCGCGCGAAGAAGCGCGACCGCCGCAGGGGGCGCATCCCGCGGAACCCATGCAGCAGCGAGCACCTGTAGCCACTGAAAATGGTGCGCCACGGCCGTCGGTAGAGAACCACGAGCCCGCAGTCCATGCCGAACGTCCGGCTCAGAACGAGCCGCAAGCCCCCCGGCACGAGCAAGCCATGCACGCGCCGAACGTTCAGCAACAGCACGCCGCGCCGGAAGCCGCGCCTCGTCCAGAGGAGCACGAAGTGCAGCACGCGCGTCCGGTTGAGCCGCCGGTGTCGCATGTGGAAAGGCCCCAGCCTCAGCATCAGCCGGTCCAGCAAGAAGCGCGTCGCGAAGAACCGCAGCATCCGCGTCCGGAAGCGCATCCGCCAGCAGCCAAGGGTGGTGAGCATCACGACGAACAACCGAAGTAAGCTTGTGATGCGTTGAGGGCTTGGCAGCCGGTCTACTCGTTCCGCGAGTGCGACCGGCTGCGCGCCGCAGGGCGCATGTTGAGCCGGAGCCGGAGCCGGTGCCAATTGCGGCCCGCGTTTTGCCCCCGGCATGTCTTTGGTTAGTATCGCCAACCGCGCTAGCCGCTAAGTGCGTTCATTAACAGACATGGAGCCAGCGAGGGCATGTAGATAACACCAGGTGCGAACATATTGGCCTGTCTTTGGGCTCCCAGCGCCCAAGCATTTTTTGTCGACTAGCCAAGCACTGCGATAATCCCGATTTCTTGGCAAGACGATCGTCCTTGCCTGGTGGGATCGGACGCTAAATCCCCTTTGCCACGCGAATAACCAGTCTTAACGATGGAGACCTGATCCATGTCGAATGAAAACGCCCCTCACGAGCATGCAGTTGAACATGCAGCGCATTCGGGTGATCCGTTATCCCGCTGGGTTGCTGTATTCACCGCCATTCTCGCGGCGCTCTCGGGCCTCTTGCACTACGAGGAAGGGGTCTTGCAAACGCAGTCCCTGCTGTTCAAGAACGACGCCGTGCTGCTGCAAAGCAAAACCAGCGATGAATGGAATCTGTATCAGGCGCAATCCAGCAAGGGGCATCTGATGGAGCTTGCCGCTGAATTGTCCGGTCCGAACAAGCAGGCGTACTACCGCGACCAGATCGCCAAATACGAGCTTCGAAAAACAGAGATCCAGGCCAAGGCGCACGACATGGAAAAGCAGGTGGAACAAGCCAACCTGCAATCCGAGCGCAAGGAACATCCGCAACACATGTTCGGTCAGGCGCTCGCGTTGATCAACGTCGCCATTTCGCTTGCGGCAATTACATCGCTCACGGGTAGCCGCAAGCTGTTTGTTGTCGCCGGCCTGGCGGGTGTCGCAGGGATCGGGGTGTCGATTCTCGGGTTCCTGAACATCTAAGCCGGTATGCCTGATTCGTTACTTGGCTTGGACGTTAATTAGGCGCCCGGACACGTCACGGCGCGATGGTTCAGGTCCTCGTGTTCAACGCTAAAGGCCGCCTCGACCTTGTCCGCGCCTTGCGTAATCCGCAGCACATAAATGCTGTCGTAATCTGTGCTCGCCCACTGAGGCACGCTCGCCGCATCGCCGCCTGCGTCGCTGACTATCTTGCGGGCAAGCGCCTCAATAATCGTATGTTCCCAAGCGACCACCACCAGGCTGCTTTTGTATTGGGGTGCCAGCAGGGTCGCATGCAGGTCGTCGGTCCTGGTAAATCCAATCGATGCGTTCACCGGCAGACCAAAATAAATGGCAGTGGGTTCGATTGTCGCTAGCGGGCGGACGTAGTCGTACTTGGTGCCTCTATCGTTCTTTTGCTTAGCCGGATCAGGCGCAAAAATGAAATCTGGTTTGCCGTATTTGCGTTCAATGACCCGCGGCAACGCGAGCGCACGATTCAGGCCCTGGCAACTTAGCTGACCGAGGCCGGCGGCGGGCTTCTCCCCGTGCCGAACCATGACGATTGTTTCAACCGGGTCGCCAGCGGCGCGAGCCGGTGTTGACCCAAGCACCATGATGGCGAGCACCAGCGATAGAGCGCCTGACGGCGGGCGGCTGTAATTTTTCATGAGGGGGCGGCCACGTTGCGTGTGAGCCGCGATTCTAGCAATTCCCGGCACGGAATCCATCAAGCGATGGGGAGACATGCCTCATGGCGATGCACGCCGCGAAATCGCTTGGTCACTCTCTTGAAGCAAAGCTGTCGCACGAAGCGACGGATCAATCCATCACCGCTTTACGCCAACTCTTCGCATCACCGCTTCACCGCAAGATACGCACGGCTCAGGGCCGGCCGGCTATGCACCCACAATCTTGATGCAAGCCAAGACGGCGGCCGGTCCCGCACCTCCAGCCTATATATCGATCGTTCGCCGGCTTCTTTAGCCCCGCGAATGTTGGGGCCCATCTCGCACGTGTAGAAGTGCCTAAAACCGGTCTCGCGAGCGACTTGCCGGTAGTCGTCGTCGTAGAAGCCTTGAGGCCAGCACAAGTGGTCAGAGGCTTCGCCCATGCGTGTCTCGAGTGCTGCGCGCGCAGCGAGGAGGTCGCGTCTCAACGCAGCACGTTTCTCTTCGCGGTTGCGCGCCACCTTGTCCCAGCGCACATGGCTGTGCGTGTGGCTGTGAAATTCGAACGTCCCCGCGCGACGCATTGCATCGATCTCGGACCATCGCAGGATGGCGCGATCAGTTTCGCCCTTCTGGATGGCCAGGTCGCCTTCGCTATGACCCAGCAACTCAGGCAGTTCGCCGCCCGAGTGCGCGTGAACGCGTGGCGCGCCGTCGCCGGGCCAACTGGTGACCAGAAAGCACAGGGCGGTAAAACCATGCCGTTGTAGTACAGGATGAGCGTGCACCCAGTTGTCGAGATAACCGTCGTCGAAGGTCAGCACGATCGACTTCGCCGGCAACGATCCGCCGGCCAGGTACGCACTTAATTGCGCGGCGCCCACGGTCTGGTAACCCGCCTGCGCGAGATAGGCCATCTGAGCCGCAAAGCGATCGGGCGAGACTGTGATCATTCCCGGCGACGTACTAATGTGGTGATACATCAGTACGGGCACCGCATGTGCTTGCGCTTTCCCTTGCCCTCTCACGCGTTAAGCCGCCGTTCGCTGAGGCCGCGTTCATAGAAGTCGATGGTTTCGTCAGCCATGCCGTCGACCGTAAAGCTGGCATCGGTCAGGAGGCGCCCTGCAACGCCGAGTTGCACGCGCAGTCTCGGGTTATCGATCAGGCGGGCGATGGCCGCCCGCAGCGCTTCAATGTCGTGCGGCGGCACAAGCAGGCCGTTCACGCCGTGCGTGATCAGTTCCGGCACGCCATCGACGTCCGTACCGATGACCGGCAACCCTGCTGCCATAGCTTCTATATAGGACTGCCCCAATGCTTCCTGATGCGTTGGCAGTACGAACAAATCGCAGCCCCGCAGCACATTTGGAATGTCGGTGCGAAAGCCTAGTAGATGGACACGATCGCTAAGCCCGAGACCGTCGACGATATTCTTGATCTTGTCGAACCACGGTCCGTCACCAGCCATCACGACGTGCAGGTTCGGACGTTCGGCGAGCATGGGCCGCACCGCATCGATCAGATCTTCGTGGCCCTTCTTATCGCGCACGATCGCAACCATGCCAGCGATGATCGCGTCTGCTCCGAGCCCAAGTTCACTGCGCAACGTGGAATGCGAAAGGGCCGGGGGCTTGACGATGCCGTCGTAGATAGTTTCAACGCGGCTCTTCGATACACCCGCTGAAATCAGGTACTCGCGCACATGGCGGCTCACTGCAATGACGCGATGCGGAATCCACGTGTAGGTGGCAAGCGAACTGATGGGCAAAGCGAGGTGGCGCGTGCGAACCACGAGCGGTGTGCCGGCAAGCCGGCCTGCCGTGCCTGCGACAATGCTGTCGTGGCCGCTATGCGTGTTGAGAACGTCGAAGTTGCCGCGTTTCAGCAGCGCCTTGATCGTCAGCATGGACGAGACGTCCGCGCCGCCTTTCATCCTCGCGTGGTGGACGGAGAAACCTTCCTCTCTCGCGCGCACCCCAAGGCGGGCATCGACAGGGCAGACGACTTCCACAGCGTGGCCCCGGCCGCGCAATACGATCATTTCCTTGAGCGTCCTGTGTTCCTGGCCGCCCCAACCCCGGGACGACTCGCTATGTAGTATTCGCAATGCTTTCATCTGTTCGCTGCTCCCAGGCAGTACGTAAACATTCTGTAGCGGTCGTAATATATCGTAATAATCCGTAAAAAAGTCATCGGGTTTAAAAAAACTTCGTATCGATGCTGAGGTTGCAAAGCCTTATCCAGCCTGCGAATCGGCGGATTGATCAAAGGCCGAAATGCAAACGTTTGCGAGGTAACAAGACATTGCTTTTGATGCTGTCCTGATTGAACGACCACTTGACCTCGGGAGAGTGCCGCGGGTGAATTCGTTCGGACTATGAACGAAATATCGCTAACGGAGGAGGCTGAACGAGGAGTCGGGTGTAAGCATTGGAAGTTAGTGTTTGAGCAAGAGGCGCTGCGGTGGACCATGAGGTCGGCTAGATAAGCCGATGCTGGCCAGGCGCGAATCCTGATTCACGCAGGCATATGAAATTAGTATGGCAGTAGCCATTAGAATATATTTTACATTCCGATCAACGCTTTGTACTCTGTGCGCTTTTCTGGTCGATCAAGTCGGCAGATTCACTTGGGCTGCTTAGCCTGACAGGAGCGTTGAATGTTTCAACCTATGCCGTATCGCCTTCTATTGCGCATGTCGCTTGCAGCCATTTGCTCTGTTTCCGGCACCCACGCCTTCGGACGTGAAATAGCGCTGCATCACGTATCGCCGGACAGTGTCCAGTCCGTGGAGGGTTCGTCGGCCGGTGAGGGCGTTGTAGAAGACTTGCCTTTGCAAGGCGGAGGTTTCCAGCGTGTCTTGTACACCGCTGCCAGACGCGAAACAAAAGGCATCATCGTGATGTTTCCGGGCGGCACTGGCGAGATCGACATCGAGAAGAGCGGAGAGGTCAAGAATGCGAAGAATTTCGTCGTGCGCTCGGACGATCTCTGGCGTGACCGGGGTTATGGCATCGTGCTTGTCGATGCGCTGGATCACCAGTCCATGCGAGGGCAGCGCAGTACCACTGCATACGCGGAAGTAACGAAAAAGATCATTGAGTTTGCACATAGGCAGGCTAATGTCCCTGTATGGGTACTTGGTACCAGCCAAGGTTCCATTGCTGCCATGAACGCCGCATCGCACGCCGGAGGAACGCAGCTTTCTGGCCTGATCCTGACCGAGTCCGTGTCCATTCTCGGCGGCTCGCATGAAACAGTTTTTGATGCACATCCTGACAATGTCCGCGTGCCTTCGCTTGTTGTTGCAAACGTGGATGACAGATGCAAGGTCGCACCGCCGTCGATGGCGCAGTCAATTGCGCAATCGATTCGCCACGCCCCAGCAGCAGTCCTGACCGTTAGCGGTGGCACGCAACGTACCCAGGATGATTGCGGCTCCCTGACCCCGCATGGCTACTATGGAATAGAAGAAAAGGTAGTCGACGACATTGTGGACTGGATGCGGAAAACGCAAGACCGGCCCTGATTCCAAGAGGTTTTGGTAGTAGGAAGAGGGAGTGGGCAATCAGGCGTCGAGGAGCCATCCCCGACCTTGAGCGGCGTTTCGTAACTGCTCCAAACCGCGGAATCTGTTGTCCGGGTTTGACTTATGATTGAGGCCCTCAAAAGCAAAGTAACTGGCCATGATCCTTGACGCTTCCCATGATATTCAACCCACGCTGACCGGCCCCACCATCGAACTTCGTCCTCTGCAGTCATCGCATCAGGAGGCGCTGGTCGCCGCCGCGTCAGATGGTGAATTGTGGACCATGAAGGTGACGGTCGTTCCCGGTCCCCAGACCACCGGGCAATACATTGCCACAGCGCTGGCAGGTCAGCAGGCCGGGACGGTGATGCCGTTTGTTATCGTCAAGCGAGAGACTGGGCAGGTGGTGGGCAGCACCCGGTTCTGGAAGATCGATCGCGTTAATAGAAAGCTTGAAATTGGCCACTCGTGGCTGAGTGCCTCGGTGCAACGCTCGGGTGTCAATACTGAAGCGAAGTACCTTCTTCTGAGCTACGCGTTCGAATCCATGAACGCTGTGCGCGTTCAATTCACAACAGACGAACTAAACGAAAAATCCCGGGCGGCGATCCTGCGCATTGGCGCGAAGCAGGAAGGCATTGTCCGGCACGAGCGCATCATGCCCGACGGCCGCAAGCGCAACTCTGTGCGGTTCAGCATCATCGATTCCGAGTGGCCTGAAGTAAAGACATTGCTCCAGCAGAAGATGCGCTTGAAATAAAACCGGATCGGAAAACAGTGGTTTATGCAGTGCAGCAAAATACGTTGTTGTTGCGTTTTTCGTCTTCCAAAAATCACATTAAATTCGAAAGAAGATAGTAAGCTTTAATTAATGTAATGAATATATCGCGCCGCATTCATTTTTTAAGATTAATCAAGCGAGACAATTCGGTTATATTTACCCATAATATTAACAAAAGGTAACGTCATACGATTCCGATTAGTTAAATAATCATTCGTTCGTGTATGCACGATGAATTGAGAAGAAAATTCTGTGTTTCCGCCTCTTCTAGGATAGCGACCGTTCCTCACATTGCGTGTGAGAAACTATTACTTATTTCCAAGTCTTCGCGAGCGTTACAGAGATGAAACGTTTTTTTGCGAATATAATTCGTCCATCCAAAGTGGACTGTAACTAATACCAGATCACCGCAAGATGATTTCCATATCAGCAGCATTTACGCCATATGGAATTGATTGCTGCTTTCAACGCGCGAAGGCTGCGCGCACGCGCCGTGAATTGATATTGCGGTGCAGTATTGACGCAGCTTGCCGCAGATAACTAGTTGTTTCAACGGCATGACGTCTTCGGTCAGGGCGCGCGGTCAGCGTTCTGTGAGCAGTCATGCGCGCGGGACGACAGGGCGGCCGAAAGAGGTGAGTTGAAGCACGAATTGGCGATCAGGCACGCTGTTATCTGTCGGGGCTGTGCGTTTTTCGATGATATGGAAGTGATTTTACAATTTGTATAAATAGGTGTGCAAACGACTTGAGCGAAATCAATAGTCGTTGCGTTGCTGACAACGCAACGTGTGGCGACTGACGTCCGTTTTGTCGTCCGTTCCGCAGAGGTTGATGAAACCTCCGGGCGGGGGATGATCGCGCGTGCGGCCCAGCCGCCGTCGGACATGTGACAGCAGGATGATCTAGCCTGGCCGGATTCCTCGAAGAGAAGCCCAGTTTCCTGTTTTTGTGACCTTATCAAGACAGGCGGGATAAATTCGCCATTTATTAGGATGACAAACTATATGAAGCGCTATTTCATGTAATTGACAGGCTTTCCATGCACGAGAGCCTTGGTCGGCCGGGACCCGTTGAGTCAAACGCGCGGTCGGCATTGACATGTCGAAGGGCGCCGTTCCTGCTGTAAGGCAGGGATCAGCAGCATCCCCCGGTCAAATCTCTTAGCTCCACAAAAAACGCGAACGCGAGACGACGTCGGTTGATCTTGTCGATCCTCGGGGGATGCGAATACTTGTAGCAGTACAACAGGGACTATGATGAAATATTTAAGACTACTTCCTATTTCTGTCGCGACAACACTGGCTATGTTTGGTGTCGGTAACGCCCAGGCGCAAAGCAGCAGTATCACTGTCAGTGGCGTGAAATACACGTTCTGCGGGAGTGAGAACGACAACTGTACGTTTTCCGGCAAGGGATCGGTGGTGTTTGGCTCGGTTCCGCCGAACTCGCCGACCACCATGCTGACTGCCCCGCGTACGTTCACGAACGGGGTCGGCTGTTATGTCGGCGCTGTCTCGCAGACTGATCCCGCTTACGGATATGGAAAATCGTGCTGGGTCAGCCTCGCATCCACCACCACGACTCCGCCGGTCACCACTCCGCCCGTGACCACGCCTCCTGTCACGACTCCGCCCGTCACCACGCCCCCGGTCACCACTCCGCCCGTTACCACACCGCCGGTTACGACTCCGCCGGTGACAACGCCACCCGCCACGACGCCACCGGCTACCACGCCGACTCCAGGTGCTTCGGCCATCTCGTGCGGCTCGCCTACACAAACGTCAGGTGGCACCGCGAATGGATTGATCAGCGCTGACACGCCGACAACCGACGGCATGCGCATTTTTCCGAATAACACGGCATTCAACATAGCGGTCACGACCAACTCGCCGAACGCGGACACGGTCATCTGGTCCGTCGCCGACGCGAACGGCGCGATCAAGACGCAGGGTAGCTTCGCCGTGAAGTCCGGCGTGCAGACCGCCACGATGTCGTGCAAGTCAACATGGTCCGGCTATGGCTCGATCACGGCCACGCTGCAATCCAATGGCGGCACGCTGCCGAACATGGGCACGCGCCCGATGGGCATTGCCACGTTTGGCGTGTTGCCTAATCTCACGTCCGTCCTTGGCACGGTGACGTATGCACACCAGGACCAGCATCGGTTCGGTATGCAGGGCTTCAACGACAACATTGCCGCGTTGCACGATCTGGGAATTTCCTGGACGATCGACGACCGAGAAGTGTCGGCCATGGAGCCGAATGGCCCCAACACCTATACGCCGAGCGTCAGCGACCTGGACCCGTTCTACAAGGCCAACCCCGACCAGATGCGCATTGTGCGTCTTGACGGACTGCCGGCATGGGATTCGAAGACGGGTCAGTTCAACGACAGCTACTACGCGCCGTCGAACATGACCGAGTTCCAGAACTTCATGGGCCGCGTGGGTACTGACACGAGCTTGATCCGCGCCGCCAATTATCCGAACCAGCAGAACAATTACTACCAGGTGACCTGGGAGCCAAGCCTCGGATGGGCAGACACTAACGCGAACTTTGTCGCCATGTACAAGGCCGCTTATCTGGGCTTGCACTCGACTGATCCGAACGCCATTGTGATGGGTCCCACCAACCCGTTCCCGGCCAATTGCGACACTTGCACGACCGGCTACCTGCAGACCTTCGGTGCGCTCGGCTTGTGGAACTACATTGACGCGGTATCGACGCATGGCTACTGGAATGCCGGTACTTATCCGTCACATCCGCCTGAATTGCAGGACTCGGACCCGAACCCGGCTAACCAGGCCAACGCGCTCGACAACCTGATGACTCAGTTGCGTGCCGTCATGCAGGCTGGCAAGCCGAACATGAAACTGTTCGTCACCGAAGCGGGTACCAGCTACGATCCGGGCATCAACTACGGACCTACGTCACCGTCGCAGAATCAGTTGTTTGCTCAAGCTGCCGTCGGCGTGCGCTCCCACATCATTACGCTCGGTGGCGGCGCGCAAATGTCCACGCTCTTCTATGGCGCGGACTATCCTGGCGAAGTGGGTTATGGCACGTTCTTCGACCTGAACGACGCTCAGGGTGCGTATGGTGCATCGAACTTGTCACCCAAGCCCGAAGCACTTGCATTCGCCGCGATGACCCGGGTGCTTGACGGTACCAATACGCTCGGCCGCGTAACGGGTACTCCCGCCGGAACATACGCCTATGCGTTCCAGCAACTCGGTAACGGCAAGGTCGTGACGGCCCTGTGGGCACACAGCAATGCGCAGTGGCCGGCATCTGGCGGACTTTATAGCCAGACCTACTCGACCAGCTACTCGCTTCAGGTGGACGCTGCCGGTGCATCGGGTAACGTGACGGAGATCGATGGTTACGGCAATGTGAGCACGGTGCCCTATACCAACGGCAAAGTGACGCTGACGCTGACGGAAGTTCCGCAATACATCGTCTCGAGCAATGCAACGGTTGCCAAGGCCAACTCCACGGTCCCGGTCGGGTACACGGGTCAGTAAGGGTTGTGATGTAACCACGGCGTGATATTAACCACGCCTGACGGGCCGCTGGCGACTTCAGCGGCCCATCAAAAAGCCAATGCCTCGCGGTTGCACGCGAGGCATTGGCTTTTATGGTTCCGGTTCCGGCTCAGGTAAGCAGGCTTTCGGCCGGCACGTAGGCAAACCCGAGGTCGCGTGCAACCGCCTTGTAGGTGACGTTTCCCTCGCACACGTTCAAGCCGGCCCGAAGATGCGGATCGTTAGATAACGCGCGCCGCCAGCCCTTGTCCGCGATCGCCAGTGCGTGCCCGATCGTCGCGTTCGTGAGCGCGAACGTCGAGGTTCGCGCAACCGCGCCCGGCATGTTGGCGACGCAGTAATGCACGACATTGTCCACGATGAAAGTCGGGTCGGTATGCGTCGTGGGCCGGGACGTCTCGAAGCAACCGCCCTGATCGATGGCGACATCGACAACAACGGCGCCCGGCTTCATACGCGAAATCATGTCGCGGGTCACGAGCTTCGGCGCGGCAGCACCGGGGATAAGCACACCGCCAATCAGGAGATCGGCGGCGTGCGCTGAATCCTCGATCGTCTGCACGTTCGAACATAACGTGGTGACGCGGTTGCCGTAGATTACGTCCAGTGCGCGCAGACGTTCGAGGTTCTTATCGATTATTGTCACGCGGGCGCCCATGCCCACTGCAATCTGCAACGCGTTGGTCCCGACCACGCCTGCGCCAATGATCACCACATGTCCCGGGGCCACGCCGGGAACACCGCCGAGCAGCAACGCCATCCCTCCCTTCGATTTCTCCAGATGCGCCGCGCCTGCCTGGATCGACATGCGGCCGGCGACTTCGCTCATGGGCGCGAGCAACGGCAAGCCGCCGCCTGGACCGGTGATTGTTTCGTAAGCAATGCAGACGGCCTTGGAGTCGATCAAGGCACGTGTTTGCTCCGGGTCAGGTGCAAGATGCAGGTATGTGTAGAGAATCTGCCCTGCACGCAGCATTGCGCATTCGGCGGGTTGGGGCTCCTTCACCTTGATGATCATCTCCGCGCGCTCGAAGACCTCCTGCGCGGTGTCGACCACGGCGGCGCCCGCAGCCTTGTAGGCATCATCCGATAAACCGATCTCCGCTCCCGCCGCCGTCTGGACGACAACTTCGTGCCCGTGAGACACCAGCTCGCGAACGCCCGCGGGCGTCAGCCCCACCCGATATTCATGGTTCTTGATTTCTTTCGGCAGACCGATACGCATGATGCACTCTCCTCCAGAGAAGACCGGTGCCGGCGTCCGCGGCCATGGACGCCCAAGCAATCCCTTGTACGCGGGTACATGGCGATCCGCAGCCGCCAAGGGTGTATTGCAGCAAGCCAGGGCAGTCGCCGCCGCGCATTGACGGTGCCCCGTGCAAGATTACTTTTATGCCTTACCGGGAATGCCGCGCCCGCGCAGCGAACAGCCGGTGGTCTCTGTCACGAAGATTAACGCCAATGCACCAATCGCACATGAAGCCATCATGTAGTAGGCCGGAACGAGGTTGTTGCCTGTACGCCCAATGAGCCATTCGTTCATCATGGGTGCGGTCCCGCCGAAGATGGAGGTGGACACGTTATAGGCGATCGCCATGCCTGCGTAGCGGACCTGAGTGGGGAACATTGCCGGAAACATGGCCGAGATGCTCGCTAACTGAGGGACATACAGCAGACCTAATACTGCAAAACCGATCAGCGCGCCAGCCGTGCCGTGCGTCATGAGAAGGAACATAGGCACCGCGGCGACAAAGAGCCCGATCAAGGAAAACCACCACACGTTCTTGCGGCCGACCCGATCAGAGAACGTGCCCGCGAAGGGCAGGAATACCATCATGGCCAGCATGCCGATCAGCGGGACGAGTAACGACATATTCTCGCTCATGCCCAACTGTTTTTGCATGAAGGTCGGCATGTAGGCAAGCAGTACATAGTTGACTACGTTCAGTGCCACGACCAGTCCGCCCAGCAATAGTAGTGGCTTCCAGAACTCGGTCAGCAGTTCTTTCAGCGATACCTTCGCGTGCTGCATTTTTTCGGCTGATTGTTCCAATTCTAGAAATACGGGTGTGTCCTCCATCCTGGTACGCAGATAGAACCCGATCAGGCCAAGCGGCGCCGCTATCAGGAACGGCAGGCGCCATCCCCAGGCATGCATGGCGTCGTTGCCCAGCAAAACGGAGCAACCGAGCATCAGCAGTGCGCCAAGCGAGAAGCCGGCCAGCGTGGCGAATTCAAGGAAACTGCCGCAGAAACCGCGACTTTTGTCGGGTGCGTACTCGGCCATGAAGGTGGCCGCTCCGCCGTACTCACCGCCGGTCGAGAAACCCTGGACGAGGCGCAACACGATCAGCAGGGCAGGAGCCCACCAGCCGATTGTGGCGTAGGTGGGCAGTAGCCCGACGAGAAGCGTGGCGACCGACATCATGATGATCGTCAGGGCAAGCACGTATTTTCGCCCGAGCCGGTCGCCCAGCGGTCCCCAGAAAAGGCCGCCTAGCGGGCGCACAAGAAACGATATGGCGAAGGTCGCGAGCGCGAACAAGGTGGCTTCGGCAGTGCTGCCTGGAAACAGGGCGGCCGAGATATAGGTTAGTCCGTAAGCGTAGATGCCATAGTCGAACCATTCGGTGGCGTTGCCCAACGCCGATGCGGCAATTGCCCGACGCAGGAGATTGGGCGGGTTGTGCAGAGCTGTATGTTTTGCCGTTGAGTGTGCGTAGCTCATTGTCTTCCTCCGGAATCATAGACAGCGGCAACACGAGCGCCACTGCTGATTCAAGATACCGCCCAGTGTGATCGCAAACCGATGTCCTAGGACGATGAATGTGCCGGGGTTTTCCATGAGATGGGTGAGGGCGTCACAGATGCACGCGCATTCAAGGCAAAGCCAGCGGGTATGGGGTTTTTGCGGATTCTGCCACCATGAATCGTCCGCAATAACACCCAAGCGCTCGTCAAGCCCGGCGCGTGTTCTAGGACATTCGTGGCTGACTGACGCTGACTCCCTGCTTGTTTAAGACAATAGACGAATTGATGCAGGAGTCGGTTCCTTGCGAAGCGCAATTTGAACCTGGGAGTGCGTGGCCGCTTGCGTATACGGGATAGCACTCTCCGTGTGCGAGTACGTACCAATCCCAGGTGCCAATGGGACGCTGGGGCGAAGCAACGAAGTCGCGCGGGCCGTACTCTTTCTGGCGTCAAGCGATGCGTTGTACCTGACGGGTGGCGAGATTGGAGTCGACGGCCGATTGGCGCGGATCTAAACCTGCTGCTACGAGCAAGAACATGACCACTGCATCACTCTCGCGATCCCGGTACCGTCAACGCCTCGCCCGTGCGTGCATGTTGTGCATGCGCGAGGCGTTTGGTGGTCCATTGCACGGCCATTGCGAGGATGGCAGCCTCAATGAATGCCAGCGAAACCGTTTGTCTGGGAAGCGTGAAAATAAGGCATAGGCAGAACGCGGCAAACGAAAACCGGCCGAGTACCATGCCTCGCAAAAGCGACACCACGAAGTCAGGGCCATGCGCCCGATGAGACGAGACAGAAAGCACGATCCCCAATAACGGGAACACCGCAAGAAGTCCGCTCCATTTGGGCCCGAGCGCAGACGACAGCGTGGTGACCGCGACGGTTAGCGCCGCGCCGGCAATCATGCGTCCAGTGAGATCGTTAGGGCTAAGCGGTGCAGCCCGGGCGATGGCGTTGCTGCGAGGCAGAAACGTTTGTCCAAACGCGACGGCGATCAGCGCGGCCGCGATAGCCCACGCTGGCGATGCCGGCATTGAAGCCAGGGCTATCGCTGCTACAAGCCAGCTTGCCAATCCAGCCGTTAGCGCAACGGGCCAGGAACGGGACCGGCACGTCCATGCATAGGCGAAGTTGAATGCCTCGGAGGCAAGTATGGCGGACAGCGACAAGGTCGCCGCATGCGCTCCGAAAACCGGGCCGTGAGCCAGGACCAGCAGGAACAGGATTGGCCCGGCCACGAAGGGCAATCCTGCAAGCCATCCTGCGATAGTCGGCCCCCACCATTTACCCGACATGGAAACGACGAGAAGAAAGAATGGGACCAGCGTCAGCTTTAGCGCAAGCATGGCAAGCCAGGCGGATTTAAAACCGGATCGTACACGAATTCGCAATGCGCTTAACCGGAATGGACGCGACGTTTAGTGAAGGGCCATTTGCCTACGCTAACAAATGGCTGCCCTCAAGCGCCAAGGCTAAGCTCGGCGCCACGATAAAGACTTGCCAGCATCAAGCCAACCGCCAGGCACCGGTTGCACGCATCGCTTGGCGAACCGCTAGAAAAGATGTTGAATCCCGGCGTATGCACCGGACTGGCTGTGACCGGGGAGCGGATTGTCGGTGCTGGTTGTATCGCCGAAGGAATTAGCGTTCAAGCCAAAGTTCGCGTTGGTGCTGTTGCGGGCGGTCGCAATCTGGAAATCGAGCAGGGTACGCTTGGTCAGGTTGTACGTGCCACCGACCGTGTAGATGGTCGCATTGCCACCGCCGTTGTTTGCATTGACGTGATACACCGCAGCAATAAGCGCGGCCGCTTTCGTAGCTTGCCACGTCACGCCGCCCCATTCCTGGTTAGTGACCGTGATGCCGCCCGACAATGCGCCGGAACTTGAATGCGATTGCTGATAGACCGCCTGGATCTTGAATTTCCCTAAGAACACGTTGACGCCGCCGAAGTATTCGCGAGAGAAATTGAAAACATCGTCCAACGTTCCGTTAGCGGCGTCGCGCCATTCGTCGTAGATTGCGCGGATCTGGAAAACGGGCTGCGTATAGGTGAGCTGGATAGCGTCCGCGCGGCCTTGGGCTGTAGTGCCGTTGCCATTCCAGTTGGTCGCGTTGGACAGCGCATATTGACCGGCGACGTCAAAGCCGGCAATGGTCGGCGACTGGTACGAGATGTTGTTGCTCGTATGATTCCAGTTGCGGCCACGAACGAGCGAGGCGGATGACCAGTTGCTTTGCCCAAACGGATCGAAGTCCCAGACCCCGTTCGAGAGGAAAAGCTCTTTGCCAAGCAGCACCGTGCCAAAGCGGTCGTTGGCAATTCCCACCGTGGCATACCGGTCGAACAAGCCGTTGTTCGAAGGGCCTTGACCATTCATGGTATTGAATGCGCCTTCCAGGTGGAATACGGCCTTGGTGCCTCCGCCAAGATCTTCCGTGCCCTTGATGCCCCAAAGGCTCGTTCCCCAATCTCCGCTTTCCGCCCTGAAGCGACTACTGCTTCCGGTCGATGCGCCGGTCACGGGGTTTTGTCCCGTGGGTACGCCGGTCATGTACTCCACCCCGGCGTCTATCCGCCCATACAAGGTCACGCTGCTTTGAGCACGCGCGGCCCCGGCTCCAGTAGCCAGCACCGATGCCAGCGCAACGGCTGTGAGCTTGTTCATGTCTCCTCCAATAGTGCGTTTGACTGCGTAGCTGGTTTAATCGACGTTTTATATTAGGCAGCCGCTGTCATGTTTTTTGAGTTTATCGAGCTGACAACAGGTAAAAAAGCCCCGGATTTCTTGGGTAAATCCGGGGCTGGCCGTGGAGGCGGGGGAGGACTTTCCCCCACGGATGGAAATGTTTATTAAGTTATTCAAACACCGGCGTTAGATAAATGCGTTTGGAGAGAACAGTTTCTTGTTGATAGGCGAATAATCTCGCATGTTGGAGCAGGAGGATGCCGGTCTGCAGAGGTCAAGTATTTCTTGTGCCGCCAAAGAGAATAGAATCTGCCCGGGCGGAGTCTCGCGTGACGCACGAGGCCCGCATCAATCGATAAAGGCACACGAACGATCATTCGTCGGGTAGTTGCGGAAGGTTCGCGCAGCAAAAGCCGGCGGCAATGTAACCCGTTGCCTGAAGTCGCCGAACTAGCTTACAGGTCGCCCTTTATCATCCGACACCGCGACAGCGCTAGACGACGATTACAGATGCCTTTCGAGGAGAAGCGTCACCAGATGGATATCAACTTTGAATGCACGATGTGCGGCAAATGCTGCCATGACCTCAAGCTGCCTTTGAGCGTCGACGAAGCGCTCGTATGGCTTGAGCGCGGCGGCGATGTTCAGTTTCTCTGCGAAGCCGTTCCCTGGCCTGATGAACCGCCTGCCGGCAACCTGCAGGCGCAGCATAAGCGTCGCCGGTCGTTCGCCGCTTCCAGCGGTGAGTTGCCCGTGCGGGTGGTCGTGGTCCTGGCGGCATCGTTCGAGGGTGCGTGTCCGCATTTGCAAGCGAACCTGAGTTGCGGCGTGTATGAGCAACGCCCGACTGTCTGCCGGATCTATCCGGCGGAGATCAATCCGTTTATCGAATTAAAGCCTGAGCAGAAGGAATGTCCGCCAGAAGCGTGGGCCTCGGACAAACCACTTCTGATGAGAGCACAACGCATAGTCGATCCGGAAACGTTCGCGTTGATCGCTCAATCGCGTGCGGCCGATGTCAGCGACGCCCCGGTTAAAGCGCGAGCATGCGCCCATCTGGACATTGATGCCGCAGCGCTGTCCAACGAGGGATTGGTGGTCCATTCGCCGCCTCGCGATTTGGCCATATCCGCGTTGAGACGGGCTCGCGAGAACGGCAACGCGGGTGAGGACGTACTGCAGTGGAAGGTCGTGTCGAACCGTCGTGAGACCGTGGACACGCTTACGTCCGTAGGAGCAACAAGCGTCCATTATGTGAAGACTGACGCGCCCGCGTTCGATTACCTCGGCTTCTTTGCAGCATCGGCGTGACCCTCAATCGATGCCCGGACCGGTCGATCAGGATCGGTCCGGACTCACTGAGTTCACGCTAAGTCGCTTCCCGGACAGCACGCAGGAACTGCTGCGTGCGCTCATGTTGAGGTGCTCCGAAGAACTGCTGCGGCGGCGCCTGTTCAATGATCTTGCCTTGCGAAAAGAAACACACGCGGTCCGCGAATTCTTTCGCGAAACCCATCTGGTGAGTCACCATCAGCATGGTGAGATCGTGCTCGTGGCCCAGCTTCCGAATCACGTTCAGCACTTCACCGCATAGCTCGGGATCGAGTGCCGAGGTCACTTCGTCGAACAGCATCACTTTCGGCCGCATCGCCAGCGCCCTCGCAATGGCCACGCGTTGCTGTTGCCCGCCCGATAACTGCGATGGAAAGTGATTGCACTTGTCGTCGAGCCCGACCATGGACAGCAGCTCGCGGCCACGTTCGTTCGCATCACGCTTCGACATGCCGAGCACCCGCAGCGGGGCCTCGATCGTGTTTTGCAGCGCCGTCATGTGTGGGAACAGGTTAAAGCTCTGGAACACCATCCCGATCTTGCGGCGCACTTCGCGCACATGCCGCTCGGATGCCGGCACCAGCGCGCCATTGCGACGCATGTGCGTGAGCGGCTCGCCTTCCACTTCGATCAGACCGTCGCTTAGCGGGTCGAGTGTCATCAGCACGCGCAGCAGAGTGGATTTGCCTGACCCGCTTGGGCCGATGATCGCGACCTTCTCGTTGCGGGCGACCTCCAGATCGAGCGCATCGAGCACGGTGAGTGAGCCGTATCGTTTAGTGACGCCGGCAAAGCGCACCATCGGCTGGACGTTGGGCGCAGCATCAGCATCAGCGTTTGCGCCGAGCGCGGGGTCGAGATCCCGTTTCATCTGTTTCTCCTGGAGTTCCATCAGCATGCCCCTGCCGGTCGTTCGAAAAGAACATGCATCATGGCAATCTCACGCGACGTTCGAGGTGACGCACGCCCGAGGCGAACGTCACGCTGATCAATAAAAAGAACAGGCCGGTCATGGTGATCGGTTCGAGATAACGGAACGTTTCCGAGCCGATGTTTTTCGCCTGCTGCATCAGCTCGACCACCGTGATGGCAGAGAGCACAGGCGTGTCCTTGAACATGGCGACCAGATAATTCCCAAGCGCTGGAATGACCGGGCGGATCGCTTGCGGAAGAATGACGCCGCTATACGTGCGCCACGGCGACAGTGACAATGCACAGGCCGCTTCCCATTGCCCGCGCGCCACGCCATTCAATCCTGCTCGATACACCTCTGACACATAGCACGCGTAATGGACCGCAATACCGATGGTGCCCGCGGTCAGTGCCGACATAGTGAGACCGTAGAGCGGGGCCACATAGAACAGCACATAGACCTGGATCAGTAGCGGCGTGCTGCGAATGAACTCGACAAAAAAGCCCGTCACCCGTGCAACCGGCGCAATGGCGCTGCGTCGCAGGATAGCGAGCACGAGGCCAAGCACCAGCGCAATGGCAAAACCCACCAGTGTGATGCCAATGGTGTACATGGACGCACGCAGCAGCTCAGGCAGGATGTGCACCGCGTACTTGACGTCGAAGAAGGAGTTCATTTCGCCGTCCTTTGGGTGATGCCGTGACTGACGCGGCGTTCGAAATGTCGCATGACGGTGACCATAATCTGCGCCATGACAAAATAGATCAGCAGCGTCAGCGCAAAAATTTCAGCGGTCTTGAAGGTCGCTTCGTCGAGCTGGCGCGCGCGGAAGGTGAGATCGGAGAGGGTGATCAGCGAAACCAGCGAGGTCCCTTTCAACAACTCGATCATCAGATTCGTCGCGGGTGGCAGCGCGTTGATCATGGCCTGCGGCAAGACAATGCGCCGCATCCTGGTCGACGCCGGCATGTTCAACGCAAGCGCCGCTTCATATTGCCCACCCGGAACCGAACGCAACGCACCGCGCAGGATCTCGGAGCCATAGGCTCCGTAATGCAGCCCCAGCCCAACAATGGCAACGGTGAACGGAGTCAGTTCCAGATTGAATGGCGGCAACGGCAACACGAAGAAAAACCAGAATAGCTGTACCAGTAGCGACGTACCGCGAAATACCTCCACGTACGCGTTGGCGGTCCAGCGCACAACACGCCACGCCGATGCGCGCAAGACGGTCGCCATGCCGGCCATCACGATTGCCAGCAAGATACCGGACACCGCAATCTCGACGGTGACGAGGGTGCCCTTCATCAACAGGGGCAAGAGTTCATGCAAGTCGCCCATGGAATTCCTCGCTTGGCGTAGATGCGGTGAGGTGGTGTGGGCCGGCACCCGCCGGCTCGTCAAACGAAGGCAGTCAGGAAGGCGGTCAGCCGCCGCAAAGTTGCGCGGTGGTCTTGTCCGGCAGGTTGCTTTTATCGAAGCCAAACGGCGCGACCGTCTTGAGATGATCTGGCGTACCGAGCCACACTTTCAGCTGCTGGTTGACGGCGTCGCGCAGGTCGGTGTCCTCCGGGCGGAACGCTAGCGCGCCGTATCCGGTGTGCTTGGGATCGTCGGTAAACTTGGGGATGGCTTCAACTGTCGGGCCCGCTTTCGCCGCGAGTCCCTTCATGGTCAGCTCGGTGCCGGCGGCCGCGTCCGCGCGGCTTGCACGCACGGCCTGCAACTGCGCGGTGGTATCGGGTACTTGCAGCAATTGCCCGTCCTTCACACCGGAGTCGCGTGCGTAGCCCAACTCAACCGAGCCCGCCATGACAGCCAGTTTTGTGTCGGGGTTCTTGGCTACGTCCGCGTAACTCCCCAGGTTCTTGGGATTACCCTTCAACGTCAGCAAGGTGTCCTGGATCTGGTATTGAGGGTTGGCGAACGCGACTTGCTTGCAGCGCTCCGGCGTGACATACATGCCCGCTGCAATCACGTCGAAGCGGCCCGCGCGCAATCCGGGAATGAGCGAGCCCCACTCAGTCAGGACGGCATCGACCTTCTTGACGCCGAGCTTGGCGAACACCTTCTTCGCAATCTCGGGTGACTCGCCGGTGACGGTGCCGTCCGGCGTGGTGTACGCAAAGGGGCTTTCGTTCGCGTAGCCAATGCGCACTTCTCCCGTGCGCTGAATACGCTGCAAGGTTGTTTCAGCGTTCGCCGCCGCTGCATGGGCTACCAACCCCGCCGTTGCCGCAGCAATGGACAGCGCGCCCAGCATTCCAGACACTCGTTTGAGTTTCATGTCGATCCCGTTTCCGTTTCCGTAGCGTGGTTGATTGCGCCGCGCGCTCGCGGCACTAAAGGCAAAAATGCTCGCAAACCCTTGGTTTAATTCCCGATTCGAGGTCGCGTTACATCGCCATGAACGCAGCATACAAAGCCATATTTTTGTTCTAATTGCTCTAGGACAATAATTTTCGCAACCGCTTCTGCGCCACTATGGGAGCTATTGAACGGAGGCGAATGTGAATGAGCGATGGCGTGACGCGGTGCGTACGGTGCATGGCGTCGAGTCGAAATACAAACGTCTGGTGAAAGCGATCGCGGAAGATATCGAAAGCGCGGCGCTTGCGTCAGGTGCACGCCTGCCGCCGCAGCGCGAGGTCGCGTCGGACCTGGCTATCAGTGTGCAGACCGTGACGAACGCGTACAAGGAACTGGAGCGGCAGGGGCTGATTCGTTGCGAGGTGGGGCGAGGCAGCTTCGTTGCGGCGCGCGTGACCGAGACCATGTCGAAATACATGCTCGACACGGCTGAGCGCGAGGTCATCGACTTTTCGATTGCGCGGATCGTGCACACCCCCGAACACGACGCCATGTGGCGCAAGGTGTGCGCGACGCTTGCCACTGTCGAGGATCAACCATGGATACGCGCGTTTCGGCCCATTGCGGGTTTTGAGCATCACCGGCAGGCGGGCGCGGCGTGGCTCGCCACGCTTGGCATGCCGGCGAATCCCGAGACGCTGCTGGTCACCAATGGAGCGGCCCATGGCATCTTCCTGGCGCTGGCGTCGTTCGTCGGCCCCGGCGATACGGTGTTGTGCGAGAGCCTGACCGACCATGGCGTGATCGGCTCGGCCAATGTGCTGGGCTTCACGCTGAAGGGCCTTGAGATCGACGAATATGGCATACGTCCCGAACATTTCGAAGAGATGTGCGACAGCGAGCGCATCAGCGCGCTGGTCTGCACCCCGACACTGAACAACCCCACGGTAGCGCTCATGCCGGATTCCCGGCGGCGCGCGATTGCCCGCATTGCCGAACGCTATGGCGTGTACGTGATCGAGGACGACGTATATGGGGCGTTGCCGGCAAAGACGCAAACGCCTATCGCCAGCCTGATTCCTGAGCTGTCCTTTTACTGCACGAGCATGACCAAGTCGGTACTGACCGGCTTGCGGACCGGGTATCTCACCATGCCGCGACGCCTCGCGCTGCGAGCCGAAAGCGTGCTGCGCGTGAGCAGCTGGATGGCGACTTCGCCCGTGGCTGAGGTCGCCACCCGCTGGATCATGGACGGGACCGCGCAACGCCTGGTCCAGGTGCAGCGTGAGCGCCTGGGTACCCGCCAGGCGATGGTGCGTGAAGTGCTTGGGCGCTATGTGCTGGGGAGTCATCCGCAGGCTTTGTCGGCGTGGTTGAAGGTGCCGGATTACTGGCAAGCGGACCGCGTCACGCGCGAGTTGCGCAACCGGGAGATTGCGGTGACATCGCCTGATCCGTTCCTCGTGCGCGGCGCCGAGAGGCCGAACGCGGTGCGCCTGTGCGTGGGCGCTGAAGTGAGCGATCAAACCTTCAAAACCGCGCTCGAAACCATAGGCGAAGTGTTCGAGCAATACCCGCACGTGCACGACTTCAGTTGACCCGGCATCAACGTCCGGCATCTGCTGCATCGATTGAACTAGGACATTAAAAAGCGCTTTTTAGGACATTAGACTCGATCGCATCTACTTCCTTCATGCGATTCCGTTCATGCCTGTTCTCTCGCTTGCCGATGTCTATCGCGCGCGTCGCCGCATTGAAGGGCGTGTGACACACACGCCGCTGCTCGCGTCGGCATCGCTGTCGCGGATCGCCGGCACAGAAGTCTATCTGAAGCTCGAAACCGTTCAGCCGACCGGCAGCTTCAAGCTGCGTGGCGCGACCAACGCGCTGGGCGACCTCGCTGAGCGCGGCATCAGAAAAGTAGTCACAGCATCGACGGGAAATCATGGACGTGCAATCGCGTACGCCGCGCGTGCGCTCGGCATGGAGGCGGCCGTGTGCATGTCGGCGCTGGTGCCAAAGAACAAGGTCGATGCCGTCACGGCACTCGGCGCGCGTGTCGTGATCGCGGGCAGGAGTCAGGACGAAGCACAGGTGGAGGCGTTGCGTCTTGCCACTGAAGAAGGCTTCGCATTCGTCCCGCCTTTTGACAACCTCAATGTGATTGCCGGCCAGGCGACTATCGGCCTGGAGATCATGGAGTCCTTGCCGGATACGGCGTGCATTGTCGTGCCCTTGTCAGGCGGTGGCTTGTTTAGCGGCGTCGCGTTTGCCGCCAAGCGCATCCGTCCCAACGTCGCGATGATCGGGGTGACCATGGAACGCGGCGCTGCGATGCACGCGAGTCTCGCGGCGGGGCGTCCAGTGCTAGTAGACGAAGTCGAGACGCTTGCGGATTCGCTCGGCGGTGGAATCGGTCTGGACAACGAACATACCTTCGCACTGACAAAAGAACTCGTCGATAGCGTCGTCCTGCTGGATGAAGCGTCCATAGCGCGCGGCATCGTGCATGCGTATTGCGAAGAACGGTTGGTGATCGAAGGGGCGGCGGCGGTGGGCATTGCCGCGCTGCTCGATGGGCGTGTTGAGCGCAACAACGGTGAGCATGGTCCAGTCGTGCTGGTCATAAGCGGCGTCAATATTGATATCGGCGTTCATCGCCGGCTGATCCTGGAGGCTTGACATGTCCGCCATTACACTTCTCGGCGAGGCGCAACTACGCGCACTCGTACCACTCGATATCGCCGCGATCGATCAGATTGAATCTGCATTTCTTTCCCTCGCGACCGAAGCCGTCGCCATGCCGCCGGTCCTTCGTCTCGATCTTCCCGAGCATGCTGGTGAAGTCGATGTAAAGACCGCGTGGCTGCCGCGTTTCGATAGTTTCGCCATCAAGGTCAGTCCCGGTTTCTTCAATAATCCCACTCTCGGTTTGCCGAGTCTCAATGGCCTCATGCTGGTGCTGTCGGCGCGCACCGGACTGACGGAGGCCGTGCTGCTCGACAACGGTTATCTCACTGCGGTTCGCACCGCGGCGGCGGGCGCGGTCGCCGCGCGCTGGCTGGCACACAAGGACGCGAGACGTGTGGCCGTGATCGGGGCGGGCGAGCAGGCACATCTTCAGTTGGAGGCGGTGCGATTGGTTCGCGAGATCGACCATGTCACCGTCTGGGCGCGTGACATGGAGCGTGCGCGGAGCTTTGCGAAGGGGTTGCAAGACATCCGCTGCGAGGTCGCCGCCAGTGTGCATGAAGCGCTTGCGCACGCCGATATCGCCATTACGACCACGCCAAGCCGGAGCCCCCTCTTACACGTTGAGGACCTTCATCCAGGCTTGCATATCACCGCAATGGGATCTGACGCCGAACACAAGAATGAGCTGGCGCCGGCGGTTCTCGCCGCCGGTCGCTATATCTGCGACCGTCTTCAGCAAACGCGCATTCTCGGCGAGCTTCATCACGCGATTGAGGCGGGTGTGGTTGTAGAGGACGCCAGCTTTGCCGAGTTGGGACACGTCATTGGGGGCAGTCGCCCGGGGCGCACGCATGACGACGACATCACCGTCTGCGACTTGACCGGAACAGGTGCGCAGGACACAGCGATCGCCGCGTTGGCGCTCCAACGCGCGCGTGCGCAAAACGCAGGGATCATCTTTAACAACGACGTGACGCTCTGAGAGGGGACGATGTCATTCATGACGCAACAAGCACAAGCACAAGAGCAAGCGAGACGTGCAACGGCACCCGCCGCACGGCTGTATTTCGAACCAAGCGAATTCGACGCGCGCATTGCCAAGACGCGGCGAGCGATGCAAAAAGCGGAGATCGATCTGCTGATCGTCTCTGACCCAACCAACATGAGCTGGCTCACCGGCTACGATGGCTGGTCGTTCTATGTGCACCAGTGCGTACTCTTGCCAATGGATGGCGAGCCGGTATGGTTTGGTCGTGGACAGGACGCGAACGGCGCGAAGCGCACCGTTTTCATGCATCACGACCAGATAGTGGGCTACCCGGACCACTACGTGCAGTCACAAGTTCGGCATCCTATGGATTATCTGTCGCGTGAAGTGATCGCTGCACGCGGCTGGGATAAATGTCGAATAGGCGTGGAGAAGGATAACTACTACTTCAGCGCCGCAGCGTACGCATCGTTGACGCACCATCTGCCGCAAGCAACATGGGTCGACGCCACGGCGCTCGTTAACTGGCAGCGGGCAATCAAGTCGCCGCGCGAGATCGAGTACATGCGCGTGGCCGCGCGGATTGTCGAGAAGATGCACGCACGTATTCTCGATCGGGTCGAGCCGGGCATGCGCAAGAGTGATCTTGTCGCGGAGATCTATTCGGCAGGCATCACCGGCGTGGAGGGTTATGGCGGCGACTATCCCGCGATCGTCCCTTTGCTGCCAACAGGGTCGGATGCCGCCGCGCCGCACCTGACCTGGGACGACTCGGAGTTCACTTCGAACGCAGGAACGTTCTTCGAGATTGCTGGCTGCTTCAAGCGGTATCACTGTCCTCAATCGCGCACGGTTTATCTCGGCCGTCCGCCGCAACATTTCATCGATGCAGAAAAGGCCGTAGTGGAGGGCATAGAAGCAGGACTCGCGGCAGCGAAGCCCGGCAATCTTTGCGAAGACATTGCCAACGCGTTTTTTGCGGTGCTGCGCAAATCCGGTATTGAGAAGGACAGCCGCTGCGGTTATCCGATCGGTGCGAGTTACCCGCCCGACTGGGGCGAGCGCACGATGAGCCTGCGCCCGGGGGACAAGACGGTCCTCGAACCCGGCATGACGTTTCACTTCATGCCGGGGCTGTGGCTCGACGACTGGGGCCTGGAAATCACGGAAAGCATCCTGATTACCGGCACGGGCGTGGAGACGTTCTGCAATACGCCTCGGCAATTGTTCGTGAAGGAGTAGCAATGCGTGCGTCACCCATTACACCGACGGTGGATCTGGCAGCCGTCGGCGAGCAGCACGGATTCCTCAAGCTGCCGTATTCCCGCGACGATTCGGCGTGGGGCGCCATCATGATTCCCATCGCTGTGATCCAGCGCGGCGAGGGGCCGACTGTGCTCCTGACGGGCGGCAATCATGGCGACGAATACGAAGGGCCGATCGCTCTGTCCAAGCTTGCATCAACCCTCAAGGCAAGCGATGTCACCGGGCGCGTGATTGTCGTGCCCTTCATGAACTATCCGGCGTTCAAGGCTGGTAAGCGCACCTCGTCGGTAGACTCCGGCAACCTCAACCGGAGTTTTCCTGGGAAGCCGGACGGCACCGTCACCGAGAAGATAGCGGACTATTTCCAGCGCCATTTGTTGCCCATCTCTGACTACGTGCTCGATATTCACGCAGGTGGCCGCACGCTGGATTTCCTGCCGTTTGCTGCCATTCACGTATTGAATGACGCGCAACAGCAGGCGCGTTGCGAAGCCGCGATGCGTGCGTTCGGCGCGCCTTACTCCATGCGCATGCTGGAACTGGATAGCGTTGGATTGTTCGATTCCGCCGTGGAAGAAGCGGGGAAGGTGTTCGTTTCCACTGAACTGGGCGGCGGCGGAACCGCGACGGCTGCAAGCGTGGCGATTGCCGAGCGGGGTGTGTACGGCTTTCTCGCGCATGCGGGTGTTATCGACCGGGAAGGGATATCCCCACGCGACGACCTGCGGGGCAACAACCGCACGACGACGCTGCTGGACATGCCGGACGGCACTTGCTACACCACCAGCGAGCATAGCGGCCTGCTCGAAATGTGTCGTCATCTGGGCAACTTTGTTGAAGAGGGCGAGGTGCTGGCCCGTATCTACGACGCTACGCGTACCGGTGCGGCCGCCGTTGAATATGTGGCGCGGCGGAGTGGCTTGCTGGCCGCGCGGCACTTTCCGGGTCTGGTGCAGATCGGCGATACGGTCGCGGTGGTCGCCGATGTGGTGGAAGGCCATATTCCGGTGGTCGTCTGATCGTGATCAAGCTCGACCGCTATGACATCGCCATCCTGCGAATACTTGCGCGTGATGGGCGCATCACGAAATCGCGGCTCGCCGAGGAGGTGAACCTGTCGATTTCTCCTGCGTGGGAACGCGTGCGCAAGCTGGAGGAAAGCGGTGTTATCAATGGGTATCGGGCGGAACTCGATTGGGTGGGCGCCGTCAAGGCGAGCCGGATTGTGGTCGAAGTGACGCTGGCAAAACACACCGCGCACGACATGCGGCGCTTCGAGGACCGCGTGCTGGCCGCGCCGGAGGTAACGCAGTGTTATGCGACCGGCGGTGGCGTGGACTATGTGCTGCATGTGGTATCGCGCGATATCGATCATTACCAGCGCTTCATTGACTCCCTGTTGATGGATGAAATCGGGATCGAGCGCTACTTCACGTACATCGTCACGAAGGTCGTGAAGAACATGCCGGACAGCGTTCCGGACTGGGAATAAGGAAAACTCGCGAGAAGGACCCGCAGGACAGAAAAAACGTCACGCATGGCGGGCCACATCGAAAAAATCATGCGGCGGCGAGGAAGAAAATGGACGTCATACAGTGCAATCAGGAGCCTCTCATGTTGCTGGGTCATCCCGTTCTTTTCAAGTCGCTTTGTTATGTCGATGGCCGCTGGATTCATAGCGACAGCGCGGCAACCATCGCCGTGCAGAATCCCGCCGACCAGGAAGTGATTGGTCACGTGCCCATGCTGGATCGCTCGCAAATAGAAGCAGCAGTCAGCGCCGCACACCGCGCATACGAATCCTGGCGATGGGTGCCGCAAGAACGCCGCAGCGCGATCCTGCTGCGCTGGCACGAACTGATCCTGCGCCATCAACACGATCTGGCCGGCATTTTGTCGCTGGAACAAGGCAAGCCTTTGGCTGAATCAAGGGGGGAAATTGCCTACGCGGCGAGCTTCGTCGAGTGGTACGCCAATGACGCAAAACGCCTCTGCGGCCGCACGATTCCCACGCATATCAACGGTGCCCACCTCGGCACGGTCATGGAGCCGGTCGGCGTCGCCGCGCTTATCACGCCGTGGAATTTCCCGGTTGCAATGATCACCCGCAAGGCGGCTGCCGCGCTTGCGGCGGGTTGCACGGCAATCGTCAAGCCCGCGCACGAAACCCCGTTCTCGGCGCTTGCGCTGGCGCAACTGGCGGAAGAAGCGGGCTTTCCTGCCGGCGTATTCAACGTCGTACTGGGGGAGCCGCAAATGGCGATGGAAACACTGGTACGCGATGGTCGCGTGCGGGCGGTCAGCTTCACAGGATCTACTCGTGTAGGTGGCCTCGTCGCGCGCGCGGCCGCCGAATCCGGCATCAAGAAACTGGCGCTGGAACTCGGCGGCAATGCGCCGTTCATCGTCACGGAAGACGCTGATCTCGATCAGGCCGTCAAAGTGGCCATCGGTGCGAAATTCCAGACGTCGGGACAGGATTGTTGCGCGGCGAACCGCATCTTCGTGGCCGCGCCGCTGTATGAACAGTTTGTTCATCAATACAGCGAAGCGGTGCGCGCATTGAAGGTGGGACCAGCCTTCGAAGCGAGCGTGGAAGTGGGACCGCTGATGCATCAGGCCGCGTTCGATACCACCGCCGAGCGTGTGGCCGACGCGCGGGCGAAGGGCGCGCGCATTACCGTGGGCGGCCAGGCGCATGCGCTCGGCGGGTGGTTCTTCGAGCCGACCGTTGTGGCCGACGCCGCGCCCGGCATGCGTATTTACGATGAAGAGAACTTCGCGCCAACATCAGCCATATCGTCGTTCAACACGCTGGATGAGGTGGTGTCCAAAGCCAACGACACCGAGCACGGGCTGGCTGCTTACATCTGCGCCACGCGCATGGACACGATCTTTCAACTGGTGCGCCGGCTCGACTTCGCAATGATCTCGGTCAACGGCGTCAAGTTCACCGGCGCGCCGATCCCGTTCGGCGGCATGAAGGCGTCGGGCCTCGGCCGCGAAGGGGGATCGGAGGGTTTCGAGCCGTTCGTCGAAACCAAATATTTTTGCCTCGGCAACCTCGGCTTGCCGCTCAGCGTCACGGCCTGATCGAATGACACGAATGACAGGAATTTAAGGAGCAACTCATGACACAGCAACTCGAGCAACTGTTCAACGAAGACCGTGCACACTTCATGCACCCGTCGACCCATGCGCATGATCACGCCAGTGGCGCTCTGCCCGGCAAGATCATTCGGGGAGCGAAAGGTATTCGCATAGAGGATCACGAGGGGAAGAGTTATATAGACGCCTTCGCAGGTTTGTACTGCGTGAACATTGGCTATGGCCGTACCGAAGTGGCCGATGCAATCTACGAGCAAGCCAAAAAGCTGGCGTATTACCACACCTATGTGGGCCATTCCACCGACACCATCATTGAGCTGTCGTCGCGGATTATCGACTGGGCGCCGGCGGGAATGAAGAAGGTTTATTACGGCATGTCCGGTTCGGACGCTAACGAAACACAGATCAAGATCGTCTGGTATTACAACAACGTCTTGGGCCGTCCAAACAAGAAGAAGATCATTTCACGTCAGCGTGGTTATCATGGCTCGGGCATTGTCACGGGCAGCCTGACCGGGCTGCCGAGCTTCCATCAGCATTTCGATTTGCCGATCGATCGCGTGAAGCATACGGTCTGTCCGCACTGGTACCGGCAGGCGCCGGCCGGCATGAACGAAACGCAGTTTGTTGCGTATTGCGTGGAGGAGCTTGAGAAGCTGATCGCGCGCGAGGGCGCCGAGACCATCGCGGCTTTCATTGGCGAACCGGTCATGGGAACAGGCGGCATCATCGCGCCGCCGGAAGGTTATTGGGCCGCGATCCAGCAGGTACTGAAGAAGCACGACATCTTGCTGATCTCCGATGAAGTGGTGTGCGGCTTCGGCCGGCTCGGGTCGAAAATGGGCGCGCAGCACTACGGCATGCTGCCGGACCTGATCACCGTCGCGAAGGGTCTCACGAGCGCTTATGCGCCGCTGTCGGGCGTGATTGTGGGTGAGCGGGTCTGGGACGTGATCGAGAAGGGTTCGCAGGAACATGGCGCAATGGGACACGGCTGGACTTATTCGGGCCACCCTATTTGCGCGGCAGCGGCCATCGCGAATCTGGACATTCTCGAGCGTGAGAACCTCACGCAGAACGCGGCTGACGTTGGCGCTTATCTAGGCGCGCAATTGCATGCTGCGTTTGACCAGCATCCGCTAGTGGGTGAAGTCCGTCAGACCGGCATGCTGGCCGCGCTTGAATTCATGGCGGACAAGCCAGGCCGCCAGCCCTTTGACGCAGCGTTGAAGGTCGGGCCAAAGGTCTCGGCGGCCGCATTGCGGCGCGGGGTGATCGCGCGTGCCATGCCGCACGGCGATATTCTCGGCTTCGCGCCGCCGCTCGTGACCACGCGGGCAGACGTGGACGAGATCGTTGGTATCGTGCGCGAAGCGGTGGATGAAGTCGCTACGCAGACGATCGCGTAACGTTGCATCAGGTCGCATAAGGTCGTATCACGCTCTCGTCGGGCGTCAAGGAATCAGGCCGCCGGCTTTATCTGAACTGACCCCGGCGGTTTTTTTCGTCCCGCTTCGTCCCGCTTCGTCCCGCCAATGCAGACCCGGCCGAGGCAATTACATTCGCCGCAATCAAGCCACGCTCCATTGCAACGCAGCATTCAAGGACCACGCCGCGCGTCCCACGGCTAGCACATTTCTCTCAATCTTCTGGATTGGCGATATCACTGGCGACTATCTGTTCGCCGCGCATGACTGCCGCCTCGCGCGCCTCTTCTCGCGACGGGTACGGTCCAAGCACCGGCGCTCCCTGGAACGGGAACAATAATCGGCCGTCTGTTTTTCTAATAACCTTTAGCGTTCCTACAAACAATCCGCCAGCGTTGATCTGATACGACGCGTATACCGCGAAGTCTTCAGGGCGCATGCGTTCACCTGATCCCCGGCTTTGTAGCTGGGTCATGGATAAGACAATTTTCGGCTTTTTCATGGCGCTTTACGTGTTTCAATCGTACCTGTAAACAGGCGTGGCGTATGTCCAGCCGAGCGCGGAAGCGGTCGATTTTTCCTGTTCGGGGGACATCACGACGTTCGCTAAAATTGCACAGCACCTGACGTTCAGCAATTACCGGTCCGCACTCGCAGCACGCTTCTTGCGGGGGAGTCGGTGCTCGCGGGGTGACGGTGGGCGACGAAATGACGGTGGGCAACATCGGGTCTGGCGTTCTTCATTTGTTCGGAATCCACGCTATCTGGACGAGCGCGGCATGCCGCATGACATGAAGGCGACTGATCCGTGAACGCCAAGCCGGCGAACCCGTGCCAGCATCCGTGACACCCGGGTGTGCCCGGCTCATGAGAAACCATGCCCTTAGACAAGAAAGGAAAGCACATGGACGCCTTCATCGCAGTGTTCGGCAGCGGCCAAGACCTCGATTCGCTGCAGATGGCAGCTCGCGCGATAGCGACCTTCATTGGCGCACTGATCTGTATTCGAATCTCCGGCCGGCGTTCATTCGGCCAGCGCTCTCCGTTCGATTATGTTGTCGCCATACTGCTTGGCGCGACGCTGAGCCGCGTGATCGTGGGTGCGTCTCCCGCAGTCCCAACGGTGGTCGCCTCGCTGGCCATTGTCGTGCTGCATCGTGTGCTTGCATGGGGCTGTCTGCATTCTCCGACGCTGGAGCGGCTGGTGGGCGGCGCCGAACGAGAGCTGTATCGGGACGGCTGCTTCAACGAGAAGCAGATGTCCGCCGCGCTTATTACGCGAACCGATTTATTCGAAACGGCGCGGCAGCAACTAGGCGCCGACGACCTGTCCGGGGTGCGCGCAGCTACGCTCGAACGCAATGGAGAGATCAGCCTGATCCGCGACAACGACGCCCTATAGCGTAGCTTGCGAGGTTCGGGCTCGCCAGAACAGAGGTCGCGAAAGACGGGGCCAGAGAAGTACAGCGAGCAAGAATCGTCCCCGGGAGTTGCGCTCCAGGCGTGTGTGCGGGAAGCCTCGGCTGCGCTCTACGAGTGGGGGATTTTGGAAGGTAAAATGGCCGCCTATCTACTGACGTTTCAAACTCTGCGACGCTTACGTGCGTCGTGCGGTTGGGCGTTGCTTATCTATCCCCGCACATGAACGAAAGACAACCGACCGCTGGCCTGAGTCACGCCTTCCTCGAAGGCGGCGGCGAAGTCGCCAAGATCATTGCATCCAGAGACTGGTCCACTTCGCCACTGGGACCTCTCGAAGGTTGGTCGAAAACGCTGACCGGCACTATTGCCCTCATCTTGCAGTCGCCTGTTCCCATCGTGACGCTCTGGGGTGTCGATGGCGTCATGCTCTACAACGACGCTTATTCCGTTTTCGCCGGCGGCCGGCATCCTCAGCTGCTCGGCTCCAAGGTGCGGGAGGGGTGGTCCGAGGTCGCGGATTTCAACGACAACGTGATGAAGGTCGGCCTGGCCGGCCGAACGCTGCGATACGAAGATCAGGAACTGACGCTGCACCGCCACGGCCGTGGCGAGCAAGTGTGGATGAACCTGGACTACTCGCCCGTTCGCGACGAGCGGGGCGTGCCGGTCGCCGTCATCGCGATCGTGGTGGAGACCACCGCAAAGGTGCGTGCAGAGCGCTGGCTGAGCGGCGAACGCGAGCGGCTGCGGCGGATGTTCGAGCAGGCCCCAGGCTTCATGGCCATGCTGACCGGCCCCGAACATGTCATCGAATTGACGAACGCTTCCTTCACGCAATTGGTTGGCGACCGCACGATCCTGGGCAAACCGGTGCAGGAAGGATTGCCCGAACTGCGCGGGCAAGGGTTTGTAGAGATACTGAACCGGGTCTACGCCTCTGGACTGCCCATCTCCGGCAGCGCGCAGTCCATCGTGCTTAATCGGCTCCCTGGGGCGCCTGCAGAGCAGCGTTACGTCGACTTCGTGTATCAGCCGGTACGCAACGAAGCCGGCGCCGTGATCGGCATCTTCATTCAGGGAACCGACGTGACTGACCGCCTCGTGGCGGAGCGCGCGGTCCATGAAAGCGAGGAGAAATTCCGCACCTTCGCCCAAGCCATGCCCAACCAAGTCTGGTCGGCGCAACGCAACGGGGAGCTCGACTGGTTCAACGACCGGGTCTATGAGTACAGCGGCGCGGCGCAGGGCAGTCTTGACGGTCAGGCCTGGGGCATGATCATTCACCACGACGATCTGCCGGACGCCGTTGGACAGTGGGCGGATGCGGTGGCATTGGGCACGACCTACGAATGCGAGTTCCGCATTCGTCGAGCCGACGGCGCGTTTCGCTGGCATATCGCCCGGGCGCTGCCTATTCGCGACAACGCCGGACGCATTGTTCACTGGATTGGCACGAACACCGACATTGAAGACCAGAAGTCCGCGGCACGCGCTCTGGAGCGCCTGAACAAGACCCTCGCACAGCAGGTGGCGGAAAGTGTTGCCGACCGGGACCGCATGTGGCGGCTTTCTACCGACATGATGCTGGTCGCCGATTTTCAATCGAATATTGTGGCGGTGAATCCTGCGTGGCAGCAAATCCTTGGAAGGGATGAGAAGAACCTTATCGGCCATTCATTCCTTGAGTTCGTGCATCCCGATGACCGGGTCGCGACGCTCGCCGAGTTGGGCGAATTGAGCGAGGGCATCCGCACGTTCAAGTTTGTCAACCGGTATCAACGGCAGGATGGCGCGTATGTCACGCTGTCGTGGACGGCCGTGCCCGACGACCGTTTCATCCATGCCGTGGGCCGCGACATCACCGCGGATCGCGAAGCGGCGGACGCGCTGCGGCGTACCGAACTCGCGCTTCAGCAGGCGCAAAAGATGGAGACAATCGGCAAGCTTACAGGCGGCGTCGCCCACGATTTCAATAATCTGCTGCAGGTCATTTCGGGCAACTTGCAACTGCTCGCGTCGGACGTGGCGGGCAGCGAGCGGGCAGAGCGGCGCCTGGCGAACGCGCTTGCCGGCGTGAGCCGCGGTGCGAAACTGGCGAGCCAGTTGCTGGCCTTCGGCCGCCGGCAGGCGCTCGAGCCGAAGACGATCAGGATCGGACGGCTTGTCACCGGTATGGAAGACATGTTGCGGCGCAGCCTGGGCGAAGCCATTGAGATCGAGACGGTTGTTTCTGCCGGCCTGTGGAATACATTCGTCGATCCCACTCAGGTCGAGAACGCGGTCCTCAATCTCGCCATCAATGCACGCGATGCCATGGACAACACGGGCAAGCTGACCCTTGAAGTAGGCAACGCTTTCCTCGACGACCGCTATGCGCTCGATCATGCCGAAGTGACCCCTGGGCAATATGTGATGCTCGCGGTAACGGATACCGGCTGCGGGATGGAACCCGACGTGCTGGCCCAGGCCTATGAGCCGTTCTTCTCCACCAAACCGGAGGGCAAGGGATCTGGGCTGGGACTCTCCATGGTCTATGGCTTTGTTAAGCAGTCCGGTGGACACGTCAAGATCTACAGTGAACCGGGCCAAGGCACGACGGTGAAGTTGTATTTGCCGCGGACCCGTGACAAGGAGGATCTCGGGGCGGTGATGGAAAGTACGCCGGTACTCGGTGGCGCCGAAACGATCCTGGTCGCTGAAGATGACGAGCAAGTCCGGGTGACGGTAGTGGAGATGTTGTCGGAACTGGGGTATCGGGTGCTTAGGGCGAACGACGCCGGCAGCGCGCTGGCGATCATAGAAAGCGGCGTGTCTATCGATCTGTTGTTCACCGACGTCGTCATGCCGGGTCCGCTGCGAAGTCCCGAATTAGCGCGCCGTGCGCGGCAGTTGATTCCCGGCATAGCGGTGCTGTTCACGTCAGGCTACACGGAAAACGCGATTGTTCATGGCGGCCGGCTGGATGCTGGTGTCGAACTGCTTGGCAAGCCCTACACGCGGGAAGCGCTTGCAAGAAAGATCCGGCACGTGCTCGCAAATCAAAGCCAGCATGCGGCGCTCACAGTCGCGCCGGCGCCTTTGAGCGTGCTGTCCGCAATCACGCCCAGTGCGCCCGCTGGGCGCGCGCTCAACATCTTGTTCGTTGAAGACGATGACCTGATTCGCTCCAACACGGGTGAGTTGCTCATGGCGCTGGGGCACGTGGTCCACGAGGCTGCCAACGCACAAGCGGCGTTGGCGCTGATTCAGAAAGAGGTGGTGGATTTGCTCATCACGGACGTCGGCTTGCCCGGCATGTCGGGCGAAGAACTTGCCATACGAGCTCGTGTTTTGCGCCATGACCTGGCGGTCATATTTGCAACCGGCGACCATCATGTTTCGAAGGTATCGGGATATTTTGTCTTGCGAAAACCCTACGATACCGTGAGCATGGCTGCGGTTTTGCGGCAGGTGCAATGACCGCAATCGCGCGTTCCGGTAATCCGTTGAGCGTGTTGCCGGAACATGTTGCTGGACCGTGCGTGGCTGACGCGGCTCACTTTGCAGGAGGTTCGCTCGGGACATCCGGCTTGTTGGAGTCGACTGCCAGTGCGTCACGAAATTCGTTTAGCCGCTGCTGGTAATTTTCGCCATCGCCGTAAGCAAGGAACGATCGAGTCCTTGACGGGGCGCCGAGCATTTTTCGAGCGTGCTTGATGGGGCACCAGTACTGTTCGGTACGCGCGGCGATCTCGGTTCCATAAGCCAGCAAGCCGTTCGCATACGCGCAGTACGCGCAATTGAACTTCTCCATGAAGTTCAGGTAGCTCAGGGGCCACCGGTCCATCACGATATAGTCCGAACGCCGGACCTTGCTGATCCTGTACACGGGAAAGCAGATGGCTTGATACACGCTCAAGCCGAGGTCGAGGAACAGCAACGGCACGATCAGCCCGTAGATGACAGGGGCGACCACGACAGTAGCAGGACGGCTCTTGACTATCCAGTGCAGGAGTCCGGTCTTCGATTGCTGGTGTGCCTCCCTGACTGACTTGTCGAATATGATCCGCTTGCCGTCCACGCGATAGAACAGGCGGACTTCCGCCTGATGCACAGAGGCTCTCAACTCATCTTCCAGCACGTTTATCTGCGCCATTAGTTGCCGCACTTTCTCGTCCACACGACCCCCGTGCCAGTTGGATACGACGGACAATCCTGCCAGCTCATGGCCGTTCGAGACAGGCGGCATGAGGCTTGCCGACTATCGCGCAGCGACTAAGAGGAGGCATTGGTAGCGGGCGCCTCCTCTCCTCCGTTCGCCTTCCGGAGAAACGCGGCTGCAAGTCTCCGGAGCTCCTCTTCAGAGGCATCCTCAATCCCTATCAGGTGATTGTCCGCAGACCGGTGAGAGGCAAGCAACTCGTTGAGTTTCAGGTGAAGCGCCACGCTGTCCTTGTTCTGGCTTTGCTGGATCAGGAACACCATGATGAACGTGACAATGGTCGTCCCGGTATTGATCACCAGTTGCCAGTCTTCCGAGTAGTGGAAAACCGGTCCGGTCACGGCCCAGACCACAATGCTGATTACCGCCAGGCCGAACGCTACGGGTGAGCCGGTCCAGCGGGTCACGGCGCTCGCGAAGATATCGAAGGCGCGGGTGACGGGGTGATGGGTCGCGTAAGCAGGACTCAATGTGTCAGGGACTGTGTCCAGCGTGTCCGTCGACGATTGCGATGGTCGCAATGGGCGCGAAGTTTCCTTACGCATCGCTTTCTCCTGGTTATTCTTGCTTCGTGTCCATCAGAGCATGAGCAAAAATCATTCCGGATAAGCGAGTGCGCGGAGTTTGAAGATATCGCGCTGGTACAGGGACGCGTGAGCGCCATCAGGCTTCAGCGAAGGTGCGGTGCGCCGGGCGGTCCCGAAAGCGATGGGGACGAAGTCGACATTGGAATCCAGAGCTAGCCCATACATAACGAAACCTGCACGGCCGCTTCATGCTTCGGGCTTGATTCAGCGAGCGGCCGTGCATGATGTGCGATCAAGACGCAGCACCTTCGGGAAGTGCCGCCAGTTGCGTGACCGGAGATAGCAGGATCACCCCTAACTGGATCGCGAAAGCCACGCTCGACATCAGCAGGCATGCGCCAACGCCGGTCTGCGTCGCGAGGGCTGCGCCAAGCAGCGCGCCCACAGGACGCGCTCCATAGGTTGCGGTGCTCATGATGGCCG
Source organism: Caballeronia sp. SBC1 (assembly GCF_011493005.1). Lineage (NCBI taxonomy): Bacteria > Pseudomonadati > Pseudomonadota > Betaproteobacteria > Burkholderiales > Burkholderiaceae > Caballeronia > Caballeronia sp. SBC1. The sequence continues at coordinate 1,458,815 of NZ_CP049157.1, forward strand.
ACACTCTGCCAAGCATTGCGTGAGGTGTGATTGCCTGGCGCAATGTGGTTGAGCCGATCGTCCACAGCACCGGACCGGCGCCGAGTAAAAAGAAGCTCACGCAGGCCATCCATACGTGCGGGAAGAACAATGTTGCGCTCATCAGCACTGATGCCAGGAAGCCGCACAGAGGGCCGATCACGAGTGTCCGGCCGAAGGAAACTCGCCTGGACACTTCGGGTCCCGCCAGCGCACCGGCCACCATGCCCGCGCCATAAGCCGCCAGGCTTATGCCGATCACCCACGACGACATATGCAGATGATGCGCGGCGTAAGCCACGTAGATCGCCTGCAACACGAAATAGCCCAGGTTGAAGAAAACCGCGGTAAGAAGAATGGGGCGAAGCAGCGGGTCGCGGAATACGAAAGCGGCGCCCTCGCGGACCTCGGCGAGGAAATGCCTACCGGTTCTAGGCGGATGCGCCGAGACTGGCAACGCGCGCAGCAGCGCGACGGCGAGGGCCGATAGCATGGTCGCTAACGCGTACGCCCAACCCGCCCCCACGGAACCCACGATCACCCCGCCTATCGCCGGACCTGCCGAGTACGCCACGCTTCTTGCCAACTCGATGCGTCCGTTTGCTGCCGGCAGCGCAGCCCGAGGCACGAGAGAGGGAACGAGCGAAGGCGCCGCGACGCTGTAAGCGACCGTACCCGCGGCACCGATAAAACCGCAGACGGCAAGCAGCGGCAGCGTGAGCAGATGGGCCCCGATCAGCACGAGGATCGTGATCATCGCCAGTACTCGAATGGCTTCTGCGCTTGCCATCAGGCCGCGTCGGGAGTGACGGTCGGCATAGACGCCCATCGGCAGCGAGAGCAACAGGAAGGGCAGCGTTTGGGCGGTTTGCAGCAGGCCGGTTTGTGCGGCGCTGGCACCCAGCAGGAAGACTGCAACGAGCGGCGCGGCGGCAAGACTGATTTGCTCGGCGGATTGCGCCAGCAGATTCGACCAGGCTAAACGATGGAATGCGGACGGCAGGGTGATGCGCTGGTTAGGCTGGTTTGGCGGAGGGTGCATGACGTGGAACTCCTTGGGAGGTGGCCCAGTCATCATGGTGTGCAAGAGCGCGCGATACGCCCCGGATCTTGCGCTTACGTTCAGCTACGCATACGGTTTCGTGGTGGACGGCTGGTGATAATCGTCTTCCAGGTGATGTCGTACCGCCAAGATCGTCACGGTGTCGCTATTGTCTATTTCGAATAGCGCTACAGATCCGGATCGCCCAAAAGGAATGATCAGTTCCCGCAGAAAGGGAAGATTCGGCTGCGCCTTTCGGCAGGTAAAGGGTGAGGCGCGAAGCGTGGCGATGCCTTCGTAGACTGCGTGAAGAGCGCGCTCGCCGAGCGATATGTCCTGCGTATCGCGTGTGAGGATGAAGTCGTAAAGTCGTTCGAGATCTTCTGCGGCACCAGCGGTAAAGCGTATCTCGAGCGTCATCGTCGTGTCTTGCTCCGCGCTTTCGCGGCGTCTAGCCGCTTGCCCAAGCGAGAAAGTACTTCCTCGGCCGAAATGTAGTCGCCGCTGCGCTTCGCGTCGTCTCGAGAGGCAAGTCCTCGAGCAACGAACTCACTATGATGCTGGCGACGCAGGATGTTTTCGCGAATCGCCTGTTCGACAAAGCCGGACAGGCTCTCACCTTCCTGCAAGACCCTTTCGGCGGCCTCGCGCAATTCTGGCTCGACCCGCACTGACGGGAAAGTAGCTGTTTTCATGATTCACGCTCAAGAGTCACACGGATTATCATCATCCGACCGGCGACGCGTTCAAGAAGGAAATTGCGCTGTACGCGGATGATCTGAAGACCGTGGGCGTGTTGAATGGCAGCACGGATTCGAATCACTTCGCTAACCGGGTGTTCGCGGATGTGCAGGTTGGAGCAGGCCGAACTATGCCCGCTCCAACCACCGCTCTAAACCTTCACCCCCCGCACCAGCCTAGCCAGAAGCCGGACCAAAGGCTCGAACAACTCCGCCGATGTATTCCCGTACCCGAGCACGAGCCCGTTGTCCTCGGGCATGGGCTGCAGCGCAAAACTGGATAGCGCGGTGGGCGCTAAGCCATGCTGCCGGGCGGCATCGGCAATCTCGCGGTCCGGGTAGCACGCTGGCAACCGTACCGTCAGGTGCAACCCACAATACCCGCCTTCAATGACATGCGTTATAGGCAAGTGCCGGGTCAGCGCTTCTCTCAACGCATGCTGCCGGTCTCGATACAAACGCCGCATGCGGCCCAAATGCCGGCTGAACTGACCGCTTTCAATGAACTCGGCCAGCGCAAGCTGTTCATAACGGTGGCCGCCTCGCAGCATGTCGTCCAGCGGCGTGCGCATCTGCGCCACCAGGGTCTCCGGCAGGACCAGAAACCCCAGGCGCAACGACGGAAACATCGTCTTGCTGAACGTGCCCACGTACAACACAGGCGCCTGCGTCACCAACCCCTGCATGGCGCCAATAGGCTCGCCCGCATGGCGAAATTCGCTGTCGTAGTCGTCCTCGATGATCCACGTGCCATGCCGCTGCGCGTTCGCGATCAACTCAAGACGGCGCGCGACAGTCAGCACCGCGCCCGCGGGATATTGATGCGAAGGCGTGGTGTAGATCAGCCGTGGCGGTTGCAACCTCCAGGCGTTTTCATCGGCGATCAGGCCATCGGCGTCAACGCGCATCGGCACCATGCGCAGGTCGCCCGCGCGCATCGCCGCCTTCGCTCCCCGATACCCCGGGTCTTCGATCCACGCTGTATCGCCGGCATTGGTCAGCAAGCGCACGCACAGCGAAAGCGCTTCCTGCGCACCCTCCGTAATGACGACCTGAGCTGGTTCGCATCGCACTCCCCGGGCTATGCCCAGATGCCGCGCAATTGACGCACGCAACGCTGGCTCACCCGGAGGATCACCATAACCAAGAGCCGCTGGCCCTGCGTTTCGAATTGCACGGTCGATCGCACGGCGCCATGCAGCCAGCGGGAAATGGGACAAGGCCGGCACACCCGGACGCAACGCAGCGTTCCCCTCGGCCGGCGGTGCGGCGGCCTGAATGCGCGTCAGCCGCTGCGCAATGGCCGGCGCTACCGGTGCCTGGCGCTTGCCTTGCGGCGGCGCCGGACGCGACAACGTCGCTACCCGCGTGCCCTGCCGGTCAGGTTGCACGTACCCCTCTGCGGCCAGCAGATCGTACGCGGCGGTCACCGTGTTGCGGGAGATCGCCAGCGCCTCCGCCAGTGCGCGCGAGCCCGGCAGGCGGCTTCCCGGCGCGAGGTGGCCGCCAAGAATGGCTTCCTTGAATCGATGATGCAACTGGCGTTGCATGGGCGCCGCGCCGGGCCCTCTGGCGAGTGGCGCCTCAAGCAGGGTTTGCGGCACGGGCAACGAAGCAGCGGTTGTCATAAGCAGAGTGGGGGAATGCACGCGACCGAGCGCAGCCACGAGCGTGGAGCCACGAAAAACATGGAATGTGGCACTTTTTAAGGTTCCATGATGCGCGTACGTTAGCACATGCTTCGTCCGCGTTCTGCGTGAACCTCTGCTCTACGACCGCCCCATGCCGCAAGGAACCGTTATGCCCAGCACCTTGAATCAGTATCAGCAACCTGTTGGCGAGTCCGTGCCCCACTGGACTGCGCGCGTACACCCGCCGCGCACTCCCATCGAAGGACTGTATTGCCGGCTGGAGCCGCTCGAACCGCATCACGCGGCCGATCTCTTCGCTGCCTTTAGCCAGGCCCCGGATGGCCGTGACTGGACCTACATGCCGGTAGGCCCGTTCGACGATGCAGCGAGCTACCGCGAGTACGTCGAACGGGCCGCGGTCAGTCCCGATCCCCAGCACTATGCGGTCATCGACCTGAAGAGGGGGACAGCAATCGGCACCCTGGCGCTGATGCGGATCGACCGGGCCAATGGGGTGATCGAAGTCGGCAACGTGGCGTTCTCGCCGCTGCTCAAACGCACGCCGATCTCGACGGAAGCCCAGTACCTGCTGATGAAACATGCGTTCGATGAACTCGGCTACCGCCGCTACGAATGGAAGTGCGACGCGTTGAACGCGCCGTCGCGACAGGCGGCTGCGCGACTGGGTTTCCAGTTCGAGGGCGTCTTCCGGCAGGCCGTGCTCTACAAGGGACGGACACGGGATACCGCGTGGTTTTCGATCATCGACAGCGAATGGCCCACTGTGCGTGCAGCCTTCGAACAATGGCTCGCGCCGGAGAACTTCGATGCAGAAGGCGGGCAGCGCAAGTCGCTGACTGACCTGCGCGCTCAGCTATCCAAGGCAGGCTAGGCCAAGTTTTTCTACTGCGGCTTTTGCGGGTTCCCGTTTGTAATCTTTGTTGGTATTGTGCGCGGCGAGTTAGCGATTTGACGGCCCGGTTGAAACGGGACGCCAGGTCGCCGCTGCGCCCAGCGTTCCCTCGCTCTCCTCATTTATTCAGCAACGGACATTCACACAATGAAATTCGATCGTCTTGCCCAGTCGCTTCTTGCGGCGGCGCTCGCCCTTTGCTATGCCGGCGCCCAGGCCGCTTCACAAGCCCCGGTTGCCGCCGAGAACGGCATGGTCGTAACAGCCCAGCATCTCGCCACGCGCATTGGCGTTGACGTGCTCAAGGACGGCGGCAACGCAGTCGATGCAGCGGTTGCTGTTGGCTATGCGCTCGCAGTGGTTTACCCTGCGGCCGGTAACATTGGCGGCGGCGGTTTCATGACGATCCAGCTCGCCGACGGCCGCCGTACCTTCCTCGATTTTCGCGAGAAGGCGCCGCTGGCCGCCACCGCGAACATGTATCTGGACAAGGACGGCAACGTGATCCCGGGCCTGAGCACCAAGGGTTATCTGGCGGTCGGCGTGCCGGGTACCGTGTCCGGCATGGAAATGGCGTTGACGAAATACGGCACGATGAAGCGCGCTGATCTCATTGCACCGGCAATCAAATACGCGCAAGAAGGCTTCGTACTTGACCAGGGCGACGTCGATATCCTCGGGACCGCAACGGACGACTTCAAGAAGGACCCGGCCGGTTCCGGCTCAATCTTCCTGAACCACGGCGAACCGTTTCAGGTTGGCCAGCGGCTTGTGCAAAAAGACCTGGCGAAGACCCTTCGCGAGATCAGCGCCAAGGGGCCCAATGGCTTCTATAAAGGCTGGGTAGCCAATGCGCTGGTCTCATCGACGCAAGCCGGCAAGGGCATCATCACGCAGGCCGATCTCGACCAGTACAAGACGCGCGAACTCGCCCCGGTCGAGTGCGATTATCGCGGTTACCACGTGGTCTCGGCGCCGCCGCCGAGCTCGGGCGGGGTCGCTATCTGCGAGATCATGAATATCCTTGAGGGTTATCCGATGCAAAGCCTCGGCTTCCGTTCAGCCCAGGCCATGCAGTATCAGATCGAGGCCATGCGCCACGCTTATGTGGACCGCAACAGCTACCTGGGTGACCCCGATTTCGTGAAAAACCCGCTGGACCGCCTCCTCGACAAGAACTACGCGGCCAAGATCCGGGCTGCAATCGATCCGCATAAGGCGGGGGTGTCGCAGGAGATCAAGCCGGGCGTGGCGCCGCATGAAGGCACCAACACGACGCACTATTCGATCGTCGACAAATGGGGCAATGCCGTTTCGGTGACCTACACGCTGAATGACTGGTTCGGCTCGGGCGTGATGGCGAACAAGACAGGCGTGATGCTCAACGACGAAATGGACGACTTCACGTCGAAGGTCGGTGTGCCCAACATGTATGGGCTGGTGCAGGGCGAGGCTAACGCTATTGGCCCGGGCCGGCGTCCGCTGTCGTCCATGAGCCCCACGATTGTCACGAAGGACGGCAAGACCGTGATGGTAGTTGGCACGCCGGGAGGCAGCCGCATTATTACCGCTACGCTCTTGACCATGCTCAACGTGATCGACTACGGCATGAACATTCAGGAAGCTGTGGATGCACCGCGCTTCCATCAGCAATGGCTGCCGGAAACGACGAATCTCGAACGCTTCACGCTGAGCCCCGACACGCAGAAGATCCTCGAAGGATGGGGTCAGAAGTTCTCGGGTCCGCAACCGGCCAATCATGTAGCGGCCATTCTGGTGGGCGCGCCGTCGTTGGGTGGCAAGCCCGTCGGCAAGAATCGTTTCTATGGCGCGAACGATCCGCGTCGTAACTCGGGACTCGCGCTCGGCTATTGATGTACGCAAAACCGTGCCGGCGGATGTTTTATTATCGCCGGCACGGTTTGGATTTTCAGGCATCGCGGCTGCCGGCCGCGACGCGTTTCACCTCACGTATTCCCCTCTACGTCATTCGCTGCTGGTCCACTCCACGTCGGCCCCGACCGAGCGCAGGTTTTCCACGAAGCGCGGGTGTGCACGGCGGATCGGCAGTGCATTCATGATCTCCGAACGCCCCTTGATGCTCGCGGCGACCATCAGCAATGCGATCGCCACGCGAATGATGTACGGGCTCTCCACTTTCGCGGGACTCAAGGGCAGGCCGCCGAACGTGATCAGCCGATGCGGGTCCGACAGGAACACGTGCGCGCCGAACTTCGATAGCTCGACCGACCATCCCATGGCGCCGTCATAGACCTTGTTCCAGAACATGGCGCTGCCTTCTGCTTTCACGCCGAGCGCGATGAAGATGGGCAGCAGGTCGACCGGCAGATACGGCCAGGGCGCGGCTTCCACCTTGGTGAGAATATTCTGCGTGAACGGCCGGCGCACACGCAATGGACCGTCCTGGAATGCGCGCGACCAGCCGTTCTTATGCTCCACGTTCACGCCGAACTTCGCGAAGGTCCGGTCGATCAGCGGAAACTGGTCGGGCGCGGTATTCCTCACCGCGATGTCTCCGCCGGTGATCGCACCGAGCGCGAGGAAGGTCGCTATTTCGTGGAAGTCCTCGCTGAACCGGAACTCGCCGCCACTGAGCTTGCGGCCGCCCGTAACGCTCAAACGCGACGTGCCAATGCCATCGATTGGTACACCAAGCAGCGCGAGGAAACGGCAAAACTCCTGCACGTGAGGTTCCGAGGCCGCGTTGACCAGTGTCGACGTACCGTTCGCCGCAGCCGCGCAGAGCGCGAAGTTCTCGGTGGTGGTGACCGAGGCATAGTCCAGCCAGTGATGATTCGCGGTCATCTGTGTAGCGGCCCGCACGATCAGCGAGTCGGTCGTGCGTTCGACCTGCGCGCCAAAACGTTCGAATACCTCGACATGGGGGTCGATTTCACGAACCCCCAGCGTGCAGCCCTTGACGTCGTTTTCCAACCGAGCCACACCGAAACGCGCGAGCAGCGGCGGCACCAGCATGATGGAAGAGCGCATCTCCTCGGGCAGATGATGCGCGACAGGGTCGAAGGTCGTTGCGTGATGATGCAGATTGAGGATGCCGGTGGAAAAGTCCATTGACACATTGCTGCCGAGCGTACGGAAAATATCGAGGATCTTCTTGACGTCGGTGATGTCAGGTACGCCGATGAGACGCAGCGGCTGATCGGTCAGCAGCGTGGCGCAAAGGATGGGGAGGACAGCGTTTTTATTGGCGGACGGCGTGATCTCCCCGCGCAGGGGGACGCCGCCGTGTACGATCAGATTCGACATGTTCGCAAGAGGCTCGTGGAAGAAGCGAGGGAATAATGATGCCACCGTGCGATGCGCACGGGCGATGGTGTTGCTAATTTGCGTAACGAAAGTTTCGGGCTTGTGCCGTGATTCGCTGCCGGCATTATGAACTTGCCGGCAGTTTCGAACACAGTTGCGACGCCTCAAGATCGAAACGCAAAGGGCTCCTGACAATACATAGGCCGGCTTGGTTTATAACGCAATTCAAGGTGCCTTGCGTTTTGGGGCCAGCAACATTGCCATGCGGGTGCGGGCGAATGCGGGGTCGATCGGGGCATCGTCGAAGTGCAGGCGATAGATGAGCGGTGCAACGACGTGATCCATCACCGTATTGATATCGGGCGGTGTTTCGTCTCGTTCGACTGCCCGGTCCAGAATCATCTGGATCTGCGAGCGCGTGATGGCCGCGCACTGACAGGCGGGGCTGCGGGTGTCGTTGCTTGCCAGCACATCGCGTGTCATGGCGCGGCCGGGTTCCGACGACATCTCCTCCTGATACCCTTGCGCCCACGTTTCCAGATCGCTGCGCAGCGAGCCCGTGTCAGCCGGGCCGTTGTCCGGATGAAAGCGCTGCAGGGCGACATCGGCGAGAAGAGTGGGCAGGTCGCCCCAGCGGCGGTAGATGGTGGACGGCGTCACCCCGGCGCGCGCCGCGACCTGAGGCACGGTGAGCTCCTCGCGCGGTATTTCGTCCAGCAAGGTCCTGACTGCGTGATGCACGGACTCCTGCACTCTCGCGCTCCGTCCGCCGGGTCGCAACCCTTCTCTTGCTGCCATTGCCTGTTCCGCTCCGCCTTTCGCGCGTATCGATGAAATTAGTTAAAGCTAAAAAATTGCGTTAACGAAAAGCGACGCGCACAATCCGCTAAAGCAATTATTTTGCGTTTATTTTCCGGGCCGTGCAATGGCCTTCGATACCAATTCTTGCGTTACGGCTGCCCGAACGCCTTACGCGCTGCTGCTTTATGCGTTCATTTCGGCGATGTGCTTTGTCGCGTCGAGTGCGCCAACGCCGCTTTACCGGCTGTATCAGGAGGCGTGGGATTCTCGTCGGCGCCCAAGGTTTATTGCCTGAACGCAGAGGCTAACTTCTACGCGTTGTAGTCGCTGTACTCGCGAGAGTTGGACCAGCAAGCGGGACCCTCTGCTCACCGTCTTTTACGATCTCGCGCGGCGTAAGTCCAAGCAGCCGGTTCATCCAGTGAGCCATGTGGCTCTGATGCGAAAAGCCCGTTTCCAGCGCTACCTGGCTGGTACTGAGCTTGCCTTGCAACAGCAAAGCCTTCGCGCGTTCAACGCGTCGCTGCACGACGTATCGATGCACCGGCACGCCGAGCGTCTCGCGAAACAGCACCTTGAAATGCGGCACGCTAAGCTGGGCCAGTGCGGCGAGTTCGTCGAGCGTGAGGCGCTGATCCAGATTGCTTTCGATGAAGTCGATCACGCTAGTGGCCGTTCGCGGCGCCAACGTACGGCGGCGACCTTCGAGCGTGGCGATGCCGCCGCCATTGTCGGCCAGCCGGACCACCATTGCTGTGCAGAGGCTTTCTGCAAAGAGCGGATCGGACGCATCGCCGGCTTCGAGTTCCGCCTGCAGCGCCCACGCCAGATGCTGAAAACGCGGATCGCGCATCTGAAGTTGCGGACGGATCTCGGCAACGCCTGATTTCAGTTCGAGTTGCTCGAGCGTCTTGCGCGTGAAGGACTCGCTGATCCAGATGCTGAGGATCGTACAGTCCGATTCGTCAGTCCATTGGCCATCGAGTCCCGCAGGGATCACGTCGGCGTCGCCATGCGCCTGAACGCGTGCATAGCGACGTTGTTCACACATGCAGCGCGCCATCACCGGTGGCCCGACATGCACGCCGACGCGGTGATGCGGCATGGCCGGAATGCGGTGCGTGCCCGCCGAAATACCGAGCAGCGCCGCACCGAAGCCGTTCCAGCCGCGACCGCTGCTGGAGCGCAAATTGACGCGGGAGCCTGAGAGCGGCATGGGCAATGGTGTCACGGCATTCATGGCAGGTCCTCGCAGAGGTCGCTAAGCGAGCATTGTGCTGGGTTTTGCGCCAATTTGCTCGATGTCGTGACAGGCCGCACACTGAGCCCGACTGTCTTGCGGCAGTGCCACAAAACAATCATCCGTATCTGCGCACGTCGATCCTTCCCTGCGCGCCTGGAACGTTCAACCTCCCTACGATGACGACATCCAGGCCAACAAGGAGTCGGACGTGTTCGTGATATTCGGAGCATCAGGCAAAGTAGGGCGCGTGAGCGCTGCATCGCTTCGCAATGCGGGCCATGCGGTCAGAGCGGTGGTACGAAACGAAGCTCAGGGCGAGCACCTTGCGCGGATGGGCTGCGAGATCGTGCTTGCCGATCTGACGAACCCGGCATCGGTCGCCAGAGCAATAGAGGATGCGGACGCAGTACAGATCCTGTGCCCCGTCCCGATCGGCGACGCACATCCCGGCAGCACGATGCATCGCATGATTGAAGTTGCAGCCGATGCATTGCGCGCCAATCCGCCCCGTCATGTACTCGCGCTGTCTGACTATGGCGCGGAACTGGACCACGGCACGGGCATTACCTTGCTCTTTCATGCCCTTGAAAAACAGTTGCAGGTATCGGTTCAAAACGTGACTTTGTTACGCGCGGCGGAACACATGCAGAACTGGGCACGCGTGATACCTGTCGCGCTGGCAACGGGTAAGTTGCCGAGCTTGCATCATCCGTTAAGCAAGCGCTTTCCAACGGTGGCGGCACAGGACGTGGGTCTTCTAGCGGCAGAACTGCTGCTGGACGAGTCACGCGGGAGCGTGCCGCGTGTAGTCAGCATTGAAGGTCCGCGGCGAATCTCAGCGCTCGACGTCGCCCTCGCACTGAGCGATGCGAGCAGGCGTGAAATCAGCGCGTATGAAGTGCCACGCAACGAATGGCCGGCCATGCTGCAGCGAGCCGGCCTTGGCGCGGATCATGCACAGCTTATTATCGATCTCTACGATACGCACAACGCAGGCCGCATCGATGTGGAAGAGGGAATAGGCGAGCGCCGTTTCGGGACGACCGAATTTGCCGAGGTCCTGGCTTCGATGCTGCCTGACACCGTAACGGCGGCTAACTAAATGCGCCGCTCAAGACAGAAGAAGGCGATGGACCTTCCGGATTCGGCAACGGTATCCGCAATACATGCCCACCGGGCGACGCGTGCGTGGCTTGCGGTCATTATCGGTTTCGCCGGGGTGGTTGGCGGTTATCAATTCCAGCGCATATTAAGCGCTCTACCCGACAGCAACGACGACTTCATTTTCTTCTGATTATCCGAGGGCAGTACGCCGCCCTCACAGGTCCAGTACGACGGACGAGTCATCGCCCGAACCCATCCTTGCGGGTATTGCGCTGCATATCAGCGCGTGTCCCGCCGGGATCTCTCCCTCGCATGGCACGGGATATGTCACCTCCCCCGACACCACGCGCGTGGCGCACGTGCCACACACTCCGGACCGGCAATTCGACGCAACCGACACCCCGTTCGCCTCTGCAAAATCCAGCAGACTTCCGTCTTCGGGTGACCACTGCCCGTCGCGATGCGTACGCATGAAGACTACCTTCGATGACCGCTCGGGGTCACGAGGCACAACCGGTTTCGCTACAGTCAGTGCCGGCGTAGCGCTTCCCGTTCGGTTGACACTTGCTGGTCCGAACGCTTCAAAACGAATCCGGTCGTCGGCAATGTTGAGCGAACGCAAGCCGCTGTACATGTCCTGCATGAACGCGCCGGGGCCGCAGAGGTAAAAATCGTAATCGCCAAACGGCAACACGCTCTTGAGATACGCAATATCAACCCGTCCGGCGGATGACTTCGTTCCATGAACGCCATCAGCCTGGCTGTCTCGCAGATACACAGAGAGATGCGAATACGCTTGCTCAGCGGCCTTGAGTTCGTCAGCGAACGGGTGTTCTTCAGACCGGCGAGCACCGTGGATAAAATGAATCTGCTCGGGCTGCGCCCGCCCGCTCTTGTCGGCGAGCAAACTGTTCAGCATGGCGATCATCGGCGTAATGCCAATGCCGGCAGACAGCAAGACCACCGCGCGGTCACTCTTGCGGTCAAGTACGAAAGTGCCACCCGGCACTTTGGCCTCGATCTCCATTCCTGCCTTCACGTTCTCATGCAGCCACGTCGACGCCGCGCCCTCACGCTTCACCGTGATCCGATAAAGCGTGCCTCGGTGGGTATCGGAGAGAGTATAGGTTCTGATCAACGGTGCTGCGAGCCCAGGAACGTGCAACCGGATTGGCAGGAACTGGCCGGGTTCGTATGGCGCAAGCGTTGATCCATCGGCCGTTTGAAAATAAAACGACCGCACGCCGGGAGCCTCATCGCGAACGTTGAAGACCTTTAATTTGCGCCAGGCGTTCGCGGCGGTGGGCGTAACTTCCGGCTCTTTCCAGCTCCCGGTCTTCACAAGTTGCGGTGCGTATTGCACACCCGACCAGCGCATGGCCAACGCGCGTTGAGTACGACGCACCTCACGGACATGCCAGCGAATCAAGCGCTCGGCACCATCGAATGAATCGAGTTCTGGGCCTTCCCAAATGACCTCGGCATCCACGGCCAGATACAGCAGATCGCCGCTGTCGAAGTCGATCACAAGCAACCCGGCGCGCGGATCGTGCATCAGGTTGCCGATGGTATTGAAGAACAGATTACCGCTGAAATCAGGCGTGGTCAGCGTATGGTCGCCGTCGATGCGAATAAAGCCCGGCTTGCCGCCGCGATGCGACACATCGGCACCACGTCCCATGCCTGCTTCGCTCGATGTGTTCGCGCTGGCGACGAAGAACGTATCCGCCTTAGCAAGCAGCTCTCGGTCAGCCTCGTTCAGATGATCTGAAACAAGCGGCGGCTCCGATGACATTTCTCCCGCATCAAATTCAACAGGCGTACGGCTCTGGATGTACTTGGCGCAATTGCCGAAGCTCTGGCTTACCGCAATGGTGATGGCTTGATCGTCGATGGCGGTAATGACACCGTTCACACGATTGCGCCGGCGAGTAGCGGGCTGAATGCCGAGTCCGCCCATGACCGATCCGACCTGCCACGTACTCGCAAGCGGATCGCCTGCCAGAGTGCGCCCGGCTATCCGCAATGTGCGTTCATCCGGCGTCGAGATAAAACCCGGCGCGCCGACCCGCAGCGTGGCCCACGGCTGCCCCGTTCTATCGACTCCGCCGAGCACCATGAACGGCTGTTCCGCAAAGAACCGTCGATGTTGCTCAGGCATGTAGTCGCGAATTCCGCGACGCGCATCAACGTCCATCCGCTCGCGCACTCCTGCACGTTCCTGCGCGGCGAGTTCACCAGCATGAAAGGGCGATTCCACAGCACGCCAGCCCGAGGGCGGCGCGGCAACAGGAGCGGGTGCAAGAGCGGACATGATGGTCTCGGTATTGGAGAGACGTGTGTGCTGAATGAAGTGTTACGTGGTCTCGGCGAGCAAACCGGCCTTGGTCACGGGCATTGGCACGAAACGCGGGAGCGCCTCGACGCGCTTGATCCATGCGCGCAAATGCGGATACGGTTCGAGCGAGATGCCGCCTTCGGGCGCATGCGCAATGTACGAATAGGCGGCAATGTCCGCTATGGTCGGCGTTTGCCCAACCGCGAAAGGCTTGTCGCGAAACTCGGGATCGATAATCGCGAAGAGGTCTTCCGCCATCTTCTTGGCTGTCGCGTAGTCCTTCGGCGCGCCAAACACTGTGACCAGACGCGCGGCACAGGGGCCATACGCAATCTTTCCCGCTGCCAGCGACAACCAGCGTTGCACCGCCGCCGCGCCGACGGGATCTTCCGGCAGCCACGACGGGTCGCCGTATTTACGCGCGAGATAGACAAGGATCGCATTGGAATCGGTCACGACAATATCGCCGTCTTCGATCACCGGTACTTCGCCGAACGGATTGAGTGCCAGATGCGCGGGCTTGCGGTTATCGCCCGCTTTCATGTTGAGTTCGATCGTGGTGAAAGGCAAATCGAGCAGGGTCAGGAAAAGCTTCGCCCGATGCCCGTGTCCTGACAGCAGGGTGGTATGGAGGCGTATGGGTTGGAGTGGCTTGGCGCACGTGGTCATGATGGATACTCTGGAAAGGTTCGAACCGGTGTTTGGATATATCAAGCATAGAACGCCGCACCGCGCGTGAGAAGACGGATAATGGCGGTTAGACAATCCTCTTAAAGTGGACAATCCCATGACTAGCCTGAGCGCTGTTAACCTTAACCGGCTAGTGGTTTTTGCGGCGGTAGTCGAGGCGGGTTCGCTGACGGCCGCCGCCGACCGTCTTGGGATCGCGAAGACCATGGTCAGCACGCACATGCAGCGTCTTGAGGCCGAGGTCGGGGCAACCCTGCTCATACGCACCACGCGCCGGGTCAGCGTGACGGAGGCGGGCAGGACGTTCTACGAAGCGAGCCGGCAGATCCTGAGCGCGACCGAAGAGGCAATTTTTGCATTGGCGCAGGAGTCGGGCATGCTGCGAGGAACGCTGCGCGTTGCTACGCCCATCGACTATGGGGCGAGTGTGGTGGCGCCCATGCTCGTCACGTTGCAGCAACGTCATCCGGAACTCAAGATTGAACTCGTGTCGGCTGATCGTCAGGTGGATCTGGTCGCGGAAGCGGTCGATGTCGCAATCCGGCTCGGGCGGCTGGCGGACTCGAGTCATCGCGCGGTGAAGATTGGCGGCTTCGTCAAATGGATCGTCGCGAGTCCCAGGTTTGTCGCGCGCTGGGGCAAGCCGACTACGCTTGAGGCGGTTGCGAAATTGCCGTTCGTCGGCATGTCCGCTTTACAGAAACCACTGGTTGCACCGCTTGAAAGCACGCGTGGCGGGAAGCGGACCGTGCGCTTTAGTTCGGGTTTCCTCGCTGACACGGCGCCTACTTGTCGCGCAGCAACATTGGCTGGCGGCGGCGTGGCCTACTTGACGAATTTCTCGATCGGGGAAGATGTTGCAGCGGGACGGCTAGTGCGCTTGCTGCCGGCGTGGTCATCGCCGCCCGCGGGCATTCACGCCATTTTCCCTTCGGCGCGTTATCCGGTGCCGAAGGTGCGTGTGTTTATCGATGCGCTGAAGGCTCATCTGGAAGCGAATGGCGCATAAGCCGGCACGTGTCGTGCCGGTTGCGCTCACTCGATTACACCGCTCCTGGTCCAGCGCCGATCTGCCAGACATAGATGGGTTCTTTCTGGTTGATCGACCAGTCGCCAACCAGTTTGGCCTTGTACACAATCGGGTTATGCGACGAGACCGCGCGTGCATTGCGCCAATGGCGGTCAAGCGTCTTGCCGCCGCCAATAGCCGATGCACCCAGCGCGTCGAAAAGATGGGTCGAAGCGCGTAACGCAAGTTCCGTCGCCACGATCTGTCCTTTCGCTGACTCAATTTCGGCCTCGATATTGAAGCGTTTTTCGGCGTCGATGTCATTAGCGAAACGCGCTTCATACGCCCGCTGCGCCGGCTCCGTCGCGCGCAACGCGATCGCTTCCGCGGCATATGCCCAGGCCGCAATCTCTCCAACCACTTGCTGAATCTGAACGTCCTGGCTGACATGCGGCGCATTGCCATGGCTGTAGATGCGCTTGCGTGCACGCACTTCGGCTGCCGCGTCGAGTTCAGCCGCCCGGGCGATGCCGGCCAGCGTCGCCAGATGGAATAGTTGATAGAACGCGGTCTGATATTTAAAGCGCCGCGCGAAGTCGACGATATGACCTGGTTCGACCGCCGCGTCCTTGAACACTGTCGTGCCGCTACCTGTAGTGCGCTGACCGAAACCGTCCCAGTCGTCGCGTAACGTCACGCCGGGCTGCTTCGCGGCTACCGCGACAATCACGTCGCTGCCGTCTTCAGCGCGCTGAGCATAAACGTCGATCCAGTCCGCGAAAATGCTGCCCGTGCTGTAGTACTTCTCGCCGTTCAAGACCCAGCGGTCACCTTGCTTCGCTACTTTGGTGATAACGCTGCCCAGCGCGACGTTGCCAACTTCCGTCCACGCATTGCCGAACAGGTCACCGCGTACGAAGCGCGCGAACCACTCGTCCCGTTCCGCGCTGGCGGGGGCGTTGACTACGTCCTCTACAAAAGCGAAGTGGCCACGTAATGCCTGCGGGAGATTCGAATCCGCGGCACCGAGTTCGATCAGCAAGCGGAACGATTGCTTAATGGAAACGCCTGCACCGCCATGTGATACCGGAACGCGCAGTGCACCGAAGCCCGCTTGCTTGAGCTCCGTGATCTGATCGTAGGGCAAGGTCCTTCGCTGGTCGCGCTCGACGGCCCCGGCGGCAATGCGTTCGAAGATGGGCCTGAAGCGGCTGGCGACACTTTCATAATCCGCTCCAACCGATAGCGCGACAGGCGGCTGTTGTGTCATGTCGAAAAATCCTTGGGTGTTTTAAATAGTGAGTCGAGCGCGGGCTAATGCGAGCGCGAAGGCTTTTCAATCTAGCCGATCAACTTCACTTGCGTTAGATCGTTTTCCGCAATGTTTATCGGTCCAGTGCGCATGGCGGCCACCACCGAGCGGCATTGCACCGATATCGCTGTTGCTGCGTCGGGTTCCGTTGCTGGCGCTTATCTAAGCCGGTCGCCGCACATATGAATAGCTGAATAAATTGCTTGGATAGCGGCGGCCACCTGAAATAGATTCTGGAGCCGTGAATCGAAATCGCAAAAACGATGCAGAACGTCAGTGCATCGGAATGCTAATTAATCAGGAGATTGTCATGAGCGACAGGAACGACGAACCGCAGGATGCGCTGAAGTTTGCCTACTGGGTCCCGAACGTCAGCGGCGGCTTGGTTGTAAGCACGATTGAGCAGCGCACCGACTGGAGCGTTGAATATAACCAGAAGCTTGCGCAGACCGCAGAGAAAGCAGGATTCGAATACGCGCTCAGTCAAATCCGCTTTACGGCCGGTTACGGCGCGGACAATCAACATGAGTCGGTGTCGTTCAGCCAGGCGTTGCTGCACGCAACCACCAAGCTGAAAGTGCTCGCGGCGATCTTGCCGGGACCGTGGAGCCCCGCGGTTGTCGCCAAGCAGATAGCGACCATTGATCATATCTCCAAGGGGCGCATTGGTATCAACGTAGTAAGTGGCTGGTTCAAAGGCGAGTTCACGGCAATTGGCGAGCCGTGGCTCGAACATGACGAACGTTACCGCCGGTCCCATGAATTCATTGAAGCGCTCAAGGGCATCTGGACCCAGGACAACTTTACGTTCCGTGGCGATTTTTATCGATTCAATAACTACACGCTAAGCCCGAAGCCGATACAAAAGCCTCACCCGGAAATCTTCCAGGGCGGTAGCTCGCGTGCGGCACGCGACAATGCCGCGAGCGTTTCGGACTGGTACTTCACGAACGGCAATACGCCCGCGAACCTCAAGCTGCAGATTGACGATATCCAGGCCAAGGCTGCCGTCAATAACCACAAGGTGCGCATTGGCGTGAATGCGTTTGTGATCGCGCGCGATACCGAGGAAGAAGCACAGGCTGTCCTCGCTGACATCATCAAGCATGCGCATGTGGAAGCGGTTCATGCTTTCGGTGATGCAGCGAAGCAGGCTGGCAGTGCATCGCCCGAAGGTGAGGGCAACTGGGCCAAATCGACGTTCGAAGACCTGGTGCAATACAACGACGGCTTCCGTACCAACCTGATCGGCACGCCGCGCCAGATTGCCGAGCGGATCGTGGAGCTTAAGTCGGTGGGCGTGGATCTGGTGCTGGCCGGATTCCTGCACTTTATTGAAGAGGTCGAGTATTTCGGCCAGCGTGTCTTGCCGCTCGTGCGCGAACTCGAAGAGGCCGCGCAACTTGAAGCAAAGGCTGCATGAGATGGTGACACCAAAGCCGGTGCTCCCTGACACTTTGCCCGCATGGCTTGCGGAGCAGGCGCGGCATCGCCCTCACGCGCCGGCGTTGAGGCATAAGCGGCTGGGCCAATGGGAACAGCTAAGCTGGCACGCACTGGCCACGAAAGTGGAGGCGCTTGCTGCCGGGCTGGCGGCACATGATTTCGGTGTGGGCGATGCACTGCTGCTCGTCAGCCAGCCGCGCGAAGAGGCGCTGTTGTTGTCGCTCGCCGCGCAATGGCGGGGAGGGGTTGCGGTGCCGCTCGAGCCTTCCGTATCGGATCAAACGCTTGGCCGGATCGTGCGGCATCTGACGCCGCTTTTTACCTTCGCCGACGACGACCGGCAGATCGACCGCTTGCTGGCGTTGTCGCAGTGGGTGATAGATGCGAACCCGCGCGGCCTGCGGCCGCATCCGCATGCTGATGTTGTCGAGTACGCGGCATTGGCTTCGCCTTCGCCTTCGCCGGACAAGGGCGTCAAAGCCACGGCACGGCCAGACCATGATGCGTTTATCTTCTATCGCGATGACGCCGGGCACGGCATTGAGGAGCAGCGCATCACTCATGCAACGCTGATTCGCGAGGCGCTGCTGGTTGCGGGGGAGGAACATCTGAAGCCGGCCGACGATGCGTTCGCCGCTCGCGCATTCGCGACAACGGCGCAGGCTCGTTATCTAGTTGCGCCTTGGCTTCTGACCGGCTTTCGCCTGAATTTTCCTGAATCGCTGGAGACTCGCGATAACGACCGGCGTGAACTCTCGCCCACCTTGGTTGCAGGAACGCGAGAGACCTATGGCCGCGTTGCGCGGCTCGTCGATACAAGACTGCCAGGCGCGAATTCTATTCGGCGCCGCTTGCTTGATCGCCTGAGCGACGAGCGTTCGTCAAGGTTGCTGCGTCTCGTCGCATGGTGGGGTGTCGCGCGGCCGTTGCGTGAGGTGATCGGCTTTAAGCGAACCCATGCCGCATTAATCGCCGGTGCAGGTCTGGATGACGACGCAGCGCGCCTGTTCAAAGCGTTGCGAATCGATGTCCGGATGTGGCCGGACGATGGTCAATGGCAGCGTTTGGCCGAGCGTGTTCCGTCCGCTCACGAAGCCGCCGATGTACATGGACAACCTGCGTGATGTCTCAAACACAGCCCTTATCAATCGCCTCACCAGCGCTGCTTTCACTCGACCGGATTTCGTTATCGTTTGGCGGTGTCAAGGCTATCACCGACATCAGCTTCGACGTCCACCCGGGCGAGATATGCGCATTGATCGGCCCCAACGGCGCAGGCAAGAGTTCGTTGCTCAACGTGATCAACGGCGTCTACCGGCCGCAACAGGGCACCGTACGTTTCGATGGCGCGGAGAGCCGCCGCATGAGTCCGCATGACGCGGCGCATCGTGGCGTTGCACGCACGTTTCAAAACATCGCGTTGTTCCGGCGCATGAGCGTGCTCGACAACGTATTGACGGGACGCAACCTGCATCGCCGCAGTACATGGATCGAGCAAACCTTTCGAGTCGGCCGTGCCCAACGCGACGAAGCAAGACAACGTCGCTACGCCGAGGTCGTGATCGAAGCGCTGGACTTGCAACGCGTGCGTCATAGCGTTGTAGGCACGCTGTCGTATGGCGTTCAGAAGCGCGTGGAACTGGCGCGCGCGTTGGCGGCCGAGCCACGTTTGCTCTTACTCGATGAACCGATGGCCGGCATGAACGCCGACGAGAAACGCGCGATGGCGAGTTTCATTGTCGATGCCAACGAGCAATTCGGTGTGACCGTCGTGCTGATCGAGCATGACATAGGCGTGGTGATGGATCTCTCCGATCACATTGTCGTGCTCGACTACGGCAAGAAGATTGCTGACGGCATTCCCGCCGAAGTGCGTGTCGATCCGGCCGTGCTGGCGGCTTATCTTGGCACGCGTCACTGACCTTGGCGCTATCGCTTATCTCACCGGTTCACTCAAAGGCTGCATCCATGAGTTTTTTTCTTGAAGTGCTGGTCGGCGGTCTGTTGGCTGGCGTGATGTATTCGTTGGTCGCGATAGGTTTCGTATTGATCTACAAGGCATCGGGCGTGTTCAATTTCGCCCAGGGTTCTTTGGTGCTGTTCGGTGCGCTGACATTCGTGAGCCTGGTCGAACGCCATGTTTCGCCGTGGCTTGCATTTGTGGCAACGCTTGCCCTGCTGGTACTGATCGCCATTGCCATAGAACGAGCGGTGCTGCGGCCGCTTGTCAACCGTACGCCTATCGTTCTGTTCATGGCAACGCTTGGCTTGAGCTTCATTCTCGAAGGCGCTGCGCAGTTGTTCTGGGGTGCGCAGGTGCATGAGCTGGATCTGGGTATCGACGATAAACCGCTTCATTTGGGCGGCGTGATGATCAGCCAGTTCGATCTCTTCGCAGCCGCGACAGCCGGTGTGCTTGTGATCGTGTTGTCGCTGATGACGAATCGTACGCGGCTCGGTTTATCGCTGCGCGCCGTAGCCGACGATCCGCTTGCGGCGCTCGCAGTGGGTATCCGCTTGCCGCGAATCTGGGCCATTGTCTGGTCGCTGGCGGGGTTTGTCAGCCTCGTTGCCGGCCTGCTGTGGGGCGCACGGCTCGGGGTGCAGTTCTCGTTGTCGCTGGTGGTGTTGAAGGCGCTGCCAGTGCTGATCATCGGCGGTTTTTCGTCGATTGGCGGAGCTATAGCCGGCGGTCTGCTGGTCGGCGCTTCGGAGAAGCTAGCCGAGGTGTATCTAGGCTCGCTAGTGGGTGGTGGCATCGAGAACTGGTTTCCGTATGTGCTCGCCATTCTGTTCCTGCTCGTGCGTCCAGCAGGGTTGTTCGGCGAACCCGCCGTCGAACGGGTATGAGGCCGCTTATGTCGAATATTGTCATTCGCCGCGCGAGGCTGAACGTTGCAACGCCGGTCGCTCCGGGGCTCGCTATAGCCGCCTTCCTGGCCATCCTCGCGGCGGTTCCGGGCGTAGCCAGCGAATACTGGCTGAGCGCCGTGCTCACGCCATTTTTGATCCTGTCGCTGGCCGGGCTCGGCTTGAATCTGCTCACGGGTTATGCGGGTCAACTGTCGTTGGGCACCGCGGCCTTCATGGCCGTAGGCGCCTACGCAACCTACAACTTCGCCGTCCGCGCGCCGGGTTTGCCGCTGCCAGTGGACCTTCTGACGGGCGGCTTGTTGAGCGCTGCGATCGGCACGTTGTTCGGTCTGCCGAGTCTTCGCATCAAGGGCTTCTACCTGATTGCTTCAACGCTGGCCGCGCAGTTTTTCATCGAATGGCTTCTCACCAAAGTGAGCTGGTTCTCCAACGACGATACGTCCGGGGTTCTCAGCGCCCCCCGGCTGTCGATCTTCGGCTGGTCCATTGCGACGCCGGTTTCGCGTTACCAGTTTGTGCTTGGCGTAGTCGTCGTGTTGTTCGTGGTGGCCGCTAGCCTCGTGCGCAGCGAACTCGGCCGACGCTGGATGGCGGTGCGCGACATGGACACGGCAGCGGCGGTCATCGGCATTCCGATTGGCCGTACAAAACTGCTGGCGTTCGCCGTCAGTTCGTTTGTCGTGGGCATTGCAGGAGCGCTCTGGGCGTTCGCTTACCTCGGCACGGTCGAGCCGCACGGTTTCGACTTGAACCTTTCGTTCGAGGTGTTGTTCATCATCATCATCGGCGGCATGGGCAGCATTGCAGGCAACTTCTACGGCGCCGCTTTCATCGTCCTGTTGCCCATTGCGCTGTCCCACGCTGCTGGCGTGCTCGCCGCCATTGGCGTGGATGTCGGGCAACTTCAGAACCTTCAGAAGATCCTCTTTGGCACGCTGATCATCGTGTTCCTTATCAAGGAGCCGGATGGGCTTGCGCGGCTCGCGCAGATCGCGCGGCAGCGTCTCAGGAACTGGCCGCTGCGGGCCTGAATGTTTGCGCAAAAACACTCTTATCTTTCATCTCAACCCAGGCAGACACGGACCCATTCAGCATGAATCTTTCCCTATCCCGTTTATTCCGCGCGAGCTGGTCGCGCGTGGCTGGCATTGCCGGCATATCGCTCGTGCTCACGGCCGGCGCTCTTGCGACCCCTTCAACTGCCTACGCAGGGGGCGAAGAGTATTTCCCTTTGCAGAGCTACAGAGTGGGACCGTACGCGGCGGGCGGCACCGGTTTCTTTGGCGGTTTTATCGACTATATGCGGCTCATTAATACTCGTGACGGCGGTGTGAACGGCGTCAAGCTGACGTGGAGCGAATGCGAGACAGAATATGTGGTGGAGAAGGGCGTGGAATGCTACGAGCGCCTGAAGGCAGGCCTTAACGGCGCACCGGCGGCCGCCACCAATCCGCTTTCGGTCGGCATTGCGTATGCGACCATCGACCGGTCGACGGCGGACAAGCTCCCGCTCATCACGATCAATCACGGTCGCACGGACTCCACCGATGGCGCCGTATTCCCTTACGTGTTTCCGCTGCAACTGAACCCGTATAGCGAAGTCTCCGCGATCATCAACTACATCGGGACGCAGTCAGGTGGATTGCAGGGTTTGAAGGGCAAGAAGATCGTGGTGCTTTATCACGGTTCGCCCTATGGCCGCGAGACCATTCCCGTACTCGACATCCTAGCCAAGAAGTATGGTTTTGAGTTGACGCAGATCGAGGTGCCGCATCCGGGTAACGAACAGGGTTCGCAGTGGCTGAACATTCACCGGATCAATCCCGACTGGGTCATCCTGCGTGGCTGGGGCGTAATGAATCCGGTAGCACTCAAGTCGGCGCAGAAGGTGGGCTTCCCGGCCGATCACATCATTGGCAACATCTGGAGTAACTCGGAAGAAGACGTGCGTCCTGCGGGCGACGCCGCGAAGGGTTTCATCTCGATCACCACGCATCCGTCGGGGACGAACTATCCGGTGCTTCAGGATATCGATCAATACGTGATCAAGCCGGGCAAGGGCAACCTTAGTGACCCAGCGCGCTTCGGGACGGTGTATTACAACCTGGGTGTCGTGAACGGCATTCTTAATGTCGAAGCTTTGCGCGTTGCTCAGGCGAAATATGGCAATAAGCCGCTGACCGGCGAACAGGTGCGCTGGGGTTTCGAACACCTCGATCTCGACAACGCCCGCCTGAAGCAGTTGGGTGCACTCGGACTGGTACAACCGCTCAAGCTGTCATGCTCCGATCACGAAGGCGGCGGCGCCGTGCGATTCCAGCAATGGGACGGCCAGCAATGGAAGGTGATCAGCGACTGGGTGCAGGCGGATCGCGCGCTGCTGCGTCCTGTTATCGAAAAATCCGCGAACGCGTATGCGAAAGAGAAGGGCATCACGCCGCGCGACTGCAGCAAGGATCTGTAGCAATGGCCGAAGGCGCGGTTCTCGATGTGGACGGCATCGCCGTCAGTTATGGCGGACTCATTTCGGCGTTGCGCGGGGTGTCGCTGAGCGTGCAGGAGGGAGCCGTTGTCGCGCTGCTTGGCGGCAACGGCGCGGGCAAGACCACTACGCTCAAGGCTATTTCAGCGCTGCTCGGCGCCGAGCGAGGCGAGTTGACGGCGGGGAGAATTGTGTATCGAGGCCGGGACGTGACGCGTGCGAACCCATGGACGCTCGCGGAGGCCGGCCTTGTTCAAGTGCTGGAAGGGCGGCGTTGTTTCGCGCATTTGTCGGTAGAGGAGAACTTGCGAATCGGTGCGTATGTCCGTCGCGCGTCGGCGCGTGAAATAGAGGCGGGCCTTGAACGTATCTATGAGATTTTTCCGCGTTTGAAGGAGCGTCGCAAGTCGCTCGCCGGGCTAACTTCGGGCGGCGAGCAGCAAATGGTCGCGATCGGCCGCGCGTTGATGGCGCGGCCATCGGTGATCCTGCTGGATGAGCCTTCAATGGGACTTGCGCCGCAGATAGTGGAAGAGATCTTCGAGACCGTCGGGAGGCTCAATCGTGAGGACGGGGTGAGCTTTCTGCTGGCCGAACAGAATGCGGCTACGGCCCTGCGATACGCAACGTACGGATATGTGCTCGAAGGCGGGCGCGTCGTGGCGCAGGGAACATCGGCTGAACTTGAGCAACTCGACGTGCTGACGGAGGCTTATCTGGGCGCGTCGAATGCGGGAGGCAGGGGCCGTGCAATGCGTCGATCGTCACGTTTTGCACAGGCGTGACGGCATAGATGTATTTTAGCGGGGTGTGACGGCTTTATAGCCCTCAAGCGCGGCCCTCAACCACGGCTTCGAAGCCGCTGCACGACCGTGGCGTCGACAAGGACGCGTCTTTCTCACACCCGTTTCGAATCCCGGGCTGAATGAAGTCAGCCCGGGGATCGCTACGTCCAGTGCATGGCGATCGTGTTCGCGATGCCTGCAAACGGCGCAGACGGTGTGGGAAGCACCAGCGCCATCAAGCTTGGCGACACCGCGCATCTTCATAGACCAAGGGGGCAAAATTTCCTCGAACACATGCACGGACAGCAGATAGCCCAACACCACATTAACGGAAACGCTCGCCGTGAAAGCGCTGGCTGAAATAGATCCTGGAGTCGTGAGTCTAAATCGCAAAGATGGTGCGCGACGTAATTGAATCGGTATGCTAATTAAAATAGGCCGTGCGCGCCATAACTCCCCCTCTGATGTCGAGTGGTTTTATCCAGTTGACGCCGGGACATCGCATGCTAGAATCGTCCTCAATTAAAACATATATTCCACAATTAAGGAATGAAACACAGGAGACGCCTGCAAATTCCTTGGCGGACTGACTGCCGGCATCGTGCAAGTCAAAAAGCACTGGTGCGCGCAGCGCACATCCGGAACGGCGCTCTGGCGGAAAGCACTGACTCCGTGGATCAAACTTTCAAGACTTAAACCGTATGCGAGACGGTCATCTCGGTCGCGGCGCTCATATTCACTTGGGGGCTGTCAGTCATCATCCAGGAGGCAAACAGTGAGCAAAGTTCGAAACCTCGAAGTTCGTTTATCGCAGTCGCGGCGTGTCTGGCTGAAAAGCGTGAGCGCGCTGGCAGCCATGTCGGCCATAAGTTCGCTCGCAGTAACTCGCAGCGCTCAGGCGGCGAGCGGGCGTACAAGCAACGTAACTACAGCGGGAACGGGCGAGCCGCTATTCGCCTATGTCGGTACCTACACGCCGAACGGTCTTGGCATTCATCGCTTCCAGGTCGACCCTCACACCGGCAAGCTTGACGCGCTCGAACCGGTGCGTGGCATCGAGAATCCGAGCTGCCTCGTCGTCGACCGGCAACAGCGTTTCCTGTTTGCCGTAAGCGAGGTAAAGAACTACAACGGCACCACAAACGGATCGATTAGCGCGTATGCAATCGAACACGGCACGGGTTCGTTGCATCTGATCAACACGGTCGATTCGCAAGGTGCTGGACCGGTCTATCTGAGTCTGCATCCGAACGGCCGCTTCCTGCTGGTCGCGAACTACAACAGCGGAAGCATCGCGGTTTTTCCGGTGGCGAGCGACGGCGTGCTGGGTGACGCCTGTTCCGTGCAACGGCCACAGGCGCCGGCAGGTGCGCAACACGCGGCAGAAGGCGTCCCTGGAAGCTTCGCGATTAGCGATCACGATGGTTCGCATGCACACACGATCGTGTCTTCGCCGGATGGGCGATTTGTGATTTCGACTGACCTCGGCGTCGATCGCACGTATATCTGGAAGTTCGATGAGACCACTGGCACGCTGTCGCCGAACGACCCGCCGTTTGTCGCAGCTTCGGCAGGCGCGGGGCCGCGGCATGTGGTGTTTCATCCGAGCGGCCGGTATATGTACGAAGTCACCGAGGAAGCGTCGACCCTGGTCTGCTACGCATACGACAGCGCACGCGGCGTGCTGACGCAATTGCAATCCGTCTCAACGCTGCCAGCCGCCTACCAGGGCACGAGCTTCGCATCGGAACTCTTGCTCTCGCATGACGGCCGCTTTATCTATGTGGCGAACCGTCTTCACGACACCATCGTGCAGTTTCGCGTGGGCATAGACGGTCGTCTGACGCGCATTGGTGAAACCCCGACCGGTGGCGACTATCCTCGAGTAATCAAGTTTGATCCGTCGGGCCGGTTCCTGTATTCACTGAATCAACGCAGCGATCAAATCGCGATTTTTGCCGTCGATGCGACCAGTGGCAAGCTTCGATTTACGGGAACCTATGTGGCGGTTGGCAGCCCATCGGATATTGCTTTCGCAACGGCTTAGCGGTTGCGGTGCAACTGCCTGTCCGTACGCGCCAGCCGCCTTTCGATGTAGCGGCTTGGAGCAGGCTTATCGAGGTGCGGCGAATGCGGCAGGTGGTGTCTGCGCTATCCGTCGATCGTCACGCGGCGCACTGGCGTGACCGCATAGACCCATTTTAACGAGTCGTCGTGGTGTCATAAATCTCAAGCAAGGCTTCGAACTCGCTGCACGAATCGCCTGGCGATATCAACTGATCGTGGAGCAGGCAAAGGCGCGTTTCTCCCACACTTGCACCAAATCCCGAGCTGAACGAAGTCAGCCCGGGAATCGTCGCTTCCAGCGCATGACGGTCGTGTTCGCAATGCCGGCAAACAGCGCAGACGCGGACGACCCTGGATGCCAACTTGTCATCACGCTTGGCGGCATCGCGCATTTTCATTGTCCGAGCGAGGCCCAATATGCCCCGAACACATGCACCGACAGCAGATAGCCGATCACCACATTCACGGCAACGCCCGCCGTGAACGCGATGAAAGGCTTCGCACCCGTCGCGGACAGGCTGCCGAGCCGCGTGGTCAGGCCGATGCTCAGGAAACAGAAGGTGAACGCCCAAGTGCGCAGTGCGGTGATCGGCGCGACGAAAGCGGGCGTCACAACGCTCCGGTATTCAGCCAGCGTGTAATGGCTGCCGATCCACGTAACCAGCGCGGACGCAATCAGGAAGCCGATCACGAACTTCGGAAAGCGCGTCCAGATTTCGCGCACGGTCGTCTGCGTTTTGACGGCGCCGGGTTCGTCGCGATCCCAGCGCGTGGTGGCGACAATCGCGAGCACGAATGCCCAGATGCCGATCCAGATATCACGCCCTACGACCTTCATAAGCGTGAAGGCTTGCAGGGACGCTTCGGGCGCACCGGCTATTGCGCTGCCCGCATGCTTCGCCAGATCGCCGTATGCTTGCGCGGCGGCAATACCCGCGGCATCCGCGAATTCCGATGTTCCGATCCACGCACCAGCCACGCCGGTCGGCAAGCCGAACGCACGGGACACGAACGGCAGCGCGAAAACCATCACGATTGCCCAGACCACGACCAGCGTGATTGCGACGGACGCTTGTTCGCGCTTCGCCCGCACTGCCCCGGCTATGGCGATAGCCGCCGATACGCCGCACACCGCGCCGCCGACGCCGAGCACGGCCGCAAAACGCTTGTCCAGTCCGAGCGCGCGGCTGACCAGAAAGATGACGAAGAAGGTGACCAGCGAAACGACGGTCGCTTGCCCGACTGCGACGGGACCGGCCCACACGAGCAGCGTGAAGGGCAGCGTAGCGCCGAGCAGCACGATACCGACCTTGATATAGAACTCGACGCGCAACGCAGGCACGAGCCATGCCGGAAGCCGTGTCAGGTTCGAGACAATGAGGCCGAGCGCGAGTGCGATGAGCGGCGGTTCGAGGTTGTACGTCGACGAACTGGTCCAGGCGCCGGCGATGAAAATCAGCGTCGACACCACGAACACGACGAGAAAACCGGGCACGAACTGTGCGACCCGTTGCCCGAGCGCCGCAACCGCGACGCCGAACAGAATGGCGAAGACAATAAAGAGTGCGATGTAGTTCGGGAGGTGACGTCCCAGGTCCGTTGCTGCCTGAGCACTGCTCGACCACTTGGCGGGCGCGACTGCCAGCCACTTGATGCTCGTACCCGACGCGAACAGCAGGTATGCGATCACGATGATTGCCAGGCCGATCCAGACGGCCCACCAGTCTTCGGTTTTAAAGGGGCCGCTGCTGGACCGGTCGGGCCGGCGTTCGGCGTTGTAAGCAGGAGTGGTGGTGGGTGTATCGCTCATCGTCGCCCCAAAATTGTTATGACGCAGGTGCGTGCGAGTCCGGACGGTACTCGCTACGTCCACCGGTATGAAGACTTAAGGTGTTTGTACGGCCCGTGGAACTTCGCCGGATTCTGGCGTTGCAGCAGCAGTCCTGATTGATTGCGCATACCGCAATGCGTGGAATTCCACGATCGGATTATTGGCAGGCGTGGGTCACTCGCGCCAATATCGATTCGCTATTTCTAAATCCGAAATTGTGTATTAGGGCGCGGCGAAAGCGCGGCCAGGGTGCGGCCAGGTGTGACGCCTGTTCTCCGACCTAAGCCCAAACCCTACCCGTGCACCTTCTGCCGCGACGCTTCGCTCAGGTGCGCACGCACGAACCCAACGTGTTCGCGAAGTACATAAAAGGCATCGGCATGCGCGAGCGGCATCCGCAGGGTATTGAGGGACTCCTCGATTTGATCGAGCTCCGCTACGAGCGCCGTTCGCTCTTCCTCCGTCGAACTGCTCAGCGCGCTGCGTTCTATTGCGATCAGCGCGCCGTAATACCGATATATCCGCGATCTCACGCGCCACGCATACAACGCTGGAATCAACCGTAACGCCGGGATCAGCAGCACGGCGACGGGCAGCAACAGTACAAGTATCCGGTCTGCAATACTGGCGAGCCAGAAGGGCAGCACGCGATAGAGGAAACTCTTCCCCGACTTGTAGTAGCGCGTAGCCTCTTCGCTGATGGGGTATTCGCGGGCGATTGGACTGGGGAATTGCCCGGCGTTTTGCAGCAGCCCTGGCTTGCCGTGGACTTCCTGGGCAGCTTCAATGACCAGATCCGATATGGCCGGATGCAAGTTCTGCCGCGCGAGGATCTCGACGGTCGGGCCGATCATATGCAAGGTCTGCGGCGGTATTTTTCGCCGGAGATCCAGCACGCCCGGTGGCAGGTCGATTTCGTCCAGATACGGAAAGAGCCGCGTATAAGCGCTTGCTTCTGCGAAATCCATCACGGAAATGCCCGGGATACCCAGCAGCCTCAGCATCAACTCGCGCGTGGTCGAGTCACCATTGAGGAGCGCCGCATCAACATTTCCCGCGACCAGCTGTTTTGCAGCGTCCATGCCGTCCAGCGGCACAAGTTCGGTGTCGCCGCCCGGCGTGATGCCGTTGGCCTCGAGCAGACTGAGTGACAGCCTGCGGGTGCCGCTGCCCTCGCGGCCAATTGCAATCTTCTTGCCCTCCAGGTCCGACAACTGCATCAGCCCCTTGCCTCGATAAAACACCACGATGGGGACGTAAAAGACGCTCCCAAGCGACATGAGCGATGACCTCGCCGCCGCATCCGACACGCCCCCTTGAACCAGCGCAAGATCGACATGGCTCTTGGGGTCCATCAATCGTTGCAGGTTCTGCACCGAACCATCGGATTCAAGCACTTTGAGAGTGACGCCATTGCGCGCCAGGATCTTCTTGTACTCGTCGGCGGTATGCAGAAGCGCACTGTCTTGAGGCCCTGCGCTGATCGTGATGGTTCTTGGGGGAGCCGGGTCCGCCAGCCACACGATCAGCCCGATCATGACGATGAAAAACAGCGCGAACGGTGCCGACGTCAACGAAAGATCGCGCCAGGCCACATGAGAGTGGTCGTGCGGAAAACGCAGAGGATGCGGGCGATGTTGTTTCATGAGACCCCGAGGGAAAAGCCTCACACTTTTAGGAATGACATCAAGCCGTGGTCAGGCAAGGCTCAGCCGGAGCAAACCTGACCTGGTACAGAGTTTATAGGGGAAGTAGGAAGTCGAGCTAGAAATGCCTGGCGCTGCCGGGCGGCAGGTGTTCAAACGAAAGGGCGAGACGCCGGACAGAGCCGGCGCCCTGACGAGGATTATTCTTCGCCGCAAGCTTGCCCGATCACCCAACCGGTTCGCCGAGATTGAGCATCAGGCGGTTGGCCCACGCGAAGATGGCAATGGAGTGAATCAGGTCGAGGATTTCATCATCACGCAATCCCACATCGCGCAGCGCCCGCAACCGTGCCGGTTCAACCTGGCCCGGTGTCAGCGTGAGGTCGATAGACGCCTGTACGATCGCCTTCTCGCGTGGCGACGTTCCTGCCGTAGCGGGATCGTTGAAAACCTGTTCGATCACGTCATCGCGTTTCGCCAGTTGCTCGAAACGCTGCGCATGCACGGACGCGCAATACACGCAGCCGTTGACTCGCGAAACAACCGTCGATGCCAGTTCCCGCTCTGCGCGCGGCAAGCCACCCGGTGCATACATGATCGCGTTGAAGGCCGCCGAACGCTGCCGCAGGATTTCCGGCTGATGCACGAGGAACAGGTAGTAGTCGGACTCCTTCGCCTTCGGATGGCTCTCTTCGAGCACGGTGATCTGCTCGGGAGAGGCATTCGCGAGTTCCACCACGTCAAGCCACGCATCCCATCCCAGTACGCGATTCGTGAAGCCATGCGCTTCAATTACCCGGCTCATGCTGCCTCCGTTGCATTCAAGACCTGCAGCGCGCGCAAGCCGGCCGTCAGGCGAATCTGATAAGAAAGAAAGGCGATCAACTGTGCGAGCGCGACCACAGCCGGCGTCGGAATGCCGGCGGCGGGCAGACGTTCGAGCGCAGCTTTATCGCCGTCTATGGGCGCCTCGATCAGCGTGCGCGTGAAGGCAAGCATTGCGCGCAAGCGAGGTTCCTGAGCGTCGATCGAGCCTTGCGCGATCTGGTCGATCACGGCACGGTCCGCATTGATTGAAGCAAGCCGTTCCGCATAATGAGTCGCTAACGCAGGGGCTTTCGATAACGTGCATGCATACAAGGCCACTAGCAAACGGTCGGTCAACGACAAATCCGGCAGCGCCGGATCGAACAACGCTTCGTAGCTGCGCTGGGTCGCGACGGCGACCTTATCGCGTTTATGCCGGGTCGCGTAGGCCGGCGAACCGGACGTAAGGCCCGCAATCCGGTCGACAATATCGGTGCTGAGATCGTAGCTGTCTGTCATGAATGCTCCTGCCTGAAAGAGTTGCCCGCAGTTTTTGATGCACGGTAATGGACGGCCGCATCGAGAAAATCCAGCACTTCGCGCCACGATGATTCATCCGCGCGCGCGTTCGCTGAGGGTTCGCCGCCGCCCGTGCTGATGCGCCCTGAAACGGGATGCGCATACACGAGTTGCGTGGTCGGTACGTACGGGAAAACGATCGCGTGGCCGGCGTTATCGAAGTCGAGATGGCGCACCGGATACGCGTGCTTCTCCCGTTCAAGCCGCTCCACGACCATGCGTGAGTAGTCGGAGGAGGGCCATGAACCGTCGTCGGTAGCGGAGAGCAGCAGCACCGGCCCATCCGTATTCTCGACGTGAATCCGCGCCCGCTCCACAGCGTCCTTATCGAGCAACGCGGTTCGAATTGCGCGTTCGTGACGATGCGGCGGCGGGCCATCGTCGAAGGGTTTCCAGCTAGCCGTGCGGTTGTTTTCCCACAAGTGCGGAAGCGGCTTGCCGTCGAGCAGCCAGGTCGGACCTTCGCGACCTGTCGCCGGATCGGCGGCATTCTGCGCGCTGTGAACGACCGCGCCGGGCACATAACCGATCACCGCCTTGATGCGATCCGGGTTCGTGGCGCCGAGCAGCAGCGCGAGTTCGCCGCCGCGCGATTGCCCGCTCACGGCAATGAAGCCGAACGCTGGTTGCAACTCGCGTGCGATCCAGTCGAGCGCGCGGCGAAAGTATTCGAGCGGCGTATTGGAGATGTAATCGGACAGCCCCGGCGTCTTGAAGTAACCGAGCGCGAGGGCGGCATATCCACGCGATGCGTAAAGCGCTCCGCGCGGTTCATTGATGCCGCCGCCCGATCCGTTCAGCACCAGCACGACGGGGTGCGGTCCGGGTGACGCGGGCAGGAACAACGTGCCGACACAGCCGTCAACGCGCACCTCGCGTCGTTGCACGCCGGGTGCCATCAGCCGCTGGTTCAGCAGCGTGGCGCTCAGCACCTGTCCGTCTTCACCAATGACTTCGATGCAGGTCGACAACGCCTTGGAGACGTCGGCGGGAAACACTTCGCGTTTGCCCACTTCAACGGGAACTTGCGACCATATAAGTCCCATCGCCGATACACCGCTGTAGTCGCCTTCGACCGGCGCGTCGCGGGACAAGTCGATGACGCCGTGGTCATTGGCACGAAAAATCGCGCGACTGGTCCAGACCGTGCCTGCGCCGCGCACCGTCTGCGTACGAAGGGTGAGCAATGCGCCAGCGCGCGCACCGGTCACTGTGATGCGCCGCGCCACGTCGATCAGATCATCGCCCGGTGTAGCCGTGATGTCGATCATGATGGCCTCAACTGCCGCTGCGCGTAACCATCATCGCGGTCGTGCGGTCGCTGACCGCCGGCGTGACCTTCAGGCCTTTCTTCGCGGCCCAGACGTTCTCGTAGTGAAAGAGCGGAATGATGCCGACATCGTCGCTTACGACCTTCACCGACTGCCGCAGGATGGCTTCACGTTTAGCGGTATCGAACTCGGCCGTGGCTGCGTCGAGCGCGTGGTCGACGGCCGGGCTGCTATAACGGCCCCAGTTCGACGCACCAATTCCCTTCTTCGCATCAACAGTGCCAAGAATGTTGACGAGCGCATAGCTTGCTTCGCCCGTACCGTTGCCCCACGCAATCATGCTCACCGCAAACTCGTTCTTGTTCGCGCGGCTTGCGTAACTGGCCCACGGCATTACCTCGACCTTCGTCTTCACGCCAATGCGCGTCCAGAATTGCGCCACAGCCTGCGCCGTTTCAGGCGCTTGCGGATAACGATCGTTAGGCACGCTGAGCGTTAATTGGAAACCGTCCGGAAAGCCCGCTTCGGCCAGCAGTTTCTTTGCCTGGACCGGGTCGTTCGGAATGTCCTTCACGTCCGGGTTATAACCGAAGGTCTTGGCCGGCATCCATTGGTTCGCGACCGTCGCCGCGCCTTGCAGGATGCGATCAGTGATAGCGGGTCGATTGATCGCGAGCGACAACGCGCGGCGCACACGCACGTCGAGCAGCGGGTTCTTGGCCAACGGCTTGCCGGCGTTGTCGGTAATGTATGGGCTCGGGCCTTCACGGAAACTGGGCTGAAGGATCAGCACACGCAGGCCGGGATACGCGAAGACGGATACCTTCGGCGACTGCTTGAGGCGCGGAAGGTCAGAAACGGAGACCTTGTCGATCATATCCACGTCGCCCGACAGCAGCGCCGCCGTGCGTGCCGCCGCGTTGCTCACGTAGCGATAGTTCACTTTGTCCCAGATCGGCTTGGCGCCCCAGTAAGCGTCGTTGCGCGTCATCACCACGCGGTCGCCCGGCGTATATGACACAAACTTGTACGGCCCTGAGCCGACCATCGCGCGTCCGGAGTTGTAGTCTTCCGTCGTCGACTTCTCGCCTATATGTTTGCTGACAATATGAACGGACGTCAGGTTCAGCGGCAGGTCCGGCGTCGGCGAACTGGTCTTGATGATCAGTGTGTAAGGATCAGGCGCAGTGACGGACGCGATCGTGCGCAGATACCCCGCGAACGTCGCGATGGTCCCTGGCACGTTGCGGGCGCGCTGATACGAATAGATCACGTCGTCAGCGGTGAAGGGCGTGCCGTCCTGCCACTTGACGTCTTGGCGCAGCTTGAATTCCCACGTGTCGTTACCGGTCGACTTCCAGCTCGTCGCAAGGCCGGGCGCGAGCACGTTGTTGTGATTCTCGACCAGCAGGTCCCAGAAGTGCAAGTCGACGGAACGGTCGCCCGCGTAGTTGTTCAACTGCGGATCAAGCGACGAGAGCGGATCGGCGAACGCAATGTTAAGCGTCTGTGCCGACGCGCCCGAACTGAACAGCGCCGCAGTGGCGAGCGTGGCGGTCAGCGTGGAAAGGACCAGGCGTTTCACGATGCAATTCCTTTTTATGTGTGTGTTCTGGATTGAAATTCAGTGAGCGTCGTTCAGATGACACGCGCTGACATGCTCGATAGCGATGCCGCGCAATCGCGGCACTTCGGTCTTGCAGCGCGGCATGGCGTGCGGACAGCGCGGATGAAAATGGCAACCCGACGGCGGCGCAAGCGGGCTTGGCATCTCGCCGCGAATGGCGGTGAAATGCTTCTTGCGTGCATCAATACGCGGAATCTCGGCTAGGAGGGTCTGCGTGTAAGGATGATTCGGATGCCGGAATATTTCTTCAACGGGCGCGCTCTCGACCACCCGCCCGAGATACATGATCACCACGCGATCCGACAATTGCTCGACCACGCCCAGGTCGTGACTGATGAACAGGTACGTAAGATTGAGTTGCTCGCGCAGGTCCATGAAGAGATTCAGGATCTGCGCTTGTATCGATACATCCAGGGCGGCGACCGCTTCATCGCAGACCAGCATGGACGGGTTGACCGCGAGCGCTCTCGCAATCCCGATTCGCTGCCGCTGACCGCCGCTGAACTCGTGCGGATAACGGTCGGCAAGCGACGGATCGAGGCCCGCGCGTTTCAACTGCGCGGCCACGTAGGCGTCGAGATCGCTGCGCTCGACCATGCCGTGAATAAGCGGCGCTTCCCCGACGATATCGCGAATACGCCGTCGCGGATTCAGGCTCGAATACGGGTCCTGGAAGATCATCTGGATCGCCAGGCGAGCGGCACGCAGCGAAGCTGGGGACATGGTCGCGCGGTCTTGTCCATCGACCAGGACGTCGCCTTCAGTCGGCGCGATGAGACCCGAAACAATGCGGCCGAGCGTTGACTTTCCGCAGCCGGATTCGCCGACCAGCCCGACCACTTCGCCCGGCGCAATCGCGAGATCGACATGTTCGACTGCCCGCGTGACCGGTTGCGCCGCGAGCACATTGCGCTCGCGCAGCCAGCGTGTCGCGGCGTTCTGGTCGCGTTCGCCGAAGCGCTGGCTGACCCCGCGTAGTTCAATCAGCGCGCGTGTATGGATCTCGCTCATGCGGTTGTCTCCGCGCGGACATCGGTTTGCCTGCCGGGATGAAAACATCGCACGAGATGCGTGCCATGCTCGGACGCTTGCGCGGCCGGCGAGGGTCCAAGCATTGGAGGCGTCGAGCAGGCCGCCGTGGCCCGCGTGCAGCGCGCAGCGAACGCACAGCCCGGTGGCAATGAGCGCAGGTCGGGTGTGATGCCTGCAATCTGCTTGAGCCTTTTCCCGCGCGTGTTGAGGCTCGGCAAGCTGTCGATCAGACCCGCCGTGTACGGATGCTGCGGACGGTCGAGCACCGCATCCACAGTGCCCTGTTCAACGATGCGCCCTGCATACATCACGGCGATGTCATCGGCGAGACCCGCCACCACAGACAGGTCGTGCGTGATCCAGATCAGCGACGTGCCTTGCGTGCGCACGAGCGTCTGCACCTCGGACAGAATCTGCGCCTGGATGGTGACATCGAGCGCGGTAGTGGGTTCATCGGCGATGATCAAGTCCGGCTTGTGCAGCATCGCAATCGCTATCGCCACACGCTGGCGCATACCGCCCGACAGCTGATGCGGATACGAGCGCAGCCGTTCGTCGGGACTGGCAATACCCATGGCCGCCAGCGCTTCGCTCGCCTGTTCGCGCGCGGCGCTGCGGCTCACGTTGCGATGCGCGCGTACCGCTTCGATCATCTGCGCGTCTACGCGTTGCACCGGATTGAGCGTGGACATGGGGTCCTGGAACACCATCGCGATACGGCTGCCGCGCAGGCGCCGCATTTCTGCTTCGGGCAAGCCAACAAGGTTCTTGCCCTTGAACAATATTTCACCACCGACCACGCGGCCGGGGGCATCGATGAGTCCCATGATCGAGAAGCCTGTCACCGATTTCCCCGATCCCGATTCGCCGACCAGACCCAGCACGCGACCGCGCGCGAGCGTGAGCGAGACGTCCTCGACAGCGGGCAGTTCACCTTCGCGCGTGAAGAAGCGCGTTCGCAGGTGGCGGACTTCGAGCGTGTTGTCCGCGGTATGAAAATCATGAAAAGCAGCGTCGCTCATTTCACGAACCTCGGATTGAGCAGTTCGCGCAGGCGGTCGCCAACCATGTTGATCGATACCAGCATGGCCAGCAGCGCGAGACCCGGATAGACGCTGGTCCAGTATTCGCCCGAGAGCATGGTCTGGTAGCCGTTGGCAATGAGCAGCCCGAGAGAAGGTTCGGTGATCGGTACGCCGAGGCCCAGGAACGACAGCGTTGCTTCCAGCGTGATCGCGCGCGCGACTTGCAGCGTGCCGACAACGATAAGCGGCGGCAGGCAGTTCGGCAGGATGTGAACGAGCACGATGCGCCAGTTGGGGATCGCGAGACTGCGCGCGGCTTCAACATATTCGCGCCGGGCTTCGACCAACGCTTGCGCTCGCGCGGTACGTGCGTAATACGCCCACTCGATCAGCACCAGCGTGAGCACGACGTTCGTCACGCTCTTCCCCAGGAACGCAAGCAGCATCATCGCGACGAGGATGGACGGGAACGCGAGCAGCAAGTCTACGAGCCGCATGATGAGGCTGTCGACCTTGCCGCCGGCATAAGCCGCGACCAGGCCGAACACGGTGCCGACCACGCCCGCGATCACCGCCGAGCCGAGACCCACGGATAAGCTCAGGCGCAGGCCGTAGAGCATCGCTGAATACAGATCGCGGCCCTGGCCGTCGGTGCCAAGCCAGTACGCATGCGTGCCGGCACCGTTCATTGAACCGGGGGGAAGGCGGGCATCGAGTACGTCGAGCTGCAGCAGGTCGTAGGGATTTTGCGGCGTGATGAGTGGCGCAAAAATGGCCGCTAGCACCAGCAGTATCGCGACGATCAATGCGGCCATCGCCGCAGGAGAACGCCCAAAGTCAGAGACAAGCTGACGCCACGGCGACTGACGGCGTTTGAGCGTGCCGCGTGCGGGCTTTTCGGTCTCGGGAACCAGAGGAGTCGTGCTCATCGCGCACCCTCCAGCCGCACGCGCGGATCGAGGAACTTGTAGAGGATATCGACGAACAGGTTCAGCGAGACGAACATGCAGACGACCACGATCAGGTACGACAGGATCACTGGGCGATCGAGCGCGTTGATGCTGTCGAGTATCAGTTTGCCCGCGCCCGGCCACGAGAACACGGTCTCGGTCACAACCGCGAATGCGATTGTCGAACCGAACTCAAGGCCGATCACAGTAACCAGCGGAATCAGCGTATTGCGCAGGATATGAACGAGCACCACGCGCGTGGGCGACAGACCCTTGGCGCGGGCAAAACGCACGTGTTCCATCGGCATGACTTCACGCACGCCCGCGCTCGTGAGGCGCAAGACAAGCGACACCTTGAAGAGCGACAGGTTCAGCGCGGGCAGGATCAGGTGGCGCAAGCCGTCGAGCGTGAGCCACGACCACTGGACACCGAACAGGCTCGCAGTCGCGCCGCGTCCGCTGGCGGGCAGCCAGCCGAGCTTCACGCTGAACAACATGATGAGCATCAGGCCGACCCAGAACGTAGGCAGGGAGAAGCCGACAATACTGCCCGTCATCAACATCTTCGAAAGCGGATTGCGCGGATGCAGCCCAGCGAAAAGCCCAAGCGGAATACCGATTACCAGCGCCAGCAGCAGCGCCGAAACAGCCAGTTCCAAGGTCGCGGGGAGGCGTTGCAGGATCAGGCGGATCGCGGGTTCGTTATAAACAAAACTGTTGCCGAGATCACCATGCATGGCACCCGCGAGGAAGGCCAGATACTGTTTCCAGAGCGGCTGATCGAGGCCGAGTTGAGCGATGATGCGCGCCCGGTCGACCTGATCGACGTCCTGCCCAATGAGGATATCAATCGGATTGCCGATCGCATGCAGGCCGATGAACACGATCAGCGTCATCAGCAGCACGACAAACGCTGCTTGCGCGATTCGGCGAATGAGCCAGCCGCTCATTGGTCCTCCGCATACTGTGGCGGCGCTTCGGCTGGTTGCCATTCATCGCCGTAGAGTTCGGGTTCGGCGTACGCTTCCAGCGCCGCGTAATGCTGCTCAACGTCTTCGCTATACAGCAAGCTTGATAAGCCTTGGGCAAGCCGTTTAGCGCCGGTGCTGATCGCAGGGATGTCGCCGGAGACGGCGCCCTGCGAGAGCGACGCGGGATAACAGAAGCAATGGATACGCGATAAACCGGGGCAATCGCCGGGGGACTTCTCGAGGAATTCAAACGCGGGTCCGACATCGGGCGAGTCGGACAGCTCGGAGTCTTCATCGCCGGGAGGCGGCGTATAGCGGTCGGCCCACGTGCGGATATACGGTGCAAACGAAGCGAATTCCGGGCGCGCGGACCAGTCGACCTTGAAGCCCGTGGAGACCACGAGGAAGTCGGCTGCGAAGGTGCCTTTGGGGGTGAGAATCGAAAGACCATTCTCCGTGCTTTCAACCGATAGCACCGGGCATCCAAGGTTGAAGCGCGCGTTTGGATGACGAGATACCCGCAGCGTACTGCCACGCGGTGGGGGGACTTGTACCGTATTGATGTAGTGGCGGATCTTCCATTTCCATTCATCGGGCAACGTTTGGTGACCGTGCGTCAGGCCCGGATTGCCCGCTCCCTTACCTTTGTTTACGCGTGGAAGATCGGCTCGTCTTATCAACAAGTCAACGCTGGCCGCGCCCGCTTCGAGCGCCGTGGCGGCGCTGTCCATGGCCGACGAACCGCCGCCGACCACGGCCACGCGCTTACCCGAGAGCATGGAGTAATCAGTAGTATCCGATGAATGCGCCCAGCGATTACGCGGCAATCCTTCAACAAACCCTGGCAATGCAGGGCCGCCCAATCCGTCACGCCCGGTAGCGAGCACGACGCGTCGCGCATAGACATCGAAGCGACGATCGTGCGTTCGCACGCTCAATACGACGATGCCATCGGCACGCGGTGTCACGGCTTCAATCGTGTGGCCGTTGCGGACATCGAGTGCGAGCACGCGGCGATACCAGATCAGATATTGCATCCACTGCAGGCGATCGATCTTGTCGAGCGCTTGCCATGCATCGGTGCCGAATTGAGCCTCGAACCACGCGCGAAACGTCAGCGCGGGCAATCCTAAAGCGGGACCGGTCAATTGCTTCGGTGAGCGTAGCGTTTCCATGCGGGCGGTCGTGGCCCATGGGCCTTCCAGCCCCTGCGGCGAGCGATCAAAGATAATCGCCCGCACACCCAGCAGCTTGAGCGCGGCAGACGCAGCCAGCCCCGCCATGCCGCCGCCGATCACCGCCACGTCCAGCACTTCGCGGCCATTGTGCGTTTTGCCGGGCACCCATTCGCGCGCGGGCAATTCGAGCAGGGACAGGTCTTCGGCGAGACGCGCTTCGAGCGTCGCGAGGCCGGTGAGGGGTGTCAATGATGCGTTTTTGTCGAGGCTCACGTAGCGGGCTCTTCGGTCAGATTGAGGATGTCGTCGGGCTCGCCGTAGAGCGCTTGAAGAATCGCGCCGTGCTGGCTTGCGTCGTGGAGGATGAAGTCGGGCAAGATCTCGGCGGCTGCTTTCGCAAGCGCGTGCGCTGCGGCAAGAGTCGCCGCGCTGGGCGGCCGAAACTCGGGCGTGATGACGCCGAACAGGAACGCGATGCGGATATCCAATGGACGGATCACCACGCCATCGACGGGCAATCCAAGCGCGGTTACCGGCTCCAGCACGGCGAGCCCGAGCCCCGCGCGCACCGCGCCGAGCGCGTTCAGCGACGAGTTGGTTTCGATCACCCCAGCCGTGCGTACGCCCGCTTGCACGAATGCCGAATCGAGCCGCGGCCGCAAGCGGTAAGGGTTCTGCATGGTGACGAGACGACGGTTCGCAAAGTCAGTCATTGCGATGCGTGGCGCTCGCGCGAGCGGGTCGTCAGCATGCACGGCGGCGACGCACGCAGCCTCGCCAATCCAGTGCACGAGCACGCCGCGATGTTCGAGCGGCAGGCTTGAGACACCCATATCGACGATGCCGTTCAGCACTGCATCGACTACTTGTTCGGGGGCAGCGCTTCGCAGATGCACGGACTCGAGCGGATGGTCCTCGTTGAGCAGGGCCAACGCGCGGGGCACGAGTCCGGCGGCAAGCGCCGATGTGGCGGCAATGGTCAGCGGAGGCGGCGCTTGCCGTGCGATCTGCTCGGCGCGCGACTTCACCTGACGCAGGCTTGCCAGCGTACGCTCGACGTCCTGGTAAAGCTCGGATGCTTCGCGTGTGGGCGCGACACGCGGCCCGAAACGCTGGAACAGCGGATAGCCGATCTCGGCTTCCAGTTCCTGGATCAAACGCGATACCGCGGGTTGCGAGCGCCCGAGCAAACGCCCGGCGGCAGTGACGCTTCCGGCGGACATGACAGCAGCAAACGCTTCCAGTTGACGGATTTCCATGGGTACGCGGCGGCCGACTGGTTAGATCGATGAATGCATAAAGCGCATTCTTACGCGCATAACATGTGAAATGCAAATGATCAAAAATGCTTTAGATAGTGCTCGATCTGGGAAGCAGAAGGGTGCTCGTGCGATGGACTCAATAGATTGGCGCAATGTCCGAGTGAAACGTTGCAAGAAATCAAATAGTCGCTCAGTAAATGTATATGCCACGTACCAATCAACTATTTCAAGTGCATCAATAATTGCTTCGCGCTATAGGCGAAATGGCGATAAATATCAAGCGGAAAAATTTTTCGACAATGCCACCCAAATACCATGAAAACCGATATTGGTTGAGATGGCTTAATGGCGTATGAAAGCATTTTGTCAATAATTGGTGTGAATTTATTAACATTACTGTTTCCCATTTGAGAAAGTATTTAACGGGCGATAAACCGGCTGACACCAAAGACTTCAGACGATGAGCTAATTGCGAACATCGTAGTTGAATGAAATTGAAAGCAGTGGCTGCAGGACGTGTCGCTCCCATTTGTATCGGGCTATCTGCCTTTTAAAACAACTGGAAACCTAGAGGTAATTGACCTATGTCTGATGAAAAAATCCCAGCTTCCCTGACCAACCGCAGAGAGTTCTTGCGAGGTGTTGGTGCTGTCACCGTTGGCGTCGCGTCGGGTCTTGGCGCGGTAGCGGGGGATGCGCTGGCGCAAGGCACGCCGCCCGCCATGCCCACGGGCATTGGTTCCAAACCGCCGACCAAGGCGACTCTGGCAGCAAATGCGGTGTATGCAAATGAACTGGCCTTCAACGACACGCAGGACTTCAAGGATGCGAGCCGTGGGTTGATAGCCACCTTGCCGAGCCCGGGAATCATTCCGAGTTCGAAGGGTGGTGCGGCCTGGGATTTGGGGCAGTTTTCGTTTATCAGCGGTGGCCCGGAGAATAACGCGCCGGATTCTGTTAATCCCAGCTTGTGGCGAAATGCCAAGCTGAACATGAATCACGGTTTGTTCGAAGTGGTTGACGGTATCTGGCAAGTCCGGGGTTACGACCTTTCAGTGATGAGTATTATCCGCGGAGAAACCGGCTGGATTGTCATTGATCCTTTGATGACGGCGGATGTATCAGTTGTGGTTTGGAAGCAATTGGTCATACCGCATCTTGGCGACCGGCCAATTACGCATGTTATTTATACGCACAGCCATGCGGACCATTATGGCGGCATACGCGGTATTGTTGACGAAGCTGATTTAAAGGCGGGCAAGGTAAAGATATACGCTCCGGCCGGATTCACGGAGGCCGCGGTGGGCGAGAACGTCATCGCGGGTAACGCGATGAGCCGAAGGGCGGCGTACATGTACGGTAATTTGCTGCCGCGAGGCGTTGACGGCGTTGTCGACGCGGGACTGGGCAAAACCACGTCCATTGGCGCAATTACGCTGCTGGTGCCGACTGACTTCGCGACTGAGACTGGGCAGAAGCTGACCATGGACGGCGTTGAGATGACGGTCATCATGGCGCCGGAATCCGAAGCGCCGTCGGAGTTCATGTTCTACATTCCGAAGTACAAGGCCTTCTGCGCCGCTGAAGATGCCACTCACACGCTGCACAATCTTTACACGTTGCGCGGTGCAAAGGTACGCGATGCCTTGTTGTGGTCGAAGTACCTTCAGGCTGCTATTGATATGTTCGGCAGCGATATGCAAGTCTTGTTTGCTTCGCATTATTGGCCGACTTGGGGTAATGACCGGATCATTGCCTTCCTGAAGGCGCAGCGTGACATGTACCGGTATTTGCATGACCAGACCATGCGCCTGGCCAATACCGGCTACACCCCTCTCGAGATAGGGGAGATGCTGCACTTGCCTGACACTCTGGCAAAACAATGGTACTGCCGCAGTTATTACGGCACTGTTTTCCACGATGTGGTCGCGCAATACAACCTGCGTCTGGGCTTTTTCGATGGTGTGCCCGCCAATCTCCATAGATTGCCGCCGGTCGAAAACGGCAAGCGCTATGTGGAGTTCATGGGCGGTGCAGACGCCGTCTTGCAGAAGGCGCAGAAATACTACGACAAGGGTGAGTACCGCTGGGTTGCCGAAGTGGTGAACCACGTTGTGTTTGCCGACCCGAAAAACGTTCCTGCCAAGCACATGCTGGCGGACGCTTATGAACAGCTCGGTTATCAGGCGGAATCGTCGAGCTGGCGCAATTTCTATCTGACGGGGGCCATGGAGCTACGTAATGGCGTGCACAAGGTTCCGTTCGGCAGTTCGCAGAGTCCTGACACGATCAAGGCGATGCCGCTGGAAATGTTCCTTGATTATCAGGGTGTTCGCTTGAATGCGGAGCGAGCGGCGGGAAAATCCATCTCGTTCAACTTCATCATGACCGACACGAAGGAGAACTATCTGGTCGGCGTTGAAAATTCGGCGTTGCACTATTCGAAGGGCAAGACCTCGCAGACCGCCGACGCTACGGTGACCATGTCGCGGACCGATCTCAACGACGTGATGATGGGCAACACGACAATGCAGAAGCAGATTATTGCGGGCAGGGCGAAGATTACTGGCAACACGCAGAAGCTGGGTGAGTTTGTTTCCTGGCTTGATAACTTCGACTTCTGGTTCAACATCGTGACGCCTTGAGGTTCATGAGGTTCATGCAGCGCTTGCAAAGGAATTGAGACGATGTGCTCTATCTGTGACCTCAAGATTGAATTTAATGTGGACCATCCGGGATCGCTGACGGTGGCGGTCGCGACGCGGGAAGCGATTGACGCGGGCGTGCTGCCGGAAAAGGTTTTCGATGGCCCGCTAGCCAATGTGAAATTGCGCGTGGCTGCCATTGATACGCTAAAAGCGTTGCAGCACCGGCTGGAATCGTCCATGTC
This sequence comes from Caballeronia sp. SBC1, assembly GCF_011493005.1. Lineage (NCBI taxonomy): Bacteria > Pseudomonadati > Pseudomonadota > Betaproteobacteria > Burkholderiales > Burkholderiaceae > Caballeronia > Caballeronia sp. SBC1. Next base: position 1,501,667 of record NZ_CP049157.1, read on the forward strand.
GGTTAGCGAGTTGATGGCGCTGCCGGATTTCTATGTTTTGCTGATTGAAATAGGGACCTGGGGATTTTTTCACGCGACCGAGACCGGCTTCGATCCCGACTGCAGTCCGGAGCCGCCTGATGTGACGGCAGAAAACCAGGAGGACCGGGATGTGGTCTTTATCGCAACGGAGACTGCGATGGCGGCGGTGATCGAGGGCCGGCTTTCGCTGGAGGAGGCCTTTGCGAAGAACCTGATCGTATTGGATGCGGGTGGTGCGCATGCAGCGCTGCTGCATGCGGCGCTTGATACGGCGCTTCCGGTGGAAAGCGGGGAACGGGTTGCGGTTGAGGTTTGAACCGGAGCGGTACTTGCGGTACGCATGCCGCAAGTACCGTTAATCATGACGCGCGGGTGGTCGCCCAAGCCCGCTAAGCTCACAATTGGAGGAAGGATCTTATTGCATATTTGGCCGCGTCGAGCTCTTCCGCCGTGACCGTTTCACCCCTGAAATTGACCTCTCTGGCGGTGAAGCTCCAACTCCTGATCTGATCGACTAGAGCGACGCCTGGACGCTTGAGGCTCTTGAGGGGGATCTCGGTCGCCCACTCTCTCACGGTGGAGGTGATGGGCAGACCCGTGAAGCGCCCGGTGATCTCATTGACGACTGCATCGGAGATGACCAGGACCGCGCGATAGCCGTCCTGTTCATTGCCTTTGGAGGGGCCGCCGTGCAATCTGATCACTCGTCATACGCCGCGCTCGGAGTCGGGCCATAGCCCGACTTTCGGCATAGGCTCCGACCGCTAACCCCAGAACCGACCAACCCCGCGCACGAACCCCACTCAAAATGTGAACGGCCTCACCCTGCCATGCATAAATACTTGATCACCAGATAATCATCGATCCCATACCTCGAACCTTCCCGCCCGAGCCCAGACTGCTTGACGCCGCCAAACGGCGCAACCTCGTTAGAAATGAGCCCGGTATTTATCCCGACCATGCCATATTCCAGTGCCTCGGCAACGCGCCAAACCCGCCCGATATCGCGGCTATAAAAATACGCGGCCAATCCGAACTCGGTATCGTTAGCCATCCGAATCACTTCTTCATCGGAAGAAAACCGGAACAACGGCGCGAGCGGCCCAAACGTTTCTTCCCTGGCGATCTTCATCTCTGACGTCACGCCTGACAACACAGTCGGTTCAAAGAAGCCGAATCCAAGCGCGTGCCGCTTGCCGCCAACTACGACCTTGGCGCCTTTGTCCAGCGCGTCTTGAATATGCGATTCGACCTTCTGCACGGCAGCATCGTTAATCAGAGGCCCGAGCAAAACGCCATTCTCCAATCCATTGCCCACCGTGAGCTTCGCAACGGCCGTGCCCAGCTTCGCGGCAAATTCGTCATACACCCGGTCATGAACATAAAACCGGTTCGTGCACACGCAAGTCTGTCCGCTGTTGCGATACTTCGACGCAATAGCGCCTTCGACTGCGGCATCAATATCGGCGTCGTCGAAAACAATGAACGGTGCATTACCGCCCAGTTCCAGCGACACCTTCTTGACCGTTGGCGCGCTTTGCGCCATCAGCAAACGGCCGACCTGCGTCGATCCCGTGAACGACAGCTTCCTGACAATGGGGTTGCCGGTCAGCTCGGCACCAATCGCCTTCGGGTCGCCCGTCACGATGTTCAGCACGCCCTTGGGCAAGCCGGCGCGCTCGGCCAGCACGGCCATGGCGAAGGCGGAAAACGGCGTTGATTCTGCGGGCTTGACCACGATCGAACAACCGGCTGCGAGCGCGGGACCGACCTTGCGCGTGATCATCGCGCTCGGAAAATTCCACGGTGTAATAGCCGCGCAGACGCCGATTGGTTCCTTGGTCACCACAATGCGTTTGTCGGCGGCGGGTGACGCCAGCGTGTCCCCTGCGACGCGTTTGCCTTCCTCCGCGAACCACTCGATAAACGATGCAGCATAGACAATCTCACCGCGTGCTTCAGCGAGCGGCTTGCCTTGCTCGCGGGTGAGGATCATGGCGAGATCGTCGGCGTGTTCCAGCATTAGTTCGTACCAGCGGCGCAGGACTGCCGCGCGTTCCTTCGCGGTCTTCTTGCGCCAGAGCGGCCACGCGGTGTTGGCCGCATCAATCGCGCGCCGCGTTTCCGCCGCGCCCATCTTGGGCACATGACCGAGCGACTGACCGTTCGCCGGATCGATGACCTCGAAGGTAGAGGCATCGTCGGCGCCTTGCCACTCGCCGTCGATAAACGCTTCGTGACGCAGCAGCGCCGGGTCTTTCAATCGCATGGAGGAACGTGGCGTACTCATGCTGCGACTCCCACTTCTTCTGTCAGTACACGTTCGAGAATAGCGAGTGCTTCGTCGAACACAGCGTCTTGAATAGTCAGCGGAAACAGGAAGCGGATCACGTTACTGTGCACGCCGCAGATCAGCAAAAGCAGGCCGCGTTCAAGCGCCAGGGTTTGCACGCGCTTGGCGAAAGCGGCATCGGCTTCGCTGGTACCCGGCTTGCAGAATTCGACTGCGATCATGCCGCCAGGGCCGCGCACATCGGCGATCTGGGGTACGTCGGCCTTAAGCGATGACAGCCGTGACTTGAGCTTGTCGCCCAGTCGAACGGCACGCTCACAGAGCTTCTCTTCATCGATGATCTCAAGCACCGCATGAGCCGAGGCCACTGCCAAAGGATTGCCCGCATACGTGCCGCCAAGACCGCCGGGCGCGACCGCGTCCATGACATCGGCACGGCCGACCACGCCCGACAGCGGCATGCCGCCCGCCAGGCTTTTAGCGATGGTCATCAGGTCCGGCAAGACGTCGTAATGCTGCATGGCGAACAACTTGCCGGTGCGCGCGAAGCCGGTTTGAACTTCATCGGCGATCAGCAGGATGCCGTGGGTGTCGCAGAGCTTGCGCAACGCGCGCACGAATTCCACGGGTGCCTGATAGAAACCGCCTTCGCCCTGAACCGGTTCGAAGATGATCGCGGCAACGCGCTTGGCCTCAATATCCGCCGCAAAAAGATGCTCGATAGCGCGCAGCGAATCCTCGGTCGTGATGCCGCGCAGCGGGTTCGGGAACGGGGCGTGGAATACATCGGATGGGAACGGCCCGAAGCCGATCTTGTAGGGCGCAACCTTGCCCGTGAGCGCCATGCCCATGAACGTGCGGCCGTGGAACCCGCCCGTGAATGCGATCACGCCCGGCCGGCCAGTCGCAGCGCGCGCGATCTTGATGGCGTTTTCGACGGCTTCCGCACCGGTCGTGAAGAACGCGGCTTTCTTTGCATAGTCGCCGGGTGCGCGCGCGACGATCTTCTCGGCGAGCGAAACATACGATTCGTAAGGGACGATCTGATACGCCGTATGCGTGAAGCGCTCGAGTTGCGCGCGCATGGCCGCGACAATTTTCGGATGCCGATGTCCCGTGTTGCAGACCGCGATGCCCGCCGCGAAGTCGATAAAACGGCGGCCTTCGACATCCCACAGCTCGGCGTTTTCAGCACGTTCGGCATAGAAATCACACATCACGCCGACACCGCGCGGTGTCGCTGCGTCCTTGCGGGTTTTAAGGTCGGCGTTCTTCAGGGTCTGGCTCACGGCATCGCTCCTTGGGGGTTGATCGTTACTTGACGGTTCTTAGGCTCTACCTCGACTATAGTAAGATTTGGCTCTTTAAATCAGAGCCATTTCCGTGTTTTTATAGGAGCCATTTCAGCGATGCGTGCAAGCATGTTGTCCGACTGGCTGGCTCAGCGGATTGAGCGAACGGGCGGCCAGCCAATTTATCGGCAGTTGTATGGCTTGTTGCAGCAGGCCATTCTGTCGCGGGAATTGCCGGCGGGGACCAAGGTGCCGTCGTCCCGATTGCTCGCGAGCGAGTTGGGCCTCGGCCGCAATACGGTCACGCAGGTTTATGAGCAACTCGCGCTGGAAGGCTACGTGTGGTCGGCAACGGGGCAGGGCACGTTTGTCTCTGACAGCGCGCCGGACGAGATTGTGGGCGCGGAATCCGCGGCGCGCGACGCGGCCCCTGCGGAGCCGCGTGTACTGTCCGCGCGCGGCGCACGGTTGTTGCAAGGGGCGGGTGTGTCGCAGCGGCAAGGCGGCGCGTTCATGCCCGGCGTGCCCGATGTATCGCGGTTTCCAGCGGCCGTCTGGAGCCGCTTGCAATCCAAATACTGGCGCCGCTTGCCGCCGGATCTGCTGACCTATGCGCCCGGCGGTGGTTTGCCAAAGCTGCGTCAGGTGCTCGCCGATTATTTGCGGACCTCGCGTTCGGTGCGTTGTACGCCGGAGCAAATCATTGTGACGACGGGGATTCACCAGTCCATCGATCTTGCCGTGCGCCTGCTGTCCGATTCCGGCGATGTCATCTGGACCGAAGATCCTTGTTATTGGGGAGTGCGTAGCGTGTTGCAGGTGTCCGGGCTATCGCTCAAGGCTATTCCCGTGGATGCAGAGGGCATCAATCCTTCTGTGGATGACCTTGCCGATCGCCCCAAGCTGATGCTGGTCACGCCGTCGCATCAATACCCGCTGGGCATGGTGATGAGCCTCGCGCGGCGGCGCATGCTGCTGGAGTTCGCGCGGCAAAACGGCTGCTGGATCATCGAAGATGATTACGACAGCGAGTTTCGATACGGCAGCCGGCCGCTCGCGTCGCTGCAAGGACTCGATACATCGGGGCAGGTGATCTACGTGGGCAGCTTCGGCAAGACGTTGTTCCCGGGGCTGCGGATTGGCTACGTCGTGGTGCCCGAGGGGTTGTCGTCGAGCTTCGCGACGGCTTCCGCCGAGTTGTATCGCGAGGGACAGTTGTTGCAGCAGGCGGTGCTGGCCGAGTTCATCGCGGAGGGGCATTTCACGTCGCATATCCGCCGGATGCGCGGGATCTATGGGCAGCGTCGCCAGATACTGCTGGACACAATCAGGAAGCGTTATGGCGACGCGTTGCAGATTGTCGGCGGCGATGCCGGGCTGCATCTCGTGCTGCGTTTGCCCGATGGCGTGGATGACCGCGAAGTGGCGAAAGCGGCGCTTGCGGTCAATATCGTGGTGCGGCCGCTCTCGGGGTATTTCTTGAGCCCCAGTGAAGGCATGTCGGGCTTGCTGATCGGGTATGGATGCGTGGCGGAAGAGGAGATCGAGCCGGCGTTTGAGAAGCTGGCAGGGGTGCTGGACTTGGCGCTGGCAGGTAGGAGTGAGACAGGACTGAGACGTTCTTGACTCGACCGTGCCGGGGTTTTCGACTATAACCCGACTGCCAGCGTGACCGACTTTCCCACTCTGCTGAGCATCTCGACTAACGTATCGATAGTGAACTTGGCCGTCTTCTTGTTCACCACGTCGGATACACGTGGCCGCGACACCATCAGGATTTTTGCCGCTTCTGCCTGCTTGAGCTGATGCTGTTCGATCCATTCAGCAAGCTCCGACATCAGTTGCTCCTTGAGCTGCTGTGTGTCGTTGATCTGCTTGCGCGAAGCTGCTTGCAGCCGCTTCGCTTCCTCAGCCGAAAACCCGAGTTCGCGGAACAAGTTTGCGCCCGGTTTTGTCACATGGCGGATTTCAGTATCGATCGTCATTGATTGATCTTCCTTGCGTTGGCCACGGCGCGATAGCGCGCCTCGGCAATTTCCTTATCCCGCTTGCTCGTTGCCTGGGTCTTCTTCTGAAAGCAGTGCAGGACATATACCGCTTCCTCGAACTTGGCTACATACATCATCCGGAAAACGCCGCTGCTGTCCCTGATGCGGATTTCCCGAACACCAGCACCCACCTCCCCGAACGGTTTCCAGTCCTCTGGGTCCAGCCGTGACTGAACCTTGCTTAACTGGAAACCGGCATCCCGGCGTGGCTCAACTGGAAACTCCAATAGGTCGTCGTAGGCTGACCCGACCCAACGAATCTCTTTTTCCGGTGTCATGGCGACCTTGTGTATAATATTTTATACCATTTTCACCAAAACTCAAGGGTTTGTCATCGTGGTGTTCTGACGCAGGTCGGGATACCCAAGTAGGGCTTCATAACCCCGCCGTGGGCCCGCCGCGGACTATGATAAAAAGGGGATTCACGGCAGGACTGAAGATAACGGTGCGTCGCCGTAATCTAAGCATAATAGAACGTGTACCCTACAATCCTTCCCATGTCCAAAAAGCCATCTCCCTCTCCGGTTGTTGCAGGCAGCGAGGAGTATCACTTCTCCGAGCAGATCGGCCACCTGCTGCGGCGTGCATACCAGCGCCATGTCGCCATCTTCCAGGCCGCCATACCGGATTCCGACCTGACTGCGGCGCAGTTCGTCACGCTGTGCGCGGTCAAGGAGCGGCAATCCTGCTCGCTGAACGACATCGTCAAGGCGACAGCAATCGACCAGGCCACCATCCGCGGCGTAGTCGAGCGCTTGAAAGCGCGTTCGCTGATCGTGGTCTCGCCCGACCCGCTCGACGGCCGCAAGCTGCTGGTGCGCACGACGCCGGAAGGCCTGGCGTTGATCGACCAGACCGTGCCGTTCGCGAAGCAGGTGAGCGAGCAGACTTATGGGGGATTGAACCCGGCGGAGCGCGTTGCCATCGTGTATCTGTTGCGCAGCATGACGCGGGCGGAAGATGACTGACCGGGGTACGTGCCTATCGCTGCATGTAGGCGCGTGCGGGGGCGCCATTAGGCGCTCATCGATGCTCGGAGGCCACCAGTGTCGCGGCGGCCTGCAGCGCGGCCCTGACAGCGTCTGGTGTGAACGGAGGCTCGCGAAAGCGCACGCCGGTTGCATCGAATAACGCATTGGAGATAGCGGGCGCGCCGGGGAGCGAAGCGGACTCGCCGGCACCTAGCGGCGGCTCGCCTTGCCGGTCCACCAGCACCACGTCCACCGGCGGCAACTCGGGGAATGTCAGGATTGGATAGCTGCCCCATTCTTTGCTAGCGACCAGACCATCAGTAAAGCGCACACGCTCTTTCAGTGTGCGGCTCAGGGTCTGGATCACGTTGCCGTGGATCTGATGGCGTACGCCGTCCGGATTGATCACGGTGCCCGTGTCCTGACCAACCGTTACTCGCCTGATGCGGATTTCTCCGCTGACAGTGTCGACTTCCAGATCGACAATCCAAGCCGACCAGGCCGCACCGAAACCGGGAAAGCGGCTATGCACATACCGTGCATACGCTACGCCGCGCCCTTGAAGCACGCGTTCGCCGGTATTGAGAGCTGGACGGCGTCCGGAACGGGCTTGCCAACCCGCGCGTTCCGCCACTGCCTCAAGCAACGCCACGGCCCGCTCGTCCTTGAGATGACGCAACCGGAACGCCAGGGGATCGGCGCCGGTCTCGAATGCGAGTTCATCGATGAATACATCATGGGCGAAGGAGTTCGGCAGTGCCGACACGCCCCTGAACCACGACGCCCTGACCAGCGGCGCCAGGTCGTGGCAGACAAAACGGCGATGCGCGAAGGTGTAGGGCGTAACCGCGGTCCGGTCGCCCATTTCAAAGACGCGCGGCTCGGCCGGCGTTGCGCACGTGAGCAGAAGGGCGAGCAGGGGCGCGTCGTTCGACGGATAGCGCGAGGCGAACGTATAACCCAGCGTGTCGCCGCTGCGGGACACGGTGCCGGTTACATCGACGACTTGCGCCGTGCCCTTGGGCTCCCACTGATGTTCGTCAGCACGTGATAGCTGGACCCGCACCGGCTGGCCCACGGCACGCGAGAGCAGGAGCGCGTCGCCGGCAACGTCGTCGGCGCAATTTCGGCCATAGCACCCGGAAGCCTCCATGCGGACGATATCGATATCGGCTTCGTCGCGCTCGACCAGAAGCGACAAGTCGTAGCGCAAGGTCTGCGGGTTCTGCGTGCCCGACCATACCGTGATGCGTCCGTCCTGATAGTCCGCGAGGGCGCAGGACGGCCCGATCGAGCCATGCATCTGGTACGGCCAAACATAGCTGCGTGTCAGCGTGGTCGTTCCGGCCTGTCCCTGCACGCTCTCAACGTCCCCTTCTTCCAGCAGCAGACGCCGCTGGGCGGGAGCCTGCGATACGGCCTGCGCGGGGTTATCTAGGGACGGCAGCGGCGGCAGCGGGCGCCACCGAACGCGTAGCGCACGCGCTGCGCGGATCGCCTGTTCCTCCCGCTCGGCCACCACCCCGACGAAGTCGCCGATAACTACCACGCCGCGCACGCCCGGCAGCGTGTCTACCGATGAACGGTCCACGTCGATCAACGTCTTGCCGACGAACGCTCCGCAATCGTGTCCTGCATACGGCGGCCGCACGACGCGCCCGTGCAGCATGCCGGGCACGCGCATGTCGTGAACGAAGGTCAGGGTGCCCGTGGCCTTGGCGGGCAGATCGACCCGTGGCGTTGCCCGCCCGACAATCCGGTAAGTCGAGGGGTCTTTTACAGCGACGGATGAGTCAACGGGAAGTGAGATTCGTTGCCCCTGGAGCAGCTCGCCAAAGCCAATACGGGTATTGTCCGGGGCGATGACACAACCGTCGTCGGTGGCAAGCTTGGCGGCGTCGATACCCCAGCGCTGCGCTGCCAGCCCGATCAACACGAGCCGCGCTTGCGCCGCGGCGAACCTGAGCGGCACGGCGGATATCTGGATGGTTGCGCTGGCGATGGTCGGCCCCTGGTTGGGCACTTGGGCGGAGTCGCCGAGGATCATCTTGACGCGCGGGGCCGGCACGTCGAGTTCTTCCGCCACGATCTGCGCGAGCGACGTGCGGATGCCCGTGCCAAGATCGACGTGGCCGTTAAACGCGAGGATGCGGCCATCATCCAGTATCGCGACGAAAATTTCCGGCGAGTCCTGAACGTAGGAAGACCCGCTGCCCGGTTGACCGGGCGCGGGTTTGACCGGCGCGAGCGGCTGCCTGACGATAGTCAGGCAGCCGCTGCGCGCGAGCAGTTCACCTCGGGTGAGCGCTGCTGCAGTAGGCATGACGATTCCTGAAAATGCCGCTTGATTCGACTAGAACGCTTCAATTTCAACGACTAGCCTCAACGCTGCGTTTCAACGATTAACAATACGCTTGGGCATCGCCAACACCAAGAGGCAACCCGCCAGCATGCAGATGCCGAACGTGATCAGGCCGGCGCTCATGCTGTGGGTCGAGTCCTTCATCCAGCCCAGCACGTAGGTGCTGGCAAAGCCGCCCAGATTTGCGATCGAGCAAGCGAACGCGATGCCCGCCGCCGCCGCCGTGCCGCGCAGGAACGTGGAGGGCAGTGCCCAGACCACCGGCATGGCGGCGGCCACGCCGGCATTTGCGATCGACAGCAGGATCACGGTGATCGCCGTGTTGCCGCTGAAGAACGTGCTAGCGATCAGGCCAAAAGCTGTGCAGGCGAAAGGTACGACGATATGCCAGCGGCGTTCGCGGTGCTTGTCCGAACTCGCGCCCGTCACCAGCATCATAATCACGGCCAGCGCATTCGGTATGGCGGTCAGCATGCCGATCTCGAGCGCGCTTTTCACGCCGGAATCGCGAATGATGCTCGGCAGCCAGAAGCTGATTGCATAGGTACCGAGCAACACGCACAAATCGATGAGACCCAGCGCCCATACTTTCGGGTCGGTGAACGCATCACGCAGCCGATGACCCTTGCCGTCGTGAGACTCTTGCGCGAGATCGTGCTTCAGGCGCAGACGTTCGTCGCTATTGAGGAACTTCGCTGACTCCACGGTATTGGGCAGATAGAAAAATACCAGCACGCCAAGCACGATTGACGGCAACGCTTCGATCCCGAACAGCCACTGCCATCCTTGCCAGCCATGCATGCCGTCGAAGAAAGTCAGGATCCAGCCCGACAACGGGCCGCCGATCAGGCTCGACAGCGGCAGTCCCATCATGAAGAGCGCGATGATCTTGCTGCGGCGCGCGTCGGGAAACCAGTTCGTCAGATACAGCAGCACGCCCGGCAGGAAACCGGCTTCTGCTACGCCCAACATGAAGCGCAGCGTATAGAACTGGCCCGGCGTCTTGACGAACATCGTGAGCCCGGAAAGGATGCCCCACGTGACCATGATCCGCGCGATCCAGAGCTTCGCCCCCACCTTCTGCAGGATCAGGTTGCTCGGAACCTCAAAGAGAATATAGCCGACGAAAAAAAGCCCCGCGCCCAAGCCGTAGACGGTGTCGCTGAAGTGGAGCGCGTCGAGCATCTGCAGCTTCGCCAGACCCACGTTGACGCGGTCCAGGTACGCTGAAAAATAGCAGAGACAGAAGAACGGGATCAGCCGCCAGGTGAGTTTCTTGTATAGCTCGCGTTCTGCCTGCGCGTCGGTGTGCAGCGTGCCGCGCAAAGTGTCTATCGATGGGGTCGACATGGGAGTCTCCTGGAAAATCGGTGCCGTGAAGAAAGATCAGAACAGGTGGTAGAGGCCGAGCGTTGTCGCGAACTGGCCGGCGGTCGCAGCCGATGCGCCGAGCGTCAGGTCACCCGCTACGCCGGTCGCCGCAACAATCTGGCCGCGTGCATTCACCGCGTCGCCACTGGCGCGCACATACACCGCCTGCGCATAGACGCCGGTTCGCTTCGAGAGCGAGTAGTTCACGCCGCTGGCCCACTGGTTGTAATGCGCGGTGCCGGCTTGGCCCTGCGCGGTGGAGACGTCGTGGCGCGTGGTGTAGCCATAGGTCGCAAACAGTTGGGTCGCTGGCGTGACGAGGTACTTGAGGTAGGTCGAGTAGTTGTCGAAGACGGCGGAGCCGTCGAATAGCGAGGTATTCCCCGCGATATAGCGTGTGTTCGTATAAGTCAGGCCCGCCTTCAATCCGCCGATCTGATATTGCGCGGCGACGGCGGCAAACTTTGCGCTTTGCGCGCTCGCGTAACCCTCATTCACCGATGAGTTGAACACGCTGTCGGCGGTTGCGCTCCAGGTCGTCGGGTCGGCGGTGGTCGAGCGGCGCATGTCCACGTAGCTTGCTGCAAGTGCAAGCGGTCCTTGCGCATACGAACCACCGACGCTCCATGTCGAGCCCGAAGACATCGTGCCGGGCGTGCCGCCGAATGAATACAGGCCACCGAAGCGAAAGCCGCCTATCAGCGGGCTGGTGTATTTCAATGCGTTGTCCACGCGCGCGATGGTATCGAGGTGATCAAGGTCGCCGACGTGCACGAAGCTGCTGCCCATGCCGTAGATCAGGTTGCCGACATACTCGTTGGCCGAGTCGTATTGGCGTCCCAGCGTGACGGTGCCGTATTGCGAATTGGCCAGCCCCACGAACGCTTGCCGTCCGAACAAGCGGCCGCTGTTTCCCAGCGCGCCGTTAGACGGCGTGAAGCCGTTTTCAAGCGTGAAGATGACTTGATTGCCGCCGCCCAGATCCTCGGTTCCCTTCAAGCCGAATCGCGATCCCCACACCACGCCGTTTGCCATGCGCGTCACTGAGGAGCCGGCGTAGTTGCCCGCCGCGTTAGCCGTGGTGCGCACGTTGTTGACATAGGTGACGCCCGAATCAACCGCGCCATAGAGCGTGACTTGCGCATGCGCCGTGCACGGCAATGCCGATACCGCGAGGACTGCCAACGAAGCTGCTGTGAGTGCTGCGGGCTTGAACAACCGGTTACGTTGATAGGGCAGGCGCGAGAAATGAGTCATTGATTTTTGGTTGTCGATCGTTGAAGACGTGAGCTGAACGAGGCATGACTTGAGCGCGTTCGGAAGAGCTCGGAGCATGTGTCGCGACACATGCAAAGTTACGAAACCAAAATCAGAAATGCAACGTTTATTTTACAAAAATGCTATATAAATCAATAGCTTATGATTTTTTATATAGACGTGATGAAGCGTCCCGCGGGCTGAACCCGGAGGACGCTGGAGTGCTAAACGGAGGTGATTAAAAGCGGACGGTCGAGTGCTTAGGCGTGACTTTGTTCTATCGTCGCAAGCGCTTCGTCGAGCGTCATGACAGCGGCATATTTTTGTTGCATGTCGAAGAGATTTGCATCGTGCGGACCGATCGCGCGGTCGCCGACGCAATCGGACACAACCAGCGGACGGAAACCATGCGACATCGCATCCACTACGCTTGCGCGCACGCATCCGCTCGTCACCGCACCGGCCACGATCAACGTCTGCACCGCACGCTGGGATAACCACGGCGCGAGTTGCGTGCCGAAGAACGCGGAAGGCACGGTCTTGCGCACGACCAACTCGCCCGCTGCAGGCGTCAACTCAGGCACGATTGCGCTGTTCGGATGGTCTTCGGTGAGCGTCGCCATGCCTGGCACTTTCAACGAAAACACGTTGTCGTCGCTGCCGTCTGCCGCGTACACAATGCGGCTATGCGCAACTGGCCAGCCATGCCGGCGCGCGGCGGCCAGAAGATGCACCGTGCGTTCGATGGCCGCCGCAATGTTGCCGCCGCCGAAGGTCTTGGGGTCCGCAAAGCCGACCACGAAATCGACAATCAGCAAGCCGATATTGCCTTTCACAGGCAACGGCGTGCCGAATCCCTGTTGTTTGTACACGCCCGATTCGGCGTGGCTCTGGATCTCGCTCATTCAGATTGCTCCAAGGGGGGTCTATATCTATCGGTCCATCACCACGCCATCGCGGACCACGGCAACGCCGTCGAGCATCACGTCGCAATGGCGCAGGGGGATGTCGATGTGACACGTGGTCGTGCGCTTGCCGCCTGCTTCATTGTTGGGTCCAAGCGAAAACAGGAAGTTGCCTTCAAACGCGCGTGCATCCATACCGATGGTCGCCTCGCGGTCATACAGTCCGAGCGTCGACCAGCGTGCGCGAGGCTGCAAACCCCAGCCGATATGTGAGATTGCGTAGCCTTCAGGGTCGTTGAACGAGGCCATGTAGTCGCTTAGCAAGGCCGCGTCCACACCGCCATCAATGCGCGTGGCGTAACCGTTTTCCACGGTGAGCGTGATCGGATCGTTCACGTACTTTTTCTGCGGCAGCAAGATGTCGCCGCGATCGATCACGATCTGGCCGCTCGCTTGTCCTTCGTTCGGGAATGTCAGCACAAAACCGCTTGGCCAGTGATCCCAGCGGCCAGGTTCATCAACAAAACCATACTCGGAGATAGCGGGAAACTCGCCCAGCGGGCACACGAGTTCCGTGCCCGCTTTTGACTTGACGCGCATTTCACGCGACGCCTTGATCCGCTCGGCCGCTGCGCGCACGCGGGTGCGATCGGCTTCGGTGGGCACTAGCCGCGCGAGCACTTCGGGCGGCTCGACTGCGAGCAGGATCTTCGTGCCGGTCGCGAGGATCTCGTGCTGCTCGGGCGAGAACAACAAGGTCATCAGGTCGAGCACGAGATCGCTTGCCTTCAACGCAGCAATAGCGGCCAGGTTGCCGGTGAGAGGCGTGGTGCCAAGATACGCGAGCGAGTCACGGCTCAGCGCCTTTTCGCCGTTCACCGGCAACAGGTCGAGCCGGTTGACGATCGCGCCCATGGACTGCGTGGCGATCAGTGCGCTTGAAAGCGTTTGTGGATGCGTGGACGCGCTGGTGAGGATAGTGACGGTCTGGCCGGCCTGCAGCTTCGACAACGTCAGTACCTGCTTCCACGCGGCGATCATTTCGTAATCGCTGATTGGCATGTTGACTCCTGAAGAATGAGTGTCAGTGTCGGCTCGTCCTGGGCCGTGCTTAGCTTTAGACGAGCTTTGCGCCGAGGAAATCGGCGAAGGCTTCATAGAAGCCGGCTTCGTTGTCCCACGGAATCATGTGGCCGGCGTTCGGCACGCGGGTATGCAGTAGTCCCGGGCTAAGCGCTTGCATTTCCTGCACGTCTTCGTCCAGCACGACGTCGCCGCGCGCGGCCGTGATCAGCAGCGAAGGGACGCGAAGCAGGGGCAGGTCGGCGTGGATGTCGTCGGTATGGAAGCCTTCGAACGACGTCAGCATGCCGCGTTCATCGCAGGTATGCAGCCACTGCGCACGCAGGCGCAACTGCTCTTCCGTCCAGGTCGGACAGAAAGCGCGCATGCCTTCGGCGTCAATGCCTTTCAAAGCCAGCCGGATCGAATCGACGTACCACGGCAGCTTCGCCGGATAGGCGCGGCGGCCCGGTCCCGACACCGGCGGATCGACCAGCACCGTGCGCGCCAGGCCCTTCGGCGCGCTGCGGGCAGCACGGATAGCGATGCGTGCGCCCATGGAATGGCCAACGAGCGCATAGTGTTCAAGGCCGAGCGCTTCAGCGAGCGCGATGACATCGGCGGCTTGCGCGTCGAGGCTGTAGTCAAGCGTTGACGATGCTTCGGACAAACCGCGGCCGCGTACGTCGAGCACGTAGGTATCGAACTGGCGGCCAAGCGTTTCGCCGACAAACCCCCACGTGACGGCCGGGCTGGTAATGCCCGGAATCAGGATCACGGCGGGACGGCCGGCGCGCACGCCCTCGGTGCCGCCGTAGCGTAGGTAATGCTGGCGAATGCCGTTGGCGTGGACGTTCGCGCCGTAGAGAAAAGTTGAGGTCATCGCGGAGTCCGTGGATGGATCGAAAGCTAAGCGTCGAAAGCGATCAGTAAGCAATCAATGAGCAATCAATAAGCAATCAATAAGCAATCAATAAGCAATCAATAAGCAATCAATAAGCAATCAATAAGCGCCGGACAACAGTGCGCCCGCGCCCGGCACCACACGTTCGAGATCGAGCTCGCGCAGCATGGCGTAAGTTGTGGCAATGGCAGCAGTAATGACCGGCTTGCCCGTCATGGCCTCGACTTGCGGCACTGCGGCAAGCGATGGCATCTGCACGCAGGCCGACAAGACGATTGCATCGACATCTTGATAGGGCAGGGTTTTCACGATATCCGGCAACAGGCGCGGGTCGTGGCGGCCGACATCCAGATTGTCGGGAATTTCGAGCGCCCGGTAAGCGACGACTTCAAAACCCTCATTGCGGATGTAGTCCACCACCAGTTCTGTCAGCGGTTTCATGTAGGGAGCAACCACCACAATGCGCTTCGCCCCGATGACCTTCAATGCCTCGACCAGCGCGCCTGCGCTGGTGATGACCGGCGCGGCGCCGCCGTTCTCGACGGTGCGCTCGTGCAGCCGCTTTTGCGACACGCGGTGGTAGCCGTGTCCCATCGCCATGATTGCGACCAGGCACGCATAACCGAGCACGTCCACGCGCGCGTCGCTGAGTTCCAGCGCGCAGCGATCCGATTCAGCGTCCATGGCCGCAAGCTCCTCCTTGACCACCTTCTTCATGCGCATGCGGCTGGAGTGGAACGTGAAGCGCTCCGGGCGGATGGTTTGGCGGGCGAGCAGCATGGCCGGGATTTCGGTTTCCATCGTGGTGTTCGAGCTCGGCACGATCTGGCCGATGCGCAAGGTTTTCGTCATCTGGTCGACTCCGTATGTCTTGGGAATAAGTGGGCAAATGCTGCGCCTGAATGATTCGATAAAGTCTAGTGTACACATTGTAATTTAACAAGATTCAGAAAACATTTTTTAATGGTGCAAGTGTGCTTTAGATTGGTGAAAACCCTTATAAAGTGCACAAATAAAGGGATAAAACGCATCCGCATCGACTCAATGCAAATTTTCTTTACTCCAAAAAATTCAATGTGTACACTCGATATAGGTTCATTTAACAGGCTCGACTGAATGACTTTCGGCGAGCGCCAGACATGGAGAGATCATCATGAGCAAACCCCGTATTGCAATCATTGGCGCGGGCCTTGGCGGAACAGCAGCTGCGGCGCTGATGCAGCGGGCCGGGTATTCGGTTCGTCTGTACGAGCAGGCTCCCGCGTTTTCACGTCTTGGCGCGGGGATTCACCTTGGTCCCAACGTGATGAAGATCATGCGTCGCATGGATTGCGAAGACGCGTTGAACGTCATGGGTTCGCACCCCGACTACTGGTATAGCCGCGACTGGAAAACGGGCGAAGCCATCGCGCAGATTCCGCTGGGCGAGTTCGCGCTGAAGGAATATGGCGCGTCGTATCTGACTGTGCATCGCGGCGACTTCCATGCGCTGATGACCGAGGCGGTGGCGCCCGGCACCATCGAGTTCAGCAAGTGCCTGAGCGGGATTGAGGAGCTGGACAATGAGGTGCGGCTGACGTTTGCGGACGGCAGCGTCGAGACCGCGGATATCGTGATTGGCGCGGACGGCGTGAACTCGAAGATCCGCGACCATCTGCTCGGCGCGGAACCGCCGCGTTACACGGGTTATGTTGCACATCGCGCGGTATTTCCCGCCTCGCTGCTCGGCACCGATCCTTTCGATCTGTGTGTAAAGTGGTGGTCGGAAGACCGCCACATGATGGTGTATTACGTGACCTCCAGGCGCGATGAAATCTATTACGTGACCGGCGTTCCGCAGGCTGAGTGGCCGGCAGGGCAGTCGGTTGCGCCAAGCAGCCGCGACGAAATGCGCGAGGCGTTCGCGGGCTATCATCCGTCGGTGCAGAAGCTGATTGACGCTACGCCTGAAGTGACGAAGTGGCCGCTGCTGGAACGCGATCCGCTGCCGTTGTGGAGCCGCGGCCGCCTGGTTCTGCTCGGCGACGCATGCCATCCAATGAAGCCGCATATGGCGCAGGGGGCGGCCATGGCGATTGAGGATGCAGCCATGCTTACGCGTTGCCTGGACGAAGTTGGGACGACCGATTACGCCGGTGCGTTCGCGTTGTATGAAGCGAATCGTGCGGAGCGTGCGTCGAAGGTGCAACTGGTCTCGCACAACAACACGTGGCTGCGCACTAACGAAGATCCGGCATGGGTGTTCGCTTATGACGTGTTCAACGAGCCGTTGAAGTCGCCGTCGGCCAAGCAAGTTTCAACGGCTGCCGCCTGATATTTCGGCCCGACCGCGTGCGGCAAGGTTTAAATGAGCTGCAGTTAGCGGTCTTGATTCGATGACTAGAAAATGAGCGTGTCTGCTTCCGCCACACCGCTTTCCGGACCGTTGACGCTGACCGTCAACGGGAGCACTCGCACGGTCGACGTAACCCGCGACACACCCTTGCTATATGTGCTGCGCAATGACTTCGAACTGAACGGGCCGAAGTACGGTTGTGGTCTTGGCCAGTGCGGTGCGTGCACGGTGCTGCTGGATGGCGGTCCCGCGCGGTCATGCGTCGTGCCGGTCGCGGCAGCTATTGGACGCGAGACGCTCACGCTCGAAGGGCTTGGAACGCTGGATGCGCTGCATCCGATCCAGCGGGCTTTTATCGACGAACAAGCGGCGCAATGCGGCTACTGTCTTAACGGCATGATCATGAGCACGAAGGCGTTGCTCGACCGCAATCCTACGCCCGATGACGACGATATCCGTGACGCGCTGCGCTTCAACTTGTGCCGTTGCGGCACGCACATTGAAATCATGAAGGCCGTGCATCGCGCGGCCGAGTATCTGAAACGCGAACAAAAACGCTGATTCATTCGACCCCATGTAATGGACGCCCTGTAATGGACCCGATGTAATGGACGCCGTGCACGAAGGAAGTTCTGGCGGACCCGTGCTGATGCCCGAGTCGACGCTTCACGCGTGCGTGCTGGGGGGCGCCGACGCTGCGCTGCTCGCGTCTGCGCAACAGTTGAGCGTGGAAGCGGGCGTGTGCTGGGTGGTCGCGGGCAACGTGGCCGCGTTCGTGGCTGAGCGTTTCGAACTGGCACGCGACGCTGCTTGCCGGCTGGTGTTATCGACCCGTGCGCAGCATGCCGGCAATCCCCATTCTTTACCCGTGCAACACTCGGGCTTGCAGCAGGAAGCGCTCTACGTATGGCCGATTCCGGCGGACAGGTTGGTGCCGTGCGAGGCCATTGCGTGTGACGACGCCGGTAGTATCGCGGTCTGGAGCAGTGTTCCCGAGACTGCGGATCTACGCGCGAAACTTGCCGCTATCACGGGCCTGGCGCCCGAGCGCTTTGCGTTGCATTCGCTCGATGCACACGATGGCCGTGCCGATCCGCTGATCGCCACGCATGCCGCGCTTGCTGCGGTTGTCTTGATGGCGGAGACCGGCCGGACGATGTGCGTTGGCGGTTATATGGCGGTGTCTCAAGTCAGGGAGGCGGAAGTTTGCGTCGCCGCGTCGCTGGATGGCGAAGGTGCGCTGCTCGATTGGCGTTACACGGCGCGAACGCCGGGCTTAACAGGCGGCGAAGCGATCGCGCAAGATCCGGGTCCTTATTCTTCATCGCGTGCCTCGTCGCTTGTCGACGATCCCGCCGCGCTGATTCCTGGCTCGGCGCATACCTTCGCACGCGAGTCTTTCGTCGATGAAATCGCGCGCGATCATCATCGTGATCCGGTTTCGTTTCGTCTCGATCACCTCGATCCGGTGGAGTACGGCGGCGCGAGGGAACTGATCGACACAGTGACGCAGCGCGCAGCGTGGAACACCGATAAGCCGGATCGCAAGACGCGCCTCGCGGACGGCGAAGTCGCGCATGGCCGCGGTTTCGCGTTCGACGAACACGACGCGGCATCCGCCGATAACCCGACACCCGACTATTCGGCGTGGATCGTTGATCTCGATGTGAACCGCCTGACCGGTGATGTTGCGCTCAAGCGGGTGGTCGCGGGGCGTGCAAGCGGACGCCGCAGAATTGGCCGGTTGAATGGCGTTCCGGCCCGGCAGATCGCTGCTGCGGCTTCGCGCGCCCTGGGTCTGCAACTCATTGCGCGACCCTCACACGACGAGACCCCGGGCGCGCAAGCCGTATCGCATGAACTTGCTCCCGCATCGGCGGCATCGGGCGAAGTCGCTACGCAGAGCGCTGCCGGCGATCGTCTGGAAATCGATGTCTCTCCGGCCGCGGCGGCTATTGCCAATGCGCTTTACGATGCAACCGGCGTGCGTTTTCGAGCGCCGCCGTTCACGCCGGAGCGCGTGCTTGCGGCGCTTGGCGGAATCCCGGGTTCTGGGCGTCCCAAAGGCACGATCGGCAACGCACCATGGCGCGCAAAACGCTCGCTGTGGGCCTCGCTGGCTGCCGGTGGCTTGGTGGGCAGCCTGATCGGGCTGGCGTGCACGCTGTGGCCCTTGCGTGCCCCGATTGAACCGATCGCCCGGCCGGCTGCATCGACGTGGTCCGACGCCACCATCGCGCGCGGCCGCCAGATTGCCGAGTTCGGCGATTGCGCGGTCTGCCATACGGCGCCCGGCGGCGCGGTCAATGCCGGTGGCCTCGGCCTTGAAACGCCTTTTGGCATGGTCTACACGACCAACCTGACGCCCGATGCGAAGACGGGCATCGGCAACTGGTCGTTCGCCGCGTTCGACCGGGCGATGCGCCAGGGCATTTCACGCGACGGCCATCATCTATATCCCGCGTTTCCCTACACCGCGTTCACGAAGATGAGCGAAGCGGACATGACCGCGCTGTACGGGTATTTGATGTCGCAACCGGCGGTCGAAAATTCGCCGCCTGTCACGCGCTTGCCATTTCCGCTGAATCAGCGCGCGCTGGTCGCTGGATGGAACGCGCTCTATCTGAAGCAGGGCGAGTTCAAGCCCGACCCAACGCGCTCGGCGTTGTGGAATCGCGGCGCGTATCTCGTCGATGGCGCGGGACATTGCAGCGCGTGCCATTCGCCGCGCAATGCATTCGGGGCGGAGAAGGGCGGTCGCTTGTACCTGACAGGCGGCAGCGCCGAAGGCTGGGTAGCGCCGTCGCTCGTCGCCAATTCGAAGGCGCCGGTGCGCTGGACCGAGCAGGCGTTGTATGACTATCTGAAGACGGGTTTCTCGCACGAGCATGGCGTCGCGGCGGGCCCAATGGCGCCGGTTGTCGCGAGCTTGTCTACGCTGCCGGAAGAGGACGTGCGTGCGATGGCGCATTACGTGGCGTCGCTGTCGCCGCAGCCGGCTGCCGTTCCCGCTCCAGTTCCCCAGCCTATACACGATCTCGCCACAAGCGCCGTGACCCTGCAGGGACTCGACAGCGGTCGGCGGATCTTTGAAGGCGCATGCGCGGTCTGTCACGCGGCGACGGGCGGTGTTGGCAACTTCGGGGTGCGTCCGCTTCTCGCGCTGAACACCAGCGTGAGCGAAGGCACGCCGGACAACCTGCTGAACGTCATCCAGAATGGCATTGATGCTCCCGCAACCGATGCACTTGGTTACATGCCGGGCTTCAAGGATTCATTCGACGACCGTCAGATCGCTGATCTCGTGTCTTATATCCGCGCTACATTCGCACCGAATGAAGCGCCGTGGAAAGATGTGGCGCAGGCGTCGGCGCGAATCCGGAAACATGTGCACTAGCGGCAGGCGGAATGTTGTTCCGCTACCTTGATGAATGGCGCTGCCTAGCCCGGACAAGCGACCGTTCCCTCCACCCTACCGGCATTCGAACTATCATGGCGCCTTCAAAGCTTCCTTCCGGTTCATCGCAAGCTGCACAGGACGCCGTGTCCCGCTATGAGGTGTCGGAGCAGATCGGGCATCTACTTCGCAAGGCTTATCAGCGCCATCTTGCCATCTTCAGCCAGACCATCGACGACCCTCAACTGACCGCCGTGCAGTTTGCGGTATTGAGCGCCAGCCGAAGGCTCGGGCCGTCTTCAATGAGCGACCTGGGCAAGGCGACCGCGATCGATGCAGCCACGGTACGCGGCATAATTGAACGTCTGAGGGCACGTGAGCTGATCGAGTTGCAGACGAACCCCGACGACCGCAGAAAGGTGACGGTGCAACTGACGCGGGCGGGTGAAAGCCTGGTTGAGGAGATCACGCCAACCGCCTTGCGCATCAGCGAGCTGACCATGGGTGAGTTGAATGAAGCGGAACGCGTGGCCGTACTGTATTTGCTGCGCAAGCTAAGCGCACCTGATGTCGAGTAGGCGCGATTTGCGCGATGTGTCGGCAGTGGATTTTTTTGTGGCTGCGGCCAGGCTTATCAATTCGTTTCGTCTGGTGCAATTCATCCGCCGGTCCTTTGCATTGCACCAATAGCGGGACCGTCGCACCGGAAAAGCGATTATGGCGTGTACGCTGATTTTATAAGGTGCAGCACAACAAGCGTTCTTGCATGACTGTTAGCTTTGCGTCAGCTACAAAACCCAGTAAAACAAGGGGTAAGCACCATGCAACCTAGTATAAGTCTCTAGCTATAAAGTGGGCATGGTCATTGCATAGAAGACTAGAATTAGAGCGTGTACATTTATATCGGCATGCTGGAATGGCGCTTGAAAAAGCGGCCTTGCCGACGCGAACACCTTGATGAATCCCGAGCTATAGAGGCGTCGATGCTTTCGAATCTGGCTGTGCAACTCATCAACGGACTAGCGGACGCCTGCGCCATGTTTCTTGTCGCGTCCGGTTTGTCTCTGATCTTCGGTGTGACGCGAATCGTCAACTTTGCGCACGGCTCGTTCTACATGCTTGGCGTGTATGTGGCCTACAGCATCGCCAGCCGCTTTGGTTCGACTGTCGCGGGGTTCTGGCTTTCGATGCTTGCAGCAGCGCTTGTAGTTGCCGTGCTTGGTGCGCTGGTCGAAGTGATCGTGCTCCGGCGCATTTATCAGGCGCCTGAGTTATTCCACCTGCTGGCGACGTTTGCGCTGGTGCTGATCTTTCGCGACGCTGCACTGTATATTTGGGGCCCGGAAGACCTGTTCGGGCCGCGCGCTCCGCTGCTGGGCGGCGCGGTCAATCTGCTCGGCCACGCACTGCCCACCTATGACATTGCATTGATCGTGATCGGTCCCGTGGTGCTGGCGATCCTTTGGTTCGGTCTGACTAAAACGCGCTTGGGCACGCTGGTGCGCGCCGCGACCAGTGACCGTGAAATGCTCGGTGCGCTTGGTATCAACCAGGCTTGGCTATTTACGGGTGTGTTTTTTATCGGCGCATTTCTAGCGGGGCTTGGCGGCGCGCTGCAGGTGCCGCGCATGTCGGCGAATCTGTCGCTTGATATCGATACGATCGGCAATGCGTTCGTCGTGGTGGTGGTCGGCGGAATGGGCTCGATTCCCGGCGCGTTCGTGGCCGCCTTGCTGATCGCGGAGATCAAGGCGCTATGCATTGGCATAGGCGACGTAACCATTGGCGGCGTGGTGTTTTCGTTGAGCAAGTTCACGCTGGTGGCCGAGTTCGTGGTGATGGCTATCGTGCTCGTCGTGCGGCCGTGGGGTCTGCTCGGTCGCGCCCAGGCCGCTGTTCGCACCATGGCCGCCGCCGAAACTCCACTGCGTCCCGCCGATACCCGGCTGAAAATTTTCGCTGGTCTCGTGCTCACGGTGCTTGTGCTCGCACCGCTGCTTTCAGGCGTGTTTCCGTACATGCCCGTGCTGCTGGTCGAGATCCTGATCGCGGTGTTGTTTGCAACGAGCCTGCATTTCATCATGGGTCCGGGCGGCATGCACTCGTTCGGTCATGCCGCGTATTTCGGCTTGGGCGCGTATGGTGCAGCGTTGTTCCTGAAGGTCCTGAACCTGCCGATGGAAGCCGCGCTCGTGCTCGGCCCGCTGCTTGCCGGCGTTGGGGCGATCGTGTTCGGATGGTTCTGCGTGCGCTTGTCGGGCGTTTATCTCGCGATGCTGACGCTGGCCTTCGCGCAGATCGTCTGGTCGATCGTGTTCCAGTGGGACGCGGTGACCGGCGGCAGCAACGGCATCCTCAACCTGTGGCCGTCGACCTGGCTCAGCTCGACGGTGGCGTATTACTACGTGACCTTGGTATTCGCGGTCCTGGGTGTCTGGCTCCTGCGGCGAATGTTGTTCTCACCGCTCGGTTATGCCATGCGCGCGTCGCGCGATTCAACCCTGCGTGCCGAAGCAATCGGTATCGATGTGAAGCGTGTGCAGTGGGTCGCTTTCATTATCGCGTCATTGTTCTGCGGCCTCGCGGGATCGCTGTATGCGTTCTCCAAGGGGTCGATCTCGCCGGAGGTGATCAGCGTTGGGCGCTCGGTCGATGGCCTCGTCATGGTGCTGCTGGGTGGCTTGCAGACGCTCACCGGCCCGATTGTCGGCGCGGCGGTGTTCACCTGGCTTCAAGATACGGTCGCGCGTCAGACGGACTACTGGGAGGCCCTGCTGGGCGCGGCAATCCTCGTGCTGGTGATCGCGTTCCCGCAGGGGATCGTGGGGTTCGTGCGAGACAAGCTTGGATCGCGTAAAAATTCCGATGGCAGCGTTGCCTCGCAACCCGCCAAGGAGGCGCTGTGACCCTTCTGCGCGTCTCTCATCTCGCGAAGTCGTTCGGCGGCGTCAAAGCAGTCGACGACGTTTCCTTCGACCTGCACGCAGGACAGTTGCTCGCGCTGATTGGTCCGAACGGTGCCGGCAAGTCGACCTGCTTCAACATGCTCAACGGGCAGTTGAGGCCAAGCGCAGGTTCGATCCTCTTCGATGGTCACGAGATCGCCGGCAAACGCCCGCGCGATATCTGGCGTCTTGGCGTTGGCCGCACCTTCCAGATCGCCGCGACTTTCAATTCCATGACGGTGATTGAAAACGTGCAGATGGCGCTTGTTTCGCGGGACCGGCAGCTATTCAACCTGTGGAAACCGGCATCGTCCATTCACGCCGATGAAGCGATCGCACTGCTCGAACAAGTGGGCATGGCGGCGCATGCGAAGCGCGCGTGCGGCGTGCTGGCTTACGGCGATGTAAAGCGCGTCGAACTGGCCATCGCACTTGCCAATAAACCAAAACTCCTGCTGATGGACGAACCGACGGCGGGCATGGCGCCCAAGGAACGCAACGACCTGATGGCGCTGACCAAACAACTGGTGATCGACCACAAGCTTGGTGTGCTCTTCACCGAGCACAGCATGGACGTGGTGTTCGCCTACGCCGACAAACTGATCGTGCTCGCTCGCGGCAAGCTGATTGGCGAGGGGGACGCGGAAACCGTCCGCAACGATCCACGTGTGCGCGAAGTGTATTTCGGCACGGGAAAATCTTTCACGCCGCGTGCGTCACTCGCGGCAGACGGAGTCGCGTAATGAACCCGGCCACTCAAGACAAGAGCATGCTGAAAGTCTCCGGCCTGAACGCGTTCTATGGCCGCGCGCAGATCCTGTACGACGTTGAACTCGAAGTCGGCCGCGGTGAAGTGGTCGCGCTGATGGGCCGCAACGGCGCGGGCAAGTCGACGACAATGAAAGCGCTGATGGGCATGCTGCCGTCGCGGCAGGGAGCGATCAATTTCTGCGGGCATGACATCGCGAAGCTGCCGCCGTACCGTATTGCGCGACTCGGCATGGGCTTCGTGCCAGAAGACCGGCGCGTGTTCGGCGACCTGACAGTCATGGAGAATCTCGATACCGGCCGCCAGCCTCCGCGCGACGACGCACCTCGCTGGACACCGGAAAAACTGTTCCGCCTGTTCCCGAATCTTGGTGAGATGCCGAATCGCCCGGGCAGCCAGATGAGCGGCGGCGAGCAGCAAATGCTGACCGTGTCGCGTACGCTGATGGGCAACCCTACGCTGGTGTTGCTTGATGAACCGTCTGAGGGCGTGGCGCCGATCATCGTTGAGCAGATGGCGAACATGATTCTCGAGTTGAAGCGCGAGGGGCTGTCTATCTTGCTGTCCGAGCAGAACATGCATTTCGCCGAGCTTGTCAGCGACCGTGCGTATGTGCTCGAAAAAGGACAGATTCGGTTTGGCGGCACCATAGACGAGCTCGCCCGCGACGAAGCGGTGCGGCGGGCCTACCTGAGTGTTTAAGTGTGTTCAGCGATCAAAGACCGACCAAGGTATCCTTCAATCAGCCTTAGCCATGTCACTTAGCGTTCAACCTAGCCGCTTTATCCGGAGAGAAAAACTATGACCACGCGTGTTGGATCGTTGCTGCGCTTAACCGCCTTCATGGTTGCGCCCCTGGCCACCGCTTTAGTGTCGGTCGGCGCTGCCGCTCAGACCATCAAGATTGGCGAGATCAACAGTTATAAAGCGCAGCCCGCGTTCCTCGGTCCGTATAAGAACGGCTGGAACATGGCGCTCGACGAGGTCAACGCGGCAGGTGGTATCGATGGCAAGAAGCTTGAGGTCATCTCGCGCGACGACAACGGCAACCCCGGCGATACGGTACGCGTCGCGCAGGAATTGATCACGGGCGAACAGGTCTCGCTGCTGTTCGGCGGGTTCCTGTCGAACACCGGGTTGGCGCTCGCCGACTATGCCAAGCAACGCAAGGTTTTCTTCCTGGCTGCTGAACCGCTGACCGACAAGATCGTCTGGCAGGACGGCAACAAGTACACGTATCGGCTGCGGCCGTCGACCTATATGCAGGTCGCGATGCTTGTGCCTGAAGCCGCGAAGCTGCACAAGAAACGCTGGGCGGTTGTCTATCCGAACTATGAATACGGCCAGTCGGCGGTGGCCACGTTCAAGCGTTTGCTGAAAGCGGCGCAGCCTGACGTTGAGTTCGTTGCGGACCAGGCGGCACCGCTTGGCAAGCTCGATGCGGGCGCGGTCACGCAAGCGCTGGCGGATGCGAAGCCCGACGCCATCTTCAACGTCGAGTTCGCCGCCGATCTTGGCAAGTTCGTGCGTGAGGGCAATACGCGTGGCCTGTTCAAGGATGTTTCAGTGGTGTCATTGCTGACGGGCGAGCCTGAATACCTCGATCCGCTCGGGTCCGAGGCGCCGGTCGGCTGGATCGTGACGGGGTATCCGTGGTATTCGATCGATACGCCTGCTAACCGTAAATTTGTCGCGGCCTACGAGACCAAGTATCACGACTATCCGCGGGTGGGATCGGTGGTGGGTTATTCGGCGTTGATGTCGATTGCGGATGGCTTGAAGAAGGCCAAGTCGACCGATCCGGACAAGCTTGCGGCGGCGTTCAAGGGCTTGAAGGTCGATACGCCGTTTGGTCCGATCACGTACCGCGCGCAGGACAACCAGTCAACGATGGGCGCGTATGTGGGTACCACGGCGTTGAAGGACGGCAAGGGTATCATGACGAACTACCGATACATCGATGGCGCGAGCGTCCAGCCATCGGACGCGGAAGTGGCGAAGCTGCGCGCGGCTGATTAAGTTGATGCGTTGTGTGTGAGGACGGCCCGCGGAAGCGGGCCGTTCGCGTTGGGGGGTGCGGTGCGGGACTTCGTTTCGAACGTTGCTGACATCGGTTGAATCGGTTGATGCGGCAAAAAGCACTTGACCGGCGCATGAAATGAATTACTATGTACATATCATGTTCATGTACATAGGAGTGAGGGAATGGCTGCTGCAACGGAACGGATTGTCGTCCAGGTGACGCCGGTTCAAAAACGTGCGATTGCGAGCACCGCGAAGCGCCTCGGGCTCAACGTGAGCGAATTGATGCGCCAAGCGGCGCAGGGCTTCACGCCGTCGGACGACGAAGAGGATATCAACGCGCTGATCTGGCGCGTTGATGCGTCCACGAAGGAAGCGAATGACGCACTCGATGACGCGCTGTCATTTGTTGCGGAATCGAATAAGCGCATCGCTGCAATGACGGGAGGTAGGTAGTAATGGGTGTGACTGACAAGGTGTGGGACGCGCTCACGACCGTTATCAAAATGAATGACAAGGTGGTGTCGTTGGCCGGTACGGTGAAAGAGCAACAGTTAAAGATCGAGGGACTGACCGAGCGTGTGATTCGTCTCGAGGCAACTCTGGAACTGATGATGCGTACAGGCAGCGGCGCGAAGAAGTTGCCGCGCTAACTGGAAGCAAATTAAGGAATGTCGAATATGAGGAACAATGGCATCCCCAACTGTGACATCTAAAGGGCAGGCAACTATTCCTCTGGACGTTCGCAGGCAGCTCGGGTTGGGTGCAGGGGAGCGCATCGAGTTCATCCTCAACGACGAAATGGTGCCTGCCAATCTCCCAGTGACCGCACTCAAAGGAATTATCCGCAGACCTGCGAAACCAGTGTCGATTGAGGACATCAACTCGGCAATCGGCGAGCAGGGAGCACTGGCTCGATGATCGGCCGTGATACGAATGGGTTGGTTCGCTATTTCGCACAAGATGACTCGGCGCAGTCAGCCAAGCCAAACCAAACGTAACGATTGAGTCACTCACGGCTGAGCGCGGGCCATGTCACGTGGGCGCCGAATTTCGGCGCCTACAAATTGCGGATGTATAAGGGCGTTTAGCGGCGTGTGCCCGGCACGCGTTCTTCACTCTCAAGTCATCCGCACAACCAACCTCTCAGGGACTGAGCTTCGTAATTTTCTGGCCCTGGATTCCTACCCCGGCCATCAGTCCTTGCTGGCCGTAAATGAACGCATAGACGTCCGATTGCAGCGTGGTCGATGTCAGCGACCGTGCGGTGCCGGAATCCACGACAACAACGCTCGGCCCCGCGCCAATCGACCAGCCGCCACTAGTCTGCAGATACTTGATTGCGGAATCGGTCGTGAGGAACATGGCTTCCTGAAACGATTGCGCGCCGGCTTGCAGACCATACGAAACGGATGTCGCATTGTAGTAGCCCATCACTTTCCCATCCGGGCCGAACATCACGCCATTTCCTTCCTCGGCTCCGACGATCAAACCGGCTTTGAGTATCTCCGGAAATACGAGCACGGCTCTCGCTCGGGACTGGAGTAACTTCGCATTGGGCGTGGTGCTGTACAGCTGCTGTAGCGCTGCGCGCGCCTTGGCCTCCAGATCGGGGTCGACCCCGTTGGTCGGGGGTATTTGCGAAGTCGAGCAGGAGGTCGCAAACAGCAAGAGCAGGTTTAGAAGGATCAGTCTGAAGCATTTGGCCATGAGGTCAACTCCGCTCGCAAATCGGTCGTATCCGGTTGAATACGGCCTGGGGTGGTTCGCTGGATGTTCTGTGCAGATGCGCTTTATTGATGGTAATGACGGTTAGCGTTTTTAATTTGGAATGTGTCCCCGCGCGCGGGTGAAAAGCTTGAGTAAATAATTTTGTCCGACCGGTGTTATTAGAAATGATTGAGTGTTTAATGACCTCATTCGGAGTATTAAAGAAAATATTGCAAATGGAGGCGATTGTCGACACGTTTGATAACGATAAGCGTGTTTAACCCCCGATCTACCTGAACCGCCTTGCACAGGGCATGACAAGCGCTGTCCGATCGACAAATTCAAATCTGCGAAGACTCAACGAACCGATCTGGCCGTCCTCGCTTTGATTAAATCGAGGGTTTAATACATCCGGTTATACACATCTCGTATCCCAAGGCGTCGTGCGCGGAAGAACGCGTTTACTTTCAATGACGTAGCGCTGCGCTTGTAAACTTTCAGCGGATCGCGTTTACTCTTGCTTTTTGAGTGGACGCATTGGTCACCGAATCGACGCCCTGGACCCAGACGGAATTCAAACAGCTCGAGCTCGGCGATGCGCGCCTGAACAAGCGAGCGAGGCTTTTGATGGAAAGAATGGCGGCGGACCCGATGGCCAGCGTGCCCAAGGCATGCCAGGGCTGGGGCGAGACGATGGCGGCGTACCGCTTCTTCGACAACGACAAGGTCGAATGGCATGCGATTTTGGAGCCGCATTGGCAGCAGACGCAGGAGCGCATGCAGGCCCATCGTGTCGTGCTCTGCGTGCAGGACACATCAGAGCTGGATTTCAACGGACAAGGCGCGATCGGACTCGGGCCACTGAGCTATGAAGCCCAGCGGGGCATGTATCTGCATCCGACCTACGCGGTCACGCCGCAGCGCGAGCCGTTGGGCATTCTGGATGCGTGGATGTGGGCGCGGGAGAAGAAGGACGAATCCGGCAAGCGTGGCGGACTCAAGGAGAGTGTGCGCTGGATCGAGGGCTATGAGCGCATTGCCGAGATGGCGCCGAGCCTGCCCTCCACGCGTTTGGTGTATGTGGCTGACCGCGAAGCGGATCTGATGTCGCTGATGTTGCGAGCGCAGGAGCTGGGCACGCCGGCAGACTGGCTGGTACGAGCCGCTCATAATCGCTGCCTGCCGGAGGGAGACAAGCTGTGGGAGCGCACGAGCCGTGGGGAAGCTGTCGGGCAAATCGCCTTCACGATGGCTTCGCGCCATGGCGTCAAAGCACGCACGGTGCGCCAGCACCTGTGGGTGCAACACGTGGAGTTGCCCGCGGGCAAAGGCAAGTGCATCGCTGCGACGTGCCTGGTCGCGCGCGAGTTCGATGCGCCAGCGGGCGTTAAGCCGATCGAATGGCGTCTGTTGACCAATCGCACGGCCAGCACGGTGGAGGAGGCAGTCGAACTGATCGATTGGTATCGAGCGCGCTGGGAAGTGGAAATCTTGTTCAACATCCTGAAGAACGCGTGCCGTGTCGAGGCGCTTCAGTTGGGCACGATCGAACGGCTCGAGCGCGCGTTAGCGCTGTTTCTGGTGGTGGCTTGGCGTGTGGCTTATTTGATGCGGCTCGGACGAACCTGCCCGGATCTGGACGCGCACCTGTTCTTCGATCCCGATGAAATTCGCTCCGCCTACCTGCTCACGAAAACCCGAGCGCCGGCCCAACCGAAGCTCAACGAAGTATTGCGACTGATCGCGCGCCTGGGAGGTTTCCTTGGCCGCAAGGGCGACGGCGAACCCGGAGCAAAGACCATCTGGCTCGGCCTCAGAGAAGTTCATGTCGCTGCAAAAACATTGCGCCTCTTACGCCACGACGATGGTGACGACACTTCTGTATAAGGGAATGGGTTTAATAGGGTAGGAGGTTATATCAAGCATTGTCATTTGGCAAAGCGTCAGGGGCTCAATAAATATTAGAATTAATATCGCAATTCGTTTCGGTATTTCAGTTTTTTATACAGCGAATATATTCACCGAAAACACCTGCACAAACGCCCCGATCCGTTCCGAGCGTCGAAGCAACCATAGCCGATCGCGGCGAACCAACTCTGCCCATCCGCCACGACGCGTTACCATGCCCGTTCGTCCTGACTTGCGACCTTTGCCGTGAACATCCGCTTCCTCGAAACCTTCGTCTGGCTAGCCAAGCTCCAGAATTTCCGCCTCACGGCCGAGAAACTGCATACCACGCAAGCGGCCGTCTCAAGCCGGATCGCGTCGCTTGAGGAGAGCTTCGACGTCCGGCTGTTCGATCGCAACTCGCGCTCCGCCACGCTCACGCCGGCCGGCCGCAAGATGCTGGCCTATGCGGAGCGCATCGTGCGCCTTGGCGAGGAAATGCGCCGGGAAGTCGACGACGCAGACGCCGACGCGGGCCTGATCCGCATCGGCGTGATTGAATCGATCGTGCATAGCTGGTTCCCGGCGCTAATGGCGCTCGTGCGCGAGCGTTATCCGCGGCTCGAAATAGAAGTCACCAGCGACACCACGATTCACCTCGCGAACCTGCTGCGCGGCGGTGAGATCGAGTTGATCCTGCAGACCGATGCAATCGCTGGCCCCGACTTCACCAATCTGCCGCTGTCTGAATTCCCTGTGCGTTGGGTGGCTAGCCCCAAGCTCGGACTCTCGGGCCGGACCCTCGATCTCGTGGATCTCGCGGACTTTCCCATCGTCAGCTTTTCGCGTCACTCCGGTCCGCACGCAACGCTTGAGCAACTCTTCGCACTGGCAGTCGAGCGGCCCGCGCGGATCAACTGCATCACGTCGGTGGCGGCCATGATTCGGCTGGTTGCCGACGGTTTCGGCGTGGCTGCACTGCCGCCCGCGATCATCCAGCGCGAGTTGCGCGAAGGGACGCTTGAAGTCCTCGATGTGAGCGCCGAGTTTCCGTCGCTGCCGCTGGTGGCGACCTGCCGGGCGCAGAGTCACCCGCTCGCCGCGCGTATCGCCGATCTGGCACGGCAAGCCGCAAGCGAGTTTGAAGCGGCGCTCCACGCTGAGCGGGTTCCTGCTGCGAAGGCCGATGCCAAGCCAGGGGCATCGCCGAAACGCGGCGCGCGCAAGACTAGCGGCATGCCGACGCCGCCGCCGGAAGTCAACGCTCGCAAGCCGGGGCGCACGCGCAAGTCGTCGGCAAGCAAGGCGCCCGCAAGCAAGTCATAAGGAAACTTGTTCGCGCCGTATTTGTTTTCTTGTTGGACCTAAGTGCCCGCTGCTCGCGACACTGTTCCCATTACGAATCCACTTTCGCCAGGGAACAATCGATGAGCGCATCACAACCGCAGGGCCAGCTTTGCATCTGGACGGATACCGACCCCAATCCGGTGCAGGAAGCCGATTTCAACGCGTGGTACGACCGCGAGCACATGCAGGAACGCGTCGCCATTCCCGGCTTTCGCTACGCACGCCGCTTCAAGGCCACCGACGGCGGCCCGCGCCGCTATCTCGCTCTGTATGTGACCGAGTCGCTCGACGTCTTTCGCAGCGACGCTTATCAGCGCGCATTCACTCAGCAAACCCCATGGTCGCTCGGCAACTTCGCGCGGATGACCAACACGCAGCGGCGCGTAGGCGAATTGACGCTTGAACAGGGTGATGGTGAAGGCGCGTTTCTCGCACTGTTCGTACTGCCACCGGAACGCGTTGAAGCCGCGTTGTTGAAGCCGCGCTTCGAAGCAGGTCTGCGTCAGGCCGGCATTCATGCCGCACGGCTTTTTTGCACGGCGCCTGCGTTGTCGGTGTCATTGACGGCATCGAAGGAACCGGTATTGGCCGCCGCCGATGCGCTCGTGCTGATCGAAGGCAGTGACGCCGAGGCCACCCGCGCGCTAGCCGAAACACTCGCGGACGGCGCCGAAGTTCGCACGTTCCAGATGCTCTGGCGCATTTCGGCCTGACCCACGTCGTCGTCATGTTTATCCCGCTTTCATCATCCGAGGTTCTCGATGAATACACTTGCCCAGCAATCCGAGCTCGGTTCGCCGCACGTCGGACGTGGCCGTCTAGCGACGGCGAGCATGGTCGGCACGTCGCTGGAGTGGTACGACTTCACGATCTACAACACGCTCGCCGCGCTTGTTTTCAATCACCTGTTTTTCCCCTCCGTCGATCCGCTCGCGGGCACCATTCTCGCGTTCTCGACGTATGCGGTCGGGTATATCTCGCGGCCGCTCGGCGGCGTGATCTTCGGCAATCTGGGCGATCGGATCGGCCGTCGTGCTGTTCTGATGCTCACGCTCGTGCTGATGGGCATCACCACGGCGTTGATGGGATTCTTGCCGACGTATGCGGCCATCGGCATCTATAGTCCGATCCTGCTCGTCGCGCTGCGCTTCGTGCAGGGCATCGCGCTCGGCGGCGAATGGGCCGGGGCTGTGCTGCTATCGATTGAACATGGCGATCAGAACAAGCGCGGCCTGAGCGCGTCGTGGACGCAGGTCGGGCCGTCGTTCGGCACGCTGCTCGGCACGGGTCTCATCGCGCTACTCACGCTCGTGGTTTCCCCCGACGATTTCCTCGCCTGGGGCTGGCGTCTGCCCTTTGTCGCCAGCATGCTGCTGGTGGTTTTTGGCCTGTGGATACGGCGCGGAGTCGATGAAACCCCGCAGTTCGAGCAACTTAGCCATGCCCATGCAACGGCGAAGGTACCTGTTGTTGAAGTGCTCACGCAGCACTGGCGGCGTCTGCTGATTGCCGGCGGTTCGCGGATCGGCTCAGACGTGCTGTACGCATTGCTGGTCGTGTTCACGCTGACGTATGTCACGACCGTGCTGCATCTGTCACGCACGACTGCGTTGACCGCTGTGTTGATCGGCACCGCGTGCAATGCGTTGAGCGTGCCGTTCTTCGGCGCGCTGTCGGATCGCTTTGGGCGCCGGCCGGTCTATCTCGCTGGCGCGTTTGCCGCGCTGGTGTGGGCGTTCGTTTTCTTCGTGCTTGTGGATAGCGCGCGACCGTGGCAGATCGTGCTCGCCGTCGTGGTGGGGCTCGTGATCCATGCAGTGATGTATGGCCCGCAAGCCGCATTCGTGACTGAGCAGTTTCCAACGCGTGTGCGTTATGCCGGATCGTCGCTCGCTTACACGCTTGCCGGCATTCTCGGCGGCGGCTTCGCGCCGCTCATCATCGTGAGCCTGTTCAAGCACTACAACAGCACGCTGGCGGTGTCGGTGTACGTGGCGCTGGCGGTGGTTGTCACCGGCATTTCGCTGATCGTCGCGCGTGAGACCGCGCGCCGGCCGCTGGAAAACTAAAGCGCGGCCTGTCGTCCCGGCGCGCGTTGCCGCGCCGTGCTCATCTAACTTTCGTACGCTCAATGACTACGCTTTCCTTCAACGTATTTCCCCTCGGCGCAGCGTCTGCGTCGACCACGGCCAACATAGACGACCTTGTGATTGCCGGCTGGGCAGGGCGCGATCCTGCCGCGATCCAGGCGCATATCGATGAACTCGCGGCTCTTGGTGTAGCGCCGCCTTCGACCACGCCATGTTTCTATCGTTTGGCCGCTGGCCTGCTCACGCAGGACGACAGCATCGCCGTGCTCGGTGAGCACTCGGGCGGCGAAGTCGAATGTGTGCTGCTCGACAGCCCGCTTGGTACGCTGGTCGCTATCGGCTCAGATCATACGGATCGCGAAGTAGAGGCGTATGGCGTGGCGGTATCGAAGCAGGTTTGTGCCAAACCGCTTGGCCACGATGCCTGGCTTTATGCCGATGTCGCCGCGCATTGGGATCAGTTGACAATGCGCTCGTGGTTGAGCTGCGCTGACGGTGAGCGCCGCCTTTATCAATCGGGTGCGGTCAACGGACTGCTGGAACCGGCCGACTTGTGGCGAAGGTTCGCGGGTGCGCCAACACTGCCTGCGAAGAGCGCGATGTTCGGTGGCACGCTTGCTGTGCACGGCGCGATAGCGGCGATGTCCTCGGGCGATGCCTTCGAACTCGAGCTTCACGATCCGGTGCTCGGACGCACTTTGAAACATCGGTATTCGGTGGCTTCGCTGCCGGTCGTTGCCTGACTTTTACTGGATATCATCCATGCCGCTCTTCGCTCCCAAGACCCCGCTCGCCGATCTCGCCGCCATGCTCGACGCAGGCACTACGACCTCTCGCGAACTGACTGAAACCGCGCTGGAACGCATTGCTGCCGATGGCGGTAATGGCGGCGCCGCATTCTGTTTCGTGGACGCTGACGGTGCCCGCCGCCAGGCCGATGCCCTCGATGCACTCCGCCGTGCAGGCACGCGTCTCTCGCCGCTCGCGGGGGTGCCAATATCGATAAAGGATCTCTTCGATGTACAAGGCCAGCCGACCCGCGCCGGTTCCCGCGTTCTCGCCGATGCTCCGCCTGCCCGCACCGACGCGCCCGCGATCGCCCGGTTAAGGCGTGCCGGCGCGGTGCTGATCGGGCGCACCAACATGAGCGAGTTCGCATTCTCGGGGCTGGGTCTCAATCCGCACTACGGCACGCCTGCATCGCCGTGGCGCCGTAGCGAACGACACGTGGCGGGAGGGTCGTCGTCGGGGGCGGCAGCTTCGGTGGCCGATGGCATGGCGGCAGCGGGCCTTGGCAGCGACACGGGCGGATCGCTGCGCATTCCGGCCGCGTTTTGCGGACTCACGGGTTTTAAACCGAGCGCGGGACGTGTACCGACTGAGGGTGCTGTGCCGCTGTCGCCTACGCTCGATGTAGTCGGCGCCATTGCGCCGAGTGTCGCGTGCTGCGTGACGATGGATGGCGTGCTCTCGGGGGCCTCGTTCGACGCAAGCAGGCCGCTTGCGGGCGCGCGGTTCGCGGTGCTGCGCAACTATGTGATGGACGGCATTGAGCCGGAAGTTGCACGAACTTATGAAGCGGCGTTGGACAAGCTCGCTCAAGCCGGCGCCTTGCTTACTGAAGTCCGTTTCGCGCCGCTCGATTCGCTGCCTGCGATCAACACGTTCGGCTTCTCGCCGATAGAAGCGTTTGCTGCTCATCGCTCGCGCCTCGGTACTCACGCGGATGCATACGACCGGCGCGTGCTGGCGCGGATCAGGCGCGGCGAGGCGGCATCGGCGGCGGATTACCTTGATCTGCTCGCAGCGCGGCGCACGACCATCGCGGCGGCTCAGCAGTTCTTCGCCGGCTTCGATGCGTTCATCATGCCGACCGTTCCTATCGCCCCGCCTGCGATTGCCTCGCTCGAAGCCGATGACGCAGCTTTCGCCGCAGCCAACGCGCTGGTGCTGCGTAATCCAAGCGTGGTGAATTTTCTCGATGGCTGCGCGGTTTCGGTGCCTTGCCATCGGGAGGGGGATGCGCCTGTGGGGCTGAGCGTCGGCGGATTCCATGGTCAGGACGAGATGATTCTCGCGCTGGCGGGAGCGGCGGAAACAGCGCTTGGGGCTTAAGAGATTGCGCGACGGGGCGGCGCGTCTCGCGCTTAGCCCCGCTGGTCCGTGTCGTTCATAACGAAGCAAGGGCCTAAGCCTCAACCAAATCAACGCGTTGCGGCACCTCCTCAAGACTTGTCCACAGCCTTGCCAACAATTTCTGTGGATATCTTCGTGGGCTAGAACAACTCGTGCTGGCCAGAAACCAGCGTCTGGAAGTCGCTTTGCAGAAGCGGCAAGATAGCATCGGCAATAGGCTGCAATTGCCGCGTCAGGTAGTGATCGTAGTCAATGGCAGCCTGCAAGGTTTCAAGCGGTTCCGGTCCTGCGCTAGTTATCACATAACTGATCCACCCG
The DNA here is from genome assembly GCF_011493005.1 of Caballeronia sp. SBC1. Classification (NCBI taxonomy): domain Bacteria; kingdom Pseudomonadati; phylum Pseudomonadota; class Betaproteobacteria; order Burkholderiales; family Burkholderiaceae; genus Caballeronia; species Caballeronia sp. SBC1. The sequence continues at coordinate 1,537,109 of NZ_CP049157.1, forward strand.
CCACGTTGATACTGCAACGGCCGGCCGCGCTCGCGGTTGAACTCATCGGCCATGCGAGCCGCGCGGACATGCGGCGGCACGTTGCGCTCATACGCATCCAGTGGCCGGCGCAGGCGCTTTCTATACACGAGCAACTCGTCGAATTCGCCGCTCAGCGTGCGCCGCACGTAATCGCGAACATAGTCCTGATACGGCTCGCCTTTGAAGATTCGCAAATAGAGTTCTCGCTGGAACTGCTGCGCGAGCGGCGTCCAGTCGCTGCGAACAGTTTCAAGGCCCTTGTAGACCACTTCTTCGCTACCGTCAGGCAGAAGGCTAAGACCGGCATAACGCTTTTTGCTGCCTTCTTCCGCGCCGCGAATGGTCGGCATGAAAAACCGGCGATAGTGTCGTTCGAATTGGAGTTCAAGCGCGCTCTCCAGACCGAAGCGCTCTCGCACATGATCCTGCCACCACGCATTCACGTGCTCGACGAGCGTTCCACCAATTCGCGCCGCTTCTTCCTCGCTGCGAGCGTGCTTTAACCAGACGAAAGTGGAATCCGTATCACCGTAGATCACTTCATATCCTTCGGCCTCAATCAACTCACGCGTCTTGCGCATGATTTCGTGACCGCGCATGGTGATCGACGAGGCAAGGCGAGGGTCGAAGAAGCGGCATCCCGTGGAACCCAGCACGCCGTAGAACGCGTTCATGATGATCTTCAACGCTTGCGAAAGCGGCTTGTTGTGCTCGCGTTTCGCTTCTTCGCGTCCTTTCCAGACCTGATCGACAATGGCCGGCAGACTATGACGCGTGCGTGAAAAACGTGCGCCAAGAAAACCCGGTACCGAATGCTGATCGTCGGGATGGCGCAAACCGTCGACTAACCCAACGGGGTCGATAAGGAAGGTACGAATGATCGATGGATACAGGCTTTTATAGTCGAGAACCAGCACGGAGTCGTAAAGCCCCGGGCGCGAATTCATGACGAATCCGCCGGGGCTTGCCGCGCCGGCGATATCGCCGAGGTTGGGCGCGACGAATCCTTGCCGATGCATCCGCGGCATGTACAAGTGCGTAAAAGCCGCCACCGATCCACCGCTGCGATCAGCGGGCAGACCCGTGACCGTCGCGCGTTCGAGCAGGAAGGGCAGCAGTTCCGTCTTCGCGAAGACCCGCGTAACCAGTTCGCAATCCTTCAGGTTGTAGCGTGCGAGAGCGGGTTTGTCTTCATCGAAACGGCGCTGGATTTCGTCCATCCGCTGGTACGGGTTATCGATGGCCTTGCCTTCGCCCAGCACCGTCTGCGCGACATACTCGAGGCTGAACGAAGGGAAGCTCCATGTTGCGGACCTAAGGGCTTCAATTCCATCGATCAGCAATCGTCCTGCCGCGCCCGCGAAGAAATGGTTTTGAGTGAGACCATGCTGCCGCCATTCCATCACGCTCCCGCCGCGACCCAGCCGCAGCGGAATCTGGTATTGCTGCGAGTGTTCCTGCAATACGCGCAAATCGAACTGAACCAGGTTCCAGCCGATGATCGCATCGGGATCGTGCCGCTGAAGCCACGCGTTGAGTTTCTCCAGCAGGAGAGGGCGGCTTTCGCAGTATTCAAGCTTGAAGTCGATGCCGCTACTGTCGCCGTTGGGCGGTCCCAGCATATAAACCTGACGCTCACCGCAGCCTTCGAGCGCGATGGAATAGAGCTCCGTTTTGGCGCTGGTTTCTATGTCGAGCGACACCAGTTTCAACTTCGGCCGATAACCCGACGCGGGTTTCAACTCGCTGTTCAGAAGCGGACCGCCTCCACGAGACTCGCCGGTGAACACGACCGGCGCCGTAATAAAGCGCTCCATCATGTAGCGGTCTGGCGGAAAGACATCGGCTTCGTACACGTCTACGCCGCCCTGCTTCAAGCGTCTCTCCAGCCCCGTCAATTGCCGATATTGCTTGCTGTACAGGCCCAATACCGGCCGATGGTTGAAGTCAACGAGATCCAGCGGGCGAAGTTCCACCTGCTTCTCGCGTTGCAAGATGGTTTCGGCCCGCTCGCGTTGTTCGGCTGGAATGAACGCGACCGAATCCTGCGGGCGCAAGCGCAGGTGGCGGGGACCTTCGTCCGTCGCAAGCCAGAATTCGACTTCGGTCCCATTGGCAGTGTCCCGCCAATGACGCGTCAGAATAAAACCTTGTTGATGCTCGGCCAGATACCCACCTTGGAAAATTCGTCTCTTCCAGGGATTTTAGTGGGTGTACGCGTTCCTTGTTCAGTTTGCAGCCTTTTTGACGCAGTCGTCCGGCCCGATGAGATACGGTCGTCCGCACGGGCCCGCGTCCGAGGGGCCCGTCAAGTGTTCATCGGCCTTGTCGTGAACCGACGCGCCTGGCTCGTTCCACGCACGCTTACGCTCAAGCCGCCACCGCACCTACCTTCTCTGCAGAGTACCGATTAACAGGGCGCGCAAGGCCAAGATTGGCGCGCAACGTCCGGCCTTCATATTCCGTGCGAAACAGTCCGCGGCGACGCAACTCCGGCAGCACCAGTTCGATGAAATCCGTCAGGCTGCCCGGCAGAACCGCTGGCATTACGTTGTAGCCGTCGGCCCCATATTGCACGAAGCGTTCCTCCAGTTGATCCGCGATCTGTTCGGGTGAGCCGACCACTTGCCAATGTCCGCGTGCGCCCGCCACGCGCAGATAAAGCTGTCGAATCGTCAGGTTTTCGCGCCGAGCCAATTCGAGCGTGAGCAATTGACGGCTCTTGCTTGCGTTCGTTTCCGGCAATTCGGGAATGGGGCCATCAAGCGGATAAGCCGACAAGTCCAAACCGCCGGTGAGCCCCGACACCAATGCAAGGCCCACCGCCGGGTCGATCAGCGATTGCAAATGCTCGAACTTCTCGCGCGCCTCGCTTTCGGTGCGCCCGACAATAGGCATCACGCCGGGCATGATCTTCAGGTCGTCCGGATGACGCCCGTGTTGTCCGAGACGACCCTTGACGTCGGCATAAAAATCGATCGCGTCCTGAAGGGTTTGCTGCGCCGTGAAGATAACCTCGGCGGTGCGGGCCGCGAGCGCCCGGCCAGCTTCCGATGAACCCGCTTGCACGACCACTGGCTGACCTTGCGGCGAGCGAGCTACGTTCAGCGGCCCCTTGACCTGGAAGAATCGCCCTTTGTGATCGAGGACATGGCGCTTGGCGGGATTGAAGAAGCGGCCTTGCTCTTTGTCGCGCAAGAATGCATCGTCCTCCCAACTATCCCAGAGCCGGTCGACGATCTCCGCAAACTCGGTTGCCCGTTCATAGCGTTCTCCATGCTCGAAATGCCGGTCACGATTAAAGTTCTTCGCTTCATGCTCATTCGACGAAGTAACGAGGTTCCATCCTGCACGTCCGCCGCTGATATGGTCGAGCGACGCGAACTTGCGAGCGATGTGATACGGCTCGTTGAAGCTGGTGGACGCCGTGCCGACCAGGCCGATGTTTTCTGTCACGGAAGCCAGTGCGGACAGCAGCGTGATCGGCTCGAACTGAGCGATGTAGCTGTGCGCCGTGCGGCTCAGAAAGTCGAGGTTATCGCCTCGGGTGCCCACGCCATCGGCGAGAAACAGAAGATCGAATTTCGCGGCTTGCGCCGCTTGGGCAAGCTGCACGTAGTGGCCGAAATTGATGCCGGCGTCGGCCTGAGCATCTGGATGCCGCCACGCAGCAATGTGATGCCCTGCAGGATAAAGAAAGGCGCCGAGGCGCAGTTGTCCGGTTCGCTTGGCCATGGTGTGTGGGGTCGGGATGCTTCGTGAAAAGGGACACTGTCATGCGTGAGTCCGCTTGATACGGGCGTAAGTTTAGGCACTTTTGCGCCACAAGCTCTGGTTCTCGGGACGCCGCAGACCGAGATGCTCGCGCAGCGTCGTACCTTCATATGCAGTGCGAAAGATACTGCGCTGGCGAAGGATTGGAACGACGCCATCGACGAAATCCTGTAATCCACCCGGCAATGTATCGGGCATGAGGTTGAAGCCATCGGCGGCCCCAGCCCTGAACCAGCGTTCGATGTCATCGGCGATCTGCTCGGGCGTACCCACGATCACACGATGCCCCCCGCCTCCGGCAAGTGCCCGGATGAGTTGACGCACGGTGTAGCCATGCGTCCGCGCTTGCGCCAGCGTGGCGTGAAAGAACGTATGGTTGCCGTTGCCTGGGGCCGGCAAGGACAGGTTGTCCGGCAGTTGTTCGTCCAGCTTGAGACGATCCGGCGTTACGCCGAGGGTACCGGCGAGTCGGGCGAGGCTATAGCTCCACGGAATCAGGTCCACGAGTTCATCGCGGCGACGCAATGCTTCGGCCTCCGTTGCGCCGATGATCGTGGTCAGTCCCGCCAGCACCTTCACGGCGTCCGGGCCGCGTCCAAAAGCCGCCGCGCGCGCCTTCAGATCGCGCCCATAGGCTTCTGATTCCTCAAACGATTGCGAAGCCGAGAACACTGCCTCGGCATGCCGTGCGGCAAGCTCTCGGCCATCGCCCGAAGCGCCGGCTTGCACCAGCACCGGATGTCCTTGCGGCGAACGCGGCACATTCAATGGACCCTGCACCGAGAAATGTGCGCCTCGATGCGAGACGGGATGAACCTTCGCCGTATCGACGAATAGTCCGCTCGTTTTATCGCCGATAACCGCGCCGTCCTCCCAACTGTCCCAGAGCGCTTTGACGACGCTGGTGAATTCCGCAGCGCGTGCGTAGCGCTCGGCGTGATCGGGCACGGCATCGCGCCCGAAATTGCGCGCTGAGCCCAGGTCCGCGGTCGTCACGACGTTCCAGCCGGCCCGTCCGCCACTGACATGGTCGAGCGTGGCGAAGCGGCGCGCGATGTTGTACGGCTCGTTGTAACTCGTGGACGCAGTGCCGATCACGCCGATATGCGAGGTCGCTGCCGCGATGCAGGCAAGCAGGATGGTCGGCTCGAGCGCGGTGATCGGGCGAAAGTCGATCTGGTCGGCGATAGAGGCGTTGTCGGCGAGGAACACGGCGTCGAAAGCGGCGGCCTCCGCGATCTGCGCTACCCGCACGTAATGACGGACGTCGATGAACGCTTGAGGATCGGAATCGGCCAGACGCCATGCAGATGGCACGAAACCCGAATGCAGGATATTGACGTTGAGGTGAAGTTGTCGGGGCGGCGTGTTGGTCGATTTGGTCATTCTTGCTCAAGCGCTTATTAGCTAACATTAGCTGATTTTGGATTCTTGATCGGACAGCCGAGCAAAGCGACGAATAAATCCGCTGATCGATATACGCTAAATCACTAAACCGCATTCGCCGCAGTATGAGAACAAGGAGAACCAGGCCCGGGTGACGCCAGCAAAACCCAGTACGCGCATATGGTTAGCACCTATGGTTCGTTGTCGGCGCTCTGGCGTGGCACTTATCCTCATCGTTCGCACCTGTTCAAATTGTGGAGAAGTGAATGACGACGTCAGCACCGGCGGACGCTGCGCTTTACGCGCGTTTCGCGGAAATATTCGAGCAGATCGGCAAAGGCACCATAGAACGTGAGCAGGGCCGTGAACTCGCTCGCGATGCCGTCCAGAGTTTGAAAGACAGTGGCTTTACCGCCTTGCGGGTACCGCGCGAATATGGCGGCGGCGGCGTTTCGCTGCCGCAGTATTTCCGCCTCCTGACGCGTCTGGGCGAAGCCGATTCGAACCTGCCGCAGATCATTCGCGCGCACTCGGGTTTCATCGAACAGCAACTGGAAACCGGCGACGACGCAACCCGCGAGCGCTGGCTGGGTCGTATTGCGAAAGGCGAGACGGTTGGAGCGGCTACGTCAGAGCGCACCGGCTCCACGCACAACAGCGTGACCGTCACGCCCGACGCGGACCCCGGGTTTGTTCTTCTGAACGGCGAGAAATACTACAGCACGGGTACGCTTTATTCGGAATGGATCTACGTCGCCGCGCACGATGCGCAGACCGATCTCCACCTGCTGGTTCGAAGCGATTCACCGGGTGTGGCGCGCACCGATGACTGGGACGGGTTCGGCCAGCGTCTGACCGCTAGCGGTACAACACGTTTGGATAACGTGCGCGTGCCCGTCGATCAGATCCTGTCGCGCTACAAGGCATCAGAGCCGCGCCGCAACTCGTTGCTGACCGCGTTCTACCAGGCCGTGCATCTGGCGACGCTCGCCGGCATTGCACGCGCGGTATTGCGCGATGGTGTGGCGTTTGTTCAGGGCCGTACGCGCACGTTTGGCGTAGCGGGGCAATCGAGCCCGCGTGACAATCCGCTGGTGCATCGCGTAGTGGGACGGCTCGCGAGTCTCGCGTATTCGGCTGAGGCGCTGGTTGAGTCGGTAGCGGCGGCGCTCGACCGGGTGCATCGGGCGCGCAACGCGGGCGTGGCGACGACAGCGGACTACATTGCCGTCGATATCCAGGCCTACCAGGCGCAGCAGATCGTGCTCGAGCAAGTGCTTGAGGCAGCCACGCTGCTATTCGAAGTGGGCGGTGCGTCAGCGACGAGCGAGGCACGCCGGCTCGATCGCCACTGGCGCAATGCTCGCGTCATTGCATCGCACAATCCGGCGATTCAGCGCGAGGCCGCGGTCGGAAATTATCATCTGAACGGGACGGCGCCCGAGGAGCGATTCAGTCTGTCACATGCCGCGGCGGATACGGCTGTGCCCGCCTTCAAACAAGGCGCGGTGCAGGTAGGGAAGCCGGTGGTACAGGACAATGCATTTGCCAGGACTGGCAGATAGAACAAAGAGAACGGCGGTTGGGGCCTATAGGCTTCGATTGCGCCTGATACGTTACCGGTACTTTACCGGTTGTTTGCACGCAAACAAGTGCACGCAAAAAGTCGGCACGCGAACACCCACTACGGGGCGTGGCCAGAAATGGCCGCGCCCCGTCTTCATCCGCGTGGCGGATGAAAATCAGCCGCCGTGACGGCCGGAATGAAACTCAGGCCGGCACGATGTTCGATGCCTGCTTGCCCTTGGGTCCTTGTTTTACCTCAAACGTTACCTTCTGATTTTCTTGAAGGCTCTTGAAGCCTTCTGCCTTGATTTCCGAAAAATGTGCGAACAGATCTTCGCCGCCGTCATCGGGGGTGATGAAGCCGAAGCCTTTTGCATCGTTGAACCATTTGACCGTACCGGTTGCCATGAGCGTATCCAAAATTTAGAGCTAACGAGTGAGAATAAAACCAGAGCGCCGAGCCGCGTCGCATTGCATTGTTGTGACAAGACTTCTCTAAGTCCAATGAGCGCGTCCGTAACAACAGTCGCTGCGGCGCTATGCGCTTTTGGAATTATGGCGAATCAATTGTACGCCGCGCCAATAATTATTGAAGCTTTCCAAACCGGAAAAGCCGAAATGGGTGCGGAATGAGAAACTGAGTCAGTCGCTTAGGCCGCGACGAGCCCAAATAATGGACCTTACATAGACTTAAAGGTATTTGTCAGCAATTTGTCTGGATAAAGGGATTATCCTGATTGCTGCTGAGGATATCCGAAAACACGGAACTTTCTGCCAACAATGTTCGGGAGTTTCCCCAACTTTTACTCAGCTCTTGCAATCCACTGACCGGTCGGAGCCCATGGGCAACAACGTCCTGCCGACTATTGGCTACCGAGCAATTTTTACAAAACATGGGCGGCTAGCTTAAGTATCACGAGCCGAAGGTAATGCTAGCCGCGGCCCGCGTCGCGATGTTACCTGTCAACGTGATGGTAGCCAGGTTATCGGGCGGGGCGAGATCCGTTGGTTGGTTCTAGTCGGCAAGGACCTTGCACGGCGGGCGCCGCTCGTCCTGTTTTTGGCCATCAATTTGTGTTCCGTTTCGCCCGCAGACACTATCAGCATGAAAAAGGCGGATTTCGGCAAGGTTTCGTTTTTAGAGGGGCTCCTGAATCTGTCAGGATTAGCCTCTGCTACCAAGCTTTCAACTTCTTCTTCTCATGTGGCTGAGTCCGATGAACCGAATCAAACCCACGTCCGCCGGCACCATCGATCCGCATAAAACGACTCCCGAACCAGTGGATGGCTCCCCGGTTATCCAGAGTGACGGCGACAACGCCGACGCTCCTGTTTGTCCAGGCTGCGGCACGGTTCTAATGGCGGGCATGGGGAAAGGGCGCGCCCGGGGTTTCTCTCTTAGATGTCCTATGTGTTATCTCGTCTGCACTAGCGAATAGCAAGGCGGTTGACGGGGCTCTGCTTTTAACGACGTATCCACGATCGATATCGCGGATACGTCGTCTCTTCGTAGCGCGCACCCTGGCAGGCAGGGTCAACGCCACAGTACCAGGTTGACGCCCACCTGCAACACAGCGCAGACTCACACGCCCCGTATGGGTTTACTGCGTGACGGTACTCGTGCCGCCCGTACCGCCCGTGGCGCCTCCACTCGGCGTGCCACCTGAAGACCCGCTGCCCGCAGCGGTATCCGCAGCCGTCACGGCTGCGGTCAATGTTGCTGCCGGCTTGCCAGTAGCGTCGACTGCGCCAGCCGCCATCAACTGATCAAGATCCTTATCCTGACCTTGGCCAACCGTGAACGCCGTTGTCAGGAACGCTGACGACGATAAGGTGATGCCATAGGTATTCTTGATAATGGTTGCAACTGCTGTTTCCGCGTTGGCAATCGTTGAACTATTCGAGAGGGCGCTTTGATAGGTCGAATTAGTCGGAAGACTGGCCAGCAAGTTAGAAACAGTCGTACCCAGTTGGCCGGCGAGGTAGCTCAACAGGAGTCCGGTCAACGAAGGGCGGTTTCAAACCGAAGCGCAACAGGAGGGGCTATTGTTTAGAGCCTTGAGGTTGGCTTGCTGAGGCAAGTGTCGCAGCGAAGACCTCGAATGGCGAATGGAACGCGTGAGTGGCGCGCGGGCGGCTGTTCAGACTGTCGGCGATCGCGTCGAGTTCTTCCTGACTGTAGACCGATAGGTCCGTGCCTTTAGGCAGATACTGGCGCAGCAACCCGTTGGTGTTCTCGCAGGTTCCACGTTGCCAGGGGCTATGTGGGTCACAGAAGTAGACATTCACGCCGGTGGCGGCGGCCAGCTCCTTATGCCGCGACATTTCTTTGCCCTGGTCGTAAGTAAAGCTTTGCCGTAAGGGCGCCACAATCGAATTGAGTTTGGCGGAGAAGCCCGCTAGCGCTGAAGCGGCGGTGGCGTCCTCCATCTTGGCAAGCAGCACCAGGCGGCTGGTGCGCTCGACCAGAACGCCTACAGAGGATTGGTTGTTCGCACCCTTGATGAAGTCGCCTTCCCAGTGACCTGGCAGCAGTCGGTCTTCAATTTCGGGCGGGCGCACGTGGATACTGACCATGTCGGGAATCTGTCCGCGCCGGTCGGTGCCCCGCGTGCGTGGCATGCGCGTGCTGTGGCCATGGCGCAGGCAGGCAATGAGTTGGCGGCGCAGTTCACCGCGCGGCTGAGCGTAGATGGCCGTGTAGATGGTTTCGTGCGAGACGTGCTGGGTCGAGTCGGTTGGATACATGCGCTTCAGTGTGCCCGATATCTGCTGAGGCGACCATTTCCACTCAAGCAGGGTGAGAACGATGCGCCAGCAGACACTTTGCGGGCAAAGCTTGGCCCGAGGGCGTGACGCACTGCGGCGCGCGCTGCAAAGCGCTGCAGCAGGCACTGATGCATAGCCAACAGGAGAGCTGTTTCGCGTTAACTCGCGGCTGATAGTTCCCGGCGAGCGCCCAAGTATGCGAGCCATGGCTCGCATACTTGAACCCTGCAGATGCAAGCTTGCAATGATCAGGCGTTCTTCAGGCTGAAGTTGTTGGTAAGAAGTTTTTTCGGGCATTGCGACACCTTATACGAGATAGGTGTTGCACTTCGCTTTTGAGGCCGCCAACTCTAATGGACGCAGGGCAAATTCCTATACCGTGCGTCTCAATTAAGCGATAAATCGCGACAATATCCGGGCTTGGGGGCTTGGGGGCTTGGGGGCTTGGGGGCTTGGCAAGGCAATTGGTTGATGACTCTCGGTGCTGGCGGGTCACGTGCCCCTTCGTAGTGCAATTCTTAATGCGCGACCGTGGCACGGGGAATTTTCGATTTCAAAAATGCATAGACGATGCTGCATCCAGGTTCGGTCCGAGGCGGTTTAGGACGATGCGTCGTCGGCCATCAGAGCGTGTCGGCGGGCGCACGCACCCATCCTTCCATCAGTACACGGGCGCTGCGGCTCATGATGGCCTTGGTGACCGCCCATTGGCCGTCAACGAGGCTCGCCTGAGCCCCCACGCGCAACGTGCCCGATGGATGCCCGAAGCGCACCGTATCGCGTCCTTGGCCACCGGCAGCGAGACTCACCAGCGTTCCCGGAATTGCCGCCGCTGTGCCGATCGCCACGGCCGCCGTCCCCATCATCGCGTGATGGAGCTTTCCCATCGACATCGCGCGAACGAGAAGATCGACATCATGGGTGGCAACCGGCTTGCCGCTGGATGCGACGTAATCGGCGGGCTTCGCGACAAAGGCAATCTTGGGCGTGTGCTGCCGGCTCGCGATCTCGTCGATATGTTTGATCAGGCCCATGCGAACCGCGCCATGCGCGCGGATGGTCTCGAACATCGCCAGCGCTTTCGGATCGCTGTTGATCGCGTCTTGCAGTTCCGTGCCCGTGTATCCGATTGCGTCGGCATTCAGGAAGATGGTCGGGATGCCCGCATTGATCATCGTCGCCTTCAGCGTGCCGATGCCTGGAACCTCGAGGTCGTCGATGAGATTGCCCGTGGGAAACATCGCGCCGCCAGCGCCATCTTCCTCGGCGGCAGGGTCCATGAATTCGAGCTGCACTTCGGCGGCGGGGAAGGTGACGCCGTCGAGTTCGAAGTCGCCAGTTTCCTGCACGGCGCCTTTCGTGACCGGTACGTGCGCGATGATCGTCTTGCCGATGTTCGCCTGCCAGATGCGCACGGTGGCCACGCCGTTATCCGGCACGCGGTCGGGATCGATCAGTCCGTTGCTGATCGCAAACGGCCCCACGGCGGCGGAGAGATTGCCACAGTTGCCGCTCCAATCGACAAATGCGCGGTCGATGGCAACCTGACCGAACAGATAATCGACGTCGTGATCGTCCTTGCCGCTCTTCGCAACGATCACGGTCTTGCTGGTGCTCGATGTCGCGCCACCCATGCCGTCGATCTGCTTGCCGTACGGGTCCGGGCTGCCGATCACGCGCAAGAGGAGCGCGTCGCGTGCGGCACCTGGCACGCGGGCGGCTTCGGGCAAATCCTGCAGGCGGAAGAACACGCCTTTGCTCGTGCCGCCACGCATGTAGGTCGCGGGAATCCTGATCTGGGGTGCGTGGGCCATGATGATGTTGTCCTTGTTTGTCTGGTGAAGCCGGGCGGTACGCTTCCACTGCTCCTTCGCACGCACCGCCCGGATTGCCTTGCTATGCAGCCGCCTGTGACGATTCCAGGAAGTCCTGCGCGAAACGCTGCAGCACGCCGCCCGCTTCGTAGATCGACACTTCTTCCGCGGTGTCGAGCCGGCAGGTCACTGGCACTTCAACACGCTCGCCGTCGCGACGATGTATCACGAGCGTCAGGTCGGCGCGCGGCTTGCGTTCGCCGGTCACATCGAACGTTTCGGTACCGTCGATACCGAGCGTCGTGCGATTCACGCCGGGCTTGAACTCCAGCGGCAGCACACCCATGCCAACAAGGTTCGTGCGATGAATGCGCTCGAAGCCTTCGGCGACGATCGCTTCCGCGCCCGCGAGACGCACGCCCTTGGCGGCCCAGTCGCGCGATGAGCCTTGTCCGTAGTCCGCGCCGGCGATCACGATCAGCGGCTGTTTGCGCTCCATGTAGGTTTCGATGGCTTCCCACATGCGCGTGACTTTGCCCTCGGGTTCGATGCGAGCGAACGAACCCGCCTTCACCTTGCCGTCTTCGAGCACCATTTCGTTGAGGAGCGTCGGGTTCGCGAAGGTGGCGCGCTGGGCCGTCAGGTGATCGCCGCGATGCGTTGCGTACGAGTTGAAGTCCTCTTCCGGCAGGCCCATCTTCGTGAGGTATTCGCCCGCGGCGCTGTTAGCGAGGATTGCGTTCGACGGCGACAGGTGATCGGTGGTGATGTTGTCGCCCAGCACGGCGAGCGCTCGCATTCCCTGCAACGTGCGCTCGCCGGCAAGCGCACCCTCCCAATAGGGGGGGCGACGGATATAAGTGCTCGGCGGTCGCCAGTCGTAAAGCGGGGCGGCACGCTCGCCAGCATCGGCGGCTACTGCGAACATTGGTTCGTACACCTTGCGGAATTGCTCAGGCTTCACGCTGGACGCCACTATCGCATCGATTTCTTCGTCCGACGGCCAGATGTCCGCGAGCCTCACCGGGTTGCCATTGGCGTCAGTGCCCAACACGTCCTTCTCGATGTCGAAGCGGATCGTGCCGGCAATGGCGTAAGCAACCACCAGCGGCGGCGAGGCGAGGAACGCCTGCTTCGCATACGGGTGGATACGGCCGTCGAAGTTGCGGTTTCCGGACAGGACGGCGGTCGCGTACAAATCACGATCGACGATTTCCTTCTGGAGCACCGGATCCAGCGCGCCTGACATGCCGTTGCACGACGTGCAGGCATAAGCCACGACGCCGAAACCCAGTTGTTCCAGTTCCGGCATCAGGCCGGCTTCCTCGAGATACAGCGTGACGGCCTTCGAACCCGGCGCGAGCGACGTCTTTGCCCACGGCTTGCGGGTGAGGCCTCGCTGGTTGGCGTTGCGAGCCAGCAGCCCGGCCGCGATCATGTTGCGTGGGTTGTTGGTGTTGGTGCAACTCGTGATCGCGGCAATGATCACGGCGCCGTCTGGCATCAGACCGGGCTCGTTCTCGACCTTGCCGCTGATGCCGCGCGCGGCCAGCTCGGACACGGGCAGCCGGCGGTGCGGGTTGGACGGGCCGGCCAGCGTACGAACCACCGTGGACAGGTCGAACTTCAATACACGCTCGTAGTCGGCGTTCTTCAGGCTCTCGCCCCAGAGGCCGGTTTCTTTCGCATACGTTTCCACTAGCTTCACCAGATCGTCATCACGGCCGGTGAGCTTGAGATACTTGATGGTCTGCTCGTCGATATAAAACATCGCGGCCGTGGCGCCGAATTCGGGTGCCATGTTCGCGATGGTCGCGCGATCGCCAAGCGTCAGGTTCGCCGTGCCTTCACCGCAGAACTCCAGGTACGCACCGACGACTTTCTCTTTGCGCAGGAATTCGGTCAGCGAGAGCACCACGTCGGTGGCCGTGATGCCCTCTGACGGCTTGCCGCTCAGTTCGACGCCAACAATGTCGGGCAGGCGCATGTAGGAAGCCCGGCCCAGCATCACGCTTTCGGCCTCCAGTCCGCCCACGCCGATCGCGAGCACACCGAGCGCGTCGACCATCGGCGTGTGTGAGTCGGTACCAACGAGCGTGTCCGGAAATGCCACGCCGTCCTTCACCTGCACGACCGGGCTCATGCGTTCGAGGTTGATCTGATGAAGGATGCCGTTGCCCGGCGGAATCACAACGATGTTCTTGAAAGCCCTCTTGGTCCAGTCGATGAAGTGGAAGCGGTCCTCATTGCGACGGTCTTCGATGGCGCGGTTTTTCTCGAAGGCGTCAGGATCGAAACCACCGCATTCGACGGCGAGCGAGTGGTCGACCACGAGCTGCGTCGGCACCACCGGATTCACCAGCGCCGGATCGCCTCCCTGAGCAGCAATTGCATCGCGCAGGCCTGCCAGGTCGACGAGGGCGGTCTGGCCAAGAATGTCGTGGCACACGACGCGCGCTGGAAACCATGGAAAGTCCAGCTCACGTTGGCGTTCGATGATTTGTCTGAGCGATGCGGTGAGCGAGGCGGGCGGGCATCGCCGCACGAGGTTTTCGGCGAGCACGCGCGACGTGTACGGCAGCTTGTCATAGGCGCCGGGCTGGATTTCCTCGACTGCGGCGCGGGTGTCGAAATAATCCAGCTTCGTGCCGGGCAGGGGTTTGCGGTTTGCAGTATTCATACCGTGGGGGAAAAATAGTAATGGTCGGGATAGTTGCCGGTGTGCTTGTCAACCATCCCGTGTCACGGTCAGCGCTTCGCGAGCGGCACGAAGGGCAGATCGTCCGGCCCCGTATAGTTTGCGCTCGGGCGAATGATCTTGTTGTCGATGCGTTGCTCAATGATATGCGCAGCCCAGCCCGATGTGCGCGAGATCACGAAGAGCGGCGTGAACATCGCGGTCGGCACGCCCATCATGTGATACGACACCGCGCTGAACCAGTCGAGGTTCGGGAACATCTTCTTCGCTTCCCACATGACTGATTCAAGCCGCTCGGCGATGTCGAAGAGCTTCGTGTTGCCCGCTTCCTTCGACAGCTTCTTCGCCACTTCCTTGATCACGACATTGCGCGGATCGGAGATTGTGTACACCGGATGGCCGAAGCCGATCACGACTTCCTTCGCTTCCACGCGTCGACGGATATCGGCTTCTGCTTCGTCCGCCGTCTGATAGCGCGTTTGAATGTCGAATGCCGCTTCGTTGGCACCGCCATGCTTTGGGCCGCGCAATGCGCCGATTGCGCCGGTGATCGCCGAATAGATGTCCGAGCCCGTGCCCGCGATCACGCGGCCGGTGAACGTCGATGCGTTGAATTCGTGTTCCGCGTACAGGTTCAGCGATACGTGCATGGCGTCGACCCACGACTTCGACGGCTCTTTGCCGTGCAGCAAATGCAGGAAGTGGCCGCCGATGGAGTCGTCATCGGTTTCGACTTCGATGCGCTTGCCGTTATGCGAATAGTGATACCAGTAGAGCAGCATCGAACCGAGCGACGCCATCAGACGATCGGCAATATCCTTCGCGCCGGCGATGTTGTGGTCGTCCTTTTCGGGCAGCACCGTGCCGAGCACCGACACGCCGGTGCGCATCACGTCCATAGGATGGGCGGACGCCGGCACGAATTCCAGTGCAGCCTTTACGTTGACGGGCAGTCCGCGCAACGCCTTGAGCTTGGCCTTGTACGCGGTCAGTTCGGCTTGCGTGGGCAGCTTTTCGTGGACCAGCAGATGAGCAATTTCCTCGAACTCGCACGCGCCCGCGAGGTCGAGAATGTCATAGCCGCGGTAGTGCAGGTCGTTACCCGTGCGTCCGACGGTGCACAACGCGGTGTTGCCGGCCGTCACGCCCGAAAGCGCGACCGATTTCTTGGGTTTGAATGCGCCGGCAGCCGGCGTGGTGGTGGTTACATCGCTCATGTGTGTGTCGTCTCCAGTGCAAGCGTTATTTCTTCGTGGCGAACAGCGCGTCGAGCTTGTCTTCGTACGCGTGATAACCGAGATATTGATACAGATCGGCGCGCGATTGCATGGTTTCAACGGCAGCTTTCTGCGTGCCGTCGCGCAGCACCGTCTGGTAGAAGTTGAGCGCCGCCGCGTTCATCGCACGATACGCGCCGCAGCAGTAGAGCGCGATGTCGACATTGGCATCGCGCAGCTCGTCAGTCGTGAAGAAAGGCGTCGAGCCGAATTCGGTCAGGTTCGCGAGGATCGGCACCTTCACGGCGGCCTTGAAGCGGCGATAGTCGTCGAGCGACTGCATTGCTTCAGGAAAAATCATGTCAGCGCCGGCTTCCACATAAGCCACCGCGCGTTCGATCGCCGCATCGAGGCCTTCCGTCGCCGCCGCATCGGTGCGGGCCATGATGACGAACTGGTCGTCGGTGCGTGCATCGACTGCGGCTTTCACGCGATCGACCATTTCTTCCTTTGGCACGACTTCCTTGCCTGGGCGGTGACCACATCGCTTCTGGCCGACCTGGTCTTCCAGGTGCACGGCAGCCACGCCCGCCTTGATGAACGAGCGCACCGTGCGCGCGATGTTGAAGGCGCCACCCCAGCCCGTGTCGATATCGACGAGCAGCGGCAGGTTCGACGCGTCGGTGATACGGCGCGCGTCGATCAGCACGTCGTCCATTGTGCTGATGCCGAGATCGGGGATGCCGAGCGAATTTGCCGCCACGCCCCCGCCCGAGAGATAGAGCGCCTTGAAGCCGACCGCTTCCGCCATTTTTGCTGCGTAAGCGGTGATCGCCCCGACTACCTGCAAGGGTTGTCCTTCAGACACCGCCGCGCGAAATCGCGCGCCGGCGCTGGTGGGTTCCTGTTTAGCTGAATTCAATTGTTCGCTCCGGTAAAGGTGCAGTTCTAGACGCAAAAGACGGGCCAAGCATGGCGAGCAAGGTAAGCCCATGATTTGCATGGCTATTTCAGTAGGCGCAATTTGCATTCTATTTCGAATATGAAATATCGATTTCACATTCGAAATGTCGATGCATAATAAGCACGCCCCTCAATCTTAGTTCCGCCTGTTTCTTATGACGCCCCAAATCTCCGATTCCGTTGAACGCCCGCGCCTCTGGGCAATGGGAATAAGCCGGTTACAAGACCTGTTTTTCGACATCGCGCACGAGTACGGCGAACGCGCTGATTTGCGCATCGTCTCGCGTGGCTTCGAGGACGCGGTGAAGGAGATCAGCGCGGCGGGCGACGCGCGGCCTGATGTTGTCGTCGCGGGCGGCGCGAACGGGGCTTTTCTGAAGTCTCGGGTCGCCGTACCTGTCGTGCTGATCAGCCCGACAGGTTTCGACGTAATGCACGCGCTTGCACGAGCAAGGCGCAAAGCGGCGTCAGTCGCTCTTGTCACACATGGCGACACGCCCGACGAGGTTCGACGGTTCGTCGCCGCTTACGATATCAAGGTCGTATTTGCCTCGTATCAATCCACGGAGGATGCGGAAAATTGCGTGCTCGATCTTCGCGATCGGGGCGTGGGCGCTGTCGTTGGTCCCGGGCTGGTCACCGACCTGGCCGCGCGCGCCGGCATGGAGGCGGTGTTCCTTTATTCGCGCGCATCCGTGCGTTCAGCCTTCGACACAGCGCTGGAAGTCGCGCAGGCAACGCGCAGCGAAGCGCTGCGTCGTCAACGGCTCGACAACCTGTTGCAGCACATGCGCGACGGCGTTGTTGCGCTCGATGCTCAGGGCAGGGTCGAGGCGATCAACCGGCGCTTGGCGGAGGTGCTCGGCATTGATGCGGCTAATGCCGTCGGCCACTCGCTGCTGGAGCTCGCGCCCGATATCGCGGCAGCATTGCCGGACGCCGACGGCGATGCGCTCGGCTCGGTACGCGGTGTGAGCTATGTCGTGCATCGCGGCCCGCTCGCGACAAACGGGGCAGCTGCCGGAACGGTTCTGACGTTTCAGGAGTCGCGTGCCGTCGAGCGCCTTGACCGCACGCTGCGCTCGACGCAGCGGACCCAGCAATTCACCGCGCGCTACCGGCTCGACGATCTGGTCGGCGAATGTGCTTCCATGCAGCGGGTTCGCACGCTCGTTCAGCGCTACGCGAAATCGAACGCGACATTGCTGATCCTCGGCGAAAGCGGGACCGGCAAGGAGATGGTCGCGCAGAGCATGCATCACTTAAGCCCGCGGCGTGACTTCGCGTTTGTCGCGATCAACTGTGGTGCGTTTCCGGAAGCGTTGCTCGAAAGCGAATTGTTCGGCTATGAGGAGGGAGCGTTCACCGGTGCGCGCAAGGGGGGCAAGGCCGGGTTGATCGAGGTGGCGCATCGAGGCACGCTGTTTCTCGATGAAATTGGCGAGATGCCCTTGCCGCTGCAAAGCCGCCTGCTGCGTGTATTGCAGGAGCGCGAGGTCGTACGGCTCGGCTCGACGGAACCAACTCGCGTCGATATACGGGTGATTGCCGCGACGCATCGAGCGCTGACCGATGGCATCGAGGCGGGCACGTTTCGCGCGGATCTTTATTATCGGCTCAACATCCTGAATATCGCTTTACCGCCATTGCGCGAACGACCGACTGACCTAATGCCGCTCGCTGTCGAACTCTTGATGCAGGCAGCGAAGCGGGAGCCGCAGCTTCGTGCGCGGATCCGCAATGCGGATGTTGCTGTGCGCGTGCTCGCGGGTATTGGTGACTCGATGTCGAGCTATGCGTGGCCGGGCAACGTACGCGAGTTGCAAAATGTGATCGAACGGATTGCCGTTGAACTGGCCGATGCGGATGGCACCGGCGCAAGCGCGCTCACCAGTGAGGATCTGCACTCGATCGCACCAGAACTCTTCGAGGCACGTTCAGGCGCCCGTTCAGGCGCCCGCGAGGAAGCGCTGACGCTGCGCGAGCGCAGCCGCCACATTGAGGCCGACGAGGTCCGCGCGGCACTCGCTTCCTGTAACGGCGACCGCGAGGCAGTCTGCAAGGCGCTCGGAATCAGCAAGACGACGCTATGGAGAAAATTGAACGGGACTGCAAGTCGCAAGTAAAAGTGAAAGACACGGGAATTACCATCGAACTATCGGAGCTTGCGGAATGCTGTGTGGGTCTTGCCCCAAGAATGCGGACATCGGGCGGTGAAGCAGCCCGCGCTCGGGAGCAGCAAGCCACTATGCGCGGTAACGCAGGGTGCCGAAGCCGGCTCAAGCACTAGAAATGCGTGCCTCGTGTCCTTGCGGTGCGAGACAGCAGACGCCGCATCAATTGGCGAATTTTAGTTAAGACAGTGAGGCAAGCAGGATCGACAGTCTTCTGACATGAGCCCTGAACGCGTCGGTTGTTTCGCGGTCGCCTGTGGAACTCAAGTGTGACGTCTCGGCGATTTCGGCCTGCTCATGGAAGTCGTTGGCGACCTTGCTCCTTATGTCCGGTGGCAACGATCGCACGATGGAGACCAACAGAGCCTCTTCAGCGTGAATCATCCCCAGTATGGAACGGGTATCCATGCGAACCTCCGTTGAAACCGCGGTGAGAGCAATCTAGCACGATTCGCCGGTCCGTTGACGGCGCATTGGCGGAATCGTGCCGGAGATCATCGGCCTGAAAAAGCCACCGAACGGGGCCTCGAAACGCGGTTTCCAAGGCTGGTCTTAAGCGAAATCAGAGGTGTCGCGCAGGGAGCGATGATGGACCGGGCAATACATGAATGGCACAAACAGAAACAACGTCGCGTGAAATCCAGTTCAAGCGCAAGGTTGGTAGAAGCGCAAAGACGCACTGGTGGGAGCGAACATCACCTCGTGGTTGCTCTGCACAAAAAATGCGTTTCCTTAAACATAGAGTCCATTGGCATGGGTGATTGCGATCGGCTTGGTAGAAGCCTTGGCCTGGCGCATCTTGACGTCGATGAGCGGCACAGAAGACAACCGGACATAGAAGGCTTAATCTTAACTTGATACCCCGTTTTTACCAGGCTGGAGACCGTTTCCCGCAGATTTTCGGCGGACGATCATTTGTGCGGAATCGCAGTTCACGAAAAGAATACAGGCAATTTATCGGACTAGAGCGAACCGCTGCCAACTCGTTGATTTAGCATAGTGTCATGCGCAAGGAAAAGGCGAACATCGCAGAAGTCAGGAAGCGCTACGCCAGGCTCATGGCTGCCGCGAGCAAGTCCGACGATCCGAGGCTTGAGCGCGTGTTCGAACTCGTGTCCCGCGAGGCGTTCCTGCCGCCGGGCCCGTGGAAGATCCTGGTGGACTACGAGTACTTCGAGACCCCCAGCGCCGACCCTGCCTATCTTTACCAGAACGCCCTGATTGCGCTCGATGCCACTAAGGGAATCAATAACGGCGAGCCGTTTCTTCACGCCGCGTGGCTAGGCTCGGCCGCGCCGCAACAGGGCAACGTGGTGTGTCATATCGGTGCGGGTTTGGGTTATTACACCGCTATTCTTTCCGTGCTCACGCTCCCTGGCGGTCGGGTGGAGGCGTTTGAAATCGAACCGGGTCTGGCTGAGAAGGCGCGCAAGAACCTGCAAGCGTTCGAGGGCGTAACCGTCACGCAAGGCGACGCGACCAAGCTGCCTTTGCCCGCGTCGGATCTGATTTATGTGAACGCTGGCGTCCTGGCGCCGCCGCGCTCCTGGCTTCAGGCGCTGCGTCCGCATGGCCGCTTGATTTTTCCGTGGCGCCCGTCCGATGCAGTCGGACTGACCCTGTTGATCACACGAACCGACGCGGGCTTTGAAGCGAAACCGCTCATGAGCTCGTGGTTCATTCCTTGCGTTGGCGGGGCGTCGACTGCGGATACATTTGTGAGGCCGCCCGACGCCCACGCGGCACGGTCCGTCAGGTCAGCGTGGCTGACGTCAGATCGTGTACCCGACAAGACCGCGGTGGTTGCTTACGAACATGTCTGGTTTTCTTCGTCGGCGTTGGGTTGATGCATGCAGCTACGAGCACGCGTCAACGCGATGTGTCCGCGAGCAGGCTGCCATCCTTGAGCACACGTTCGAGATGACGTGCGATGTCGGGTGCGCCGGTCATTTCGCCGAAGCTTCCGCGTGTCATCGGGCCAAAGGCCAGCAAGCCCGTCGACACCTCGCCGTCCGCATTCCTGAGCTGGCTCCGAAGGTCGGTGTCGAGTCCGATCCGCACCGCATCCAGCCGCGCGAGCCCGCCCTCCAGAAGCGACTTCACGAGCGGATTCCGGTCGATATCGCGTGCTGGTCCCGTGCAGAAAACCACTGCGTCGAAAGCGTGCTCTTCATGCGTGCCGCCCGCACGTCGCAGGCTGACGCTGAAGTGCTCCGACACGCGACGGATGCCTGCAATACCCGCCGTGGTGACGCTCATCTGACCACTCTCGATGGCTTGCTCTATAGCAGTATGAATTTGCGGCGCGATCCGAAAACGATGCACGTCCCAGAACGCCAGCAGCCTCTTCACCACTCGACCTTGTTCGCGTGGCGGCAACGCGTTCCAGATCCGGGGGAGATCGAAACGCAGGGCGTCGGCGGCGGGTTGCCAGCCAATGCGAGCCCCGTCGCGCGCGATCCTCTGCCTGAGCTTGCGCACGAGTGCACGGGCGCTCGCGGGCGGCGCGGCGTTGTCGAGGAAATCGGCGGCATCGGAGAAAATTCCATGCGGCTGGGCGCGCAAACCCCGTCGAGAAATCGCCATGATGCGTCCGGTATGCCCGCGCTGGATCAGCGTGACAGCCACGTCCGCCATCGTCAGGCCAGTGCCCACCAGCAGCACGGACGCATCTTTTTGAATCGCGCGCAACGCGTCTGATGCCCACGGCTGCGTGATCAGTCGCGGATCATGTAACGCCTGCTCGTCGATGACCCCAGGTGGTTGCGAAGGTGTATGACCGAAACATAGCGCAACGCGATGTGCATCCAGATGCGAACCGTCGTCGAGCGTGACCGTATAACCTGAATCACCTGAATCGGTCTTTCGAACCCCAGTGGCGGTTGCTCGCCGATGCCTCACGCGCACATGCGAGGCGGCCTCGGCCACGACGCTGTTCAACGTCGCGGCGACATACTCTCCGTATCGTGCACGCGACACGTAGTAGCTGCCCTGGCCGTCGCTGCTGCCGGAATCGATTGCGTCATGCGCCTGGAGCCAGCGTGTGGCATGGGTGGAGTCGCCGGCGAACAGGCTCATCCGGTCGCTCGGTACGTTGATCCTGTGCAGCGGGTCCGACGTTCCATAGGCGATACCCCGGCCGAGTTCCGCCGACGGTTCCACAATAGTGAAGTCGAGATCGACGCCAGTCGGGCACGCACGAATGGCATGAATTACGAATGCGACGCCGGTGAAGCCGCCACCGATCACGACGATGTTCAACGGGATGTGGTCGGGAGTGTTCAAGAGAGTGCTCATGGTGCTGAAGCGTCGAGGATAGCTCAGCCAAAACGCCAGGTGAATGCTCTGTAAAGCATGAAATTCGCTAAGCTTGTGCGGATTGGCGGCACTTTCATATCAACGGAAGGCGGCTTGATGGTTTGTATCGGATCACTAATGATTGGATAAGAAGAGTAAGGCTGGGTGCAAGGCCACGCTGGCATGACAACGCCGACGTACCTTACTTCGCATGAACTTGACGAAACGACGCGCCCGTATGCTCGTCGGGCAACCTCGCGCCGCGGTTGAACAACTTCTCGCGCAGGGTTCCGTCGGCGTAACCAGTCTTGTAAACACCGCGCGCCTGCAACTCGGGAATCACCAGGTCGATGAAGTCCTCGTAACTTTCGGGCGTCACGGTACGCGTCAGATTAAAGCCGTCGATACCCGTTTCATCCATCCACGATTCCAGCGCGTCAGCCACTTGCACCGGATCGCCGACAATAGTGGTAAACCGGCCGCCGAGTTTCAACTGATCGAGCAGGCGCCGCACGGTCCAACCGGATTGCCCATCTGTCACGCGCTGCACCGACGACTCTATGCCGCGGCTCTTGTGACCGCCCGGCGGTTCGAGTTCGTCATCCAGACCGTTCTTCGAATAATCGATACCACTGCCCGCCGCAAAGTGCGCCAACCCCGCTTCGGCATTCGCATAACTGGCGTACTCGGCGAACTTCTCCTCGGCTTCGGCCGTGGTGCGGCCCACCACGACGGTGACGCCCATGAACACCTTGAGACTGGCAGGATCCCGGCCTGCCTCGGCCGCTTGCTTGCGCAATGCATCGACGAGTTTGCGCGTACCTTCCTTGCTCTGGCTCGATACGAATACGCACTCTGCATGACGGATCGCAAATGCCTGCCCCCGTCCCGACGAACCCGCCTGGAACAACACAGGCGTACGTTGCGGCGAGGGTTCGGACAAGTGGTAACCCTCTACATCGTAATAGCGGCCGTGATGGTTGACCTTGTGGATCTTCTGCGGATCCGCGAACACGCGCGCGCTGCGGTCGCGCACAACGGCGTCGTCTTCCCAACTGCCTTCCCAAAGCTTGTAGGTGATGTCGAGGTATTCGTCGGCGCGGTCGTAGCGTTCGTCGTGGGCAATCTGCCCGGTGAGACCCATCGCGCGCGCGGCGCTGTCGAGGTAGCCGGTCACGATATTCCAGCCGATCCGGCCCTCGGTCAGATGGTCGAGTGTGGAGAAACGCCGTGCCAGAAGATAGGGCGCTTCGTAAGTCAGGTTCACGGTCACGCCGAACCCAAGATGTTGCGTGACGGCCGCCATGGCTGAAACCAGCATCAGGGGATCGTTGACTGGTAACTGTATGGATTCCTTCAGCGTCAGGTCGACCGACGCCTGATAAACGTCATACGTTCCCACGATATCTGCGATAAAAAGTCCATCGAACAGCCCGCGTTCAAGTAATTTTGCAAGATCTGTCCAGTATGAAAGCTTTCGGTAATCTTGCGACTGGTCACGCGGATGCGTCCATAGACCATGATTGATATGGCCGACACAGTTCATATTGAACGCGTTCAGGAGGATCTTTTTCTTGCTCATGGGAGTGGCACGCGAAGGGCGGGGCGGAAGAAGGGGAGCGAACGAAGGCCACGAAAACCGCCTACATGAAGCCGTTTTAGCTGCGTTTCAACGATAAAGGCAGCAAGAATGCTTACACAGCTTCAGTGCGTTGCAAACTATTGAATTCGAATTTGCATTCCATGACACTGCGATTTATCGCGCTGCGTTGCGGCCTGTTGAGCGAAATCGCAGACGCCAGGAGAACCAAACCGGGTATAAACCCGCGACAAATTGGGAAGAAAACGGATTTGCCTCTAGCGTGCGTGTCCGGTAAGGTGACGCTTCCGCCATGCAAACCGCATGGGCAGTGCGTTGTACCCATCTTTGAGAAAACAGAAATGAACAAGCAAGAACTCGTTGACGCCGTGGCGTCCGCCACCGGCACGAGCAAAGCCGCAGCCGCGGAAGCTATCGATGCATTTATCTCTACTGTCACGCAAGCCGTTGTCAGCGGCGACAGCGTTCAGTTCGTCGGTTTCGGCACCTTCAGCACCGGTGCACGTGCCGCGCGTACGGGCCGCAATCCGAAGACCGGCGACACCATCCAGATCGCTGCTGCAAAGACGGTCAAGTTCACCGCCGGTAAAGCGTTCAAAGATCTCGTCAATCAGTAAGAATGACGGACGCGTCCTTGCAGCGTTTTCGGGCAAGGACGCAGTCGAACGGCGGTTAGTTTTATCAGACGAATTCGCCGTATCGATTCAATCATTGATTCAGCTTTAGGAAGCGCGTGTGCTGTCCAGCATGCCGCGCGCCGCCAGGTTGCTATAAAGCGCACGTACCCCGAACGTCCAGGGCGCAATTTCCGTCGATAAACGCACGGTGTTCACGATCGCGCCCAGCGACGGCGTAGAGATTGTCACCACGTCGCCCAGATGATGCGTGAAACCGCCACCGGGCGTGTCGCGATCCTTGATCGGCGAGAACATGGTGCCGAGAAACAACATGAAGCCGTCCGGATACTGATGATGCGCGCCATGCGTCTGCGCAACCAGGTCGGCCGGATCGCGGCTGATCTCGCGCATGTGGCTGATGCCGTCCAGCACAAATCCATCGTCCGCGCCTTCAATGCGCAGGGACACGCTCGCCTCGCGCACGGTGTCGAGCGTGAACGTTCCGTCAAACAGCCGCACGAACGGACCGATCGAGCATGAGCCGTTGTTGTCTTTCGCTCGGCCGAGCAGCAAAGCGGAGCGGCCTTCAATATCGCGCAGGTTGACGTCGTTGCCGAGCGCCGCACCCACGATCGTGCCCGCGCTGTTCACGGCCAGCACGATTTCCGGTTCGGGGTTGTTCCACTTCGAAGTCGGATACAAACCCACGTCCGCACCGAATCCAACCGATGACATAGGTTGCGATTTCGAAAATACTTCGGCATCCGGACCAATTCCGACTTCCATGTATTGCGACCACGCGCCGCGCCGCTCGAGTTCGGCTTTCAATTTTTCCGCCGCTTCGCAACCGGGTTTTATCTTCGATAAATCCGCACCGATCAACTCGTTGATCATCGAGCGCGTTTCCTGCGCCTTGCTTGCGTCTCCGCCCGCGTGTTCTTCGATCACGCGTTCGAGCAGGCTTACCGCGAACGTCACGCCGCACGCCTTGATCGCTTGCACGTCACACGGCGCGAGCAAATGCATTACATGGGCGGATGAATCGAGCGACGCGCTGATCAGCGCCTCCACGGATCCAAGCGACTCGCCTGGTGCATGGCGCGCGATCTCTACGGCATCGTCGCGATCGAAAAGATCGGCGGTGGTGGCGACCGTTGATGTGATGTCGATGACTTCGCCGCGCCGAACGACGACCACCGACGGCCCGTCTATAGGCGTGGGACGCCAGACGCGGCCGATCAGCAGCGCGTCGTCAAGGTCGGAGGGGAGGTAAGCGTGAGGCATATTGTGCGTCTCCAGAAGGTTTCCAGAAGAATGATGGCCAGGCGTCGGCGCGTCTTAGTGGTTGTGGCGCGATTCGCCGCGCGTCTCGACGATGTTCAGATACAGCGTCGCCGGTTCCAGGCATGCGCCGCTGCCGTGCTGGCCGACCATGCTCCGGTAGATCTGTTCCCACGGTGTCGAGTTCTTCAGTACAGCCGGCTTCCAGGCCGCGCGGCGTTCGGCGAGTTCAGCTTCCGGGATCATCAGGTCGACCTTGCGCGTCTTCAGGTCAATGCGGATCTTGTCGCCCGATACGAGCAACGCAATCCCGCCGCCAACGGCCGCTTCCGGTGATACGTTGAGAATGGACGGGCTCGCCGACGTGCCGCTCTGACGGCCGTCGCCGAGCGTTGGCAAGGTGTCGATACCGCGCTTGAGCAGCGCCGCTGGCGGCTGCATGTTGACCACTTCGGCGCCGCCCGGAAAGCCGACCGGGCCGCAATTGCGGATCACGAGAATCGAACGTTCGTCGACGCCGGTTTCCGGGTCTTCAATACGCGCGTGATAGTCCTCCGGGCCTTCGAACACGACGACCTTGCCCTCGAACACATCGGGATGATCCGGGTCGGCGAGGAAGCGCTTGCGGAACGCCTCGTCGATCACGCTGACCTTCATGACGGCGCTGTCGAAGAGGTTGCCCGAGAGCACGACGTATCCGGCCGACTCTTTCAACGGGTTCGCATACGCGCGAATCACTTCGCGATCGGGTACGGGAACGGTGGCGAGGTCTTCGCCCAACGTGCGGCCGGTGACCGTGCGTACGGCGCCGTTGAGCCTGCCTGCGTCGAACAGTTCCTTCATCACGGCGGGCACACCGCCTGCCCGATGAAACGCTTCGCCAAGGAAACGTCCGGCCGGCTGGCAGTCCACCAGTAACGGGACCTCGGGACCCAGCCGCTGCCAGTCTTCCAGCGTGTGATCGACACCCATGTGGCGCGCGATGGCGATCATGTGAATCGGACAATTCGATGAAGCACCCAGCGCGGCCGCCGCGACCACGGCGTTCTCGAATGCGCCCTTGGTCATGATGTCCGATGGACGCAGATTCTCCGCCACCATGCCGACGATACGCTTGCCGGTCGCATACGCCATCCATCCACGCTCGCGATGCGGCCCGGGAATCGCCGCGCAACCGGGCAGCGACATGCCGAGCGCTTCCGCAAGCGAGTTCATGGAGAGCGCTGTGCCCATCGTGTTGCAATGCCCGACCGAGGGCGCGGAAGCAGCCACCATGTCCATGAAGCCGGGGTAGTCGATCTCGCCAGCGGACAAGCGTTTCCGAGCGTCCCAGATCACCGTGCCGGAGCCGGCAAGCTTGCCGTGATACCAGCCGTCGAGCATCGGTCCGCCGGACAGCACGATGGCGGGAATGTTGACCGTAGCGGCGGCCATCAGGCACGCGGGCGTGGTCTTGTCGCAGCCGGTGGTGAGGACCACGCCGTCGATCGGATAGCCATGCAGGATTTCAACGAGACCGAGATAGGCGAGGTTGCGATCGAGCGCGGCGGTGGGGCGCTTGCCTGTTTCCTGGATCGGGTGAACGGGGAACTCTAGCGGAATGCCGCCTGCGTCGCGGATGCCGTCGCGTACGCGGCTCGCAAGCTCGAGATGATGGCGGTTGCAGGGAGCGAGATCCGACCCCGTCTGCGCAATGCCGATGATCGGCTTGCCCGACTGCAGTTCTTCGCGCGTGATGCCGTAGTTCATGTAGCGCTCAAGATAGAGCGCGGTCATGCCGGGGTTGGAGGGATCGTCGAACCAGCGGCGGCTGCGCAGACGCGGTGTTGCGGTGTCGTCGGTGTCGTTTGTATGGGTGGAGTTGGATGGGTTCATGAGTGTGAATGTCTCAGGTTTGTTATATAGGCAACTGCAGGGCAACTGCGGCGCAACGGCCGCGCGGATTAGCGCGTGTAGTGTGTATTCGGTTAGCAGCGGTTCGCCGTTGAAGAACACTTATAGATTGTCCGGTGCGAGGCCGGCCATTGCCGTACGGGTTTCTACGGTCGCACTGGATCTGTGCGGTTGCAGCACGACGTTGTCGAGTGCTGCGAAGCCCGAGCCGATCGATGGCTCGTTCCAGAATACATCGAGTGCGACGCCTTCGCGGCGATGGTTGCAAAATTGTTACCGGTAACAGTATCAAACGCGTTCGGGGATGTCCAGAACAAAAGAGACACGACAGAAGGGCGAGACGCGTGAACGCGCTGACTTTGCTTAACGACGCCGTGGGCAAGGGCAGCTAAAGCATCCGGGCCCTCTTGTGCGGCCCAATCCGTGCCTCCTCGCGCGGTATCATGTCTAGCGTTATTCAACGAGATCAGGCGAGTCAATGTCAGAGTTCATGCCGACGATGGCGGACGTCGCGCGCGTGGCCGGTGTGTCGAAAATGACCGTGTCGCGCGTGCTGGCCGACCGCGATGTATCCGTAGCCATGCGCGAGCGCGTGCTCGCGGTGATCGAACAATTGGGGTATGTGCCGGACGCATCGGCGGGAACGCTGTCGTCCGGGCGCTCGCCGTTCATCGTGGCGCTGGTGCCGTCCATGTCGAGTTCGAATTTCTCAGACACTGTCCATAGCTTGAACGCGGCGGTGACGGCGCATGGCCTGCAACTTCTGCTCGGCGATACCGACTA
Organism: Caballeronia sp. SBC1; assembly: GCF_011493005.1. Taxonomy (NCBI): domain Bacteria; kingdom Pseudomonadati; phylum Pseudomonadota; class Betaproteobacteria; order Burkholderiales; family Burkholderiaceae; genus Caballeronia; species Caballeronia sp. SBC1. Next base: position 1,564,962 of record NZ_CP049157.1, read on the forward strand.
CGACCCGAAGCAGGAAGAACAGCTTCTGCGTGTGATGCTTGCACATCGGCCGGAAGGCGTGATGTTGACCGGCTCGTTTCATACCGTTGCCACGCGGGCGATGCTTAAGCGTTCGAATGTCCCGGTCGTCGAAACATGGGACGTACCACGCACTCCGATCCAGCAGGCGGTGGGGTTTTCCAACGTCGATGCCGCTTGCGAAATGATGCGCCATCTTCATGAGCGCGGGTATCGGCGGATCGCGTTTATCGGCGGCGCGACCAAGCTTGACCGTCGTGGGTTGGACCGGCAAATGGGCTATCGCCAAGGCTTGCGATTGTTCGAGCTGGGTGAGCCGCGAGTGATTGAGCATGGCGGTTCACCCGTGACCATGAGCCATGGCGGCGAGGCGTTTTCGCACTTGCTCGATGCATGGCCGGATACCGACGCCGTGATGTGCGTGAGCGATATGTCGGCGTTCGGCGCGCTGATGGAGTGTCATCGGCGGGGGATTTCGGTGCCCAGGCAAATGGCTGTCGCCGGGTTCGGGGACTTTGAAGTGTCGCGGTATTGCTATCCGAGCATCTCGACGGTGGCGGTCGATCCGCATGCGATCGGCCGGATTGCCGGCGAGATGTTATTGGCGGCGGCCGCGGCTCGTAAGAGCGGGTTGGAAGGGCTTTCGGAGAAGCGGCGAGTAGAGTTTCAGGTGGTTGTGAGGGAGAGCACCTGAGGGCGGTTTTGTCCAGCCGGAAGAACTACACACCGGTGCTTTCACCTGCACCGCTATGCGCAAGCGGATCTTTACCACTGACGGCAGACGCCAGTTCGCAGATGCGCTCAGGCAACAGTTATGGGGTCGGAATGCGGATCGATCAAGGCTGAATCTCGCGACGTGAAGCATTTTGCGAAACTCGGAAACGGCAAGCGCTCGCGCGCATCGAAAGTCCGTCATATCATCGAGCTTTGGTGGGGAGGCGGTGCCTGGAATTACCATGATCTGACCGCCGCGACAGGTGCGGCCTTCCAATATGACGAATACGCGATGGGCGCGAGCGGATACGTCTTTTTCGCTCAAGGCACCCAGCACGTGAATTGCTTTGACCGACTCGACGACTCGACGACCAGAGTAAGTTGACGGTTTTTCTGCTCATGGACCTGGCGCCACAACTGCAGGCCCCAAGCGTCGGTCCTTCCTCGCAGTACACGGATAGTGCGGAGGTTTCACCATGATTGAGTCTTCCGATTTCCGGAGCAAAAAGATAGTGCTTAGTCACGGAGGCGGCCGTATGCCCGCGCTCGGATTTGGCACGCTCATTCCTGATGCAGCTACAACTATCAGCGCCACCAGAGACGCGCTGGAAGCCGGCTATCGACACTTCGATTGTGCCGAGCGATATCGAAACGAGCGCGAGGTGGGCGAAGCTCTGCGGACAGGGCTTGCTGCCGAAGGGATCGCGCGCGAAGACATCTTCGTGACCACAAAATTGTGGAACTCCAATCATCGGCCCGAGCGTGTGGAACCGGCTTTCGAGGCGAGTCTTGAAAGGCTTGGGCTCGACTATCTTGATCTCTATCTGATACACACGCCGTTTGCATTTCAACCAGGAGACGAGCAGGATCCGCGCAATGAAAATGGCGATGTCATCTACGATAAAGGCGTGACTCTGCTAGACACGTGGAGGGCGATGGAAGCTCTCGTCGACCATGGAAGATGCCGGGCCATCGGACTGTCTGACATCGGCTTGAACGAGTTGCGGCCTCTCTATGAATCGGCACGAATCAAGCCGGCGGCGGTGCAGGTCGAGGCACATCCGTATCTTCCAGAAACGGAACTTCTCGAGTTCTGCCAGGAGAAAGGGATAGTGTTTTTGGCCTTTGCGCCATTGGGTCACGGAATCAGGCCGGGGCCGCTTGAGGATCCAGTCATCTCGCAGATTGCCGCGCGAATTGGAAAGGCGCCAGCACAGGTATTGCTTGCGTGGGCGATCCAGCGTGGCGGGGCTTTGCTCACCACCCCCAAAACTGCGGCGCGAGCGCGTGAGAATTTCGATATCTCCGCACTTCCGGCAGATGCGTTCGACGAGATCAACCGGATTGAAACGAGGCAGAGGTTCAACGAAGTCGTCAAGACGGGCAGCCCCGGGTTCATTCCGCCAAGTACGCAATAGCTAGACGTGAAAGAACGATATCTGGAGGCTTTCCATGCAGGAAGAAACAACACGTGAAGCCCTGAATGCGCACTGGCGCGCGTCGGCGGACGGCGATCTCGATGCGGAACACGATATTTACGATGACGATGCCATCTGTGACTATCCCCAATCAGGTGAACGAATCATTGGGCGAAGTAATTTGCAGGCGTTGCGGAGTCATCATCCAGATAAGCCATCAGGTTTCGATGTCAGGCGAATTCAAGGAGAAGGCGGTCTCTGGGTCACGGAATACACCATCACCTATCAGGGGCGAGCGACCTACACGGTAAGCATCATGGAGTTCTGCAACGGCAAGGTCATTCACGAGACCCAGTATTTTTCGGATTCCTTTGAGGCACCGGGTTGGCGGAGTCAATGGGTTCAGCCGATCGCGTGACGTCGCGTTGCGGCGAGATAAGGCCGCTAGCTTATTGGTCGTACTCACGTTGGGTCTGACCAAATTGCGACTCCCCATTCACTCGTCAAAAGTTTTCATATAACATGCAAACCGGATAACCTGAATTGACTGACTGACCCCCCGGAGCCCCGTGACAAAAGCGCTAACCCTGACCCAGCAGGTCGCCCAGCAAATGACCGGCGATATTCGCGATGGGGTTTACCCGGTGGGCACCAAGCTCCCCTCCGGCAAGGATCTGGCGACGCGCTTTGGCGTGAGCCAGTCGGTTATCCGTGAAGTCACGGAGCGCTTGCGCTCGAATGGCCTGATCGACAGCCGCCAGGGCGCGGGTTGTACCGTGAAGGCTCGCACGGAAACAGGCGGTTTCCGCGTCCCCCGCGCGGTCGGCGCGGACCGGGCGGACCTCGCCGACGTCTACGAGCTGCGGCTTGATCTGGAGGGCGCAGCAGCGGCGCTGGCGGCCGTGCGCCGGACTGAAGCCGACATCGACGCACTGGCGGCGATTCTTAAATCGCTCGCCGACAATCTCTACACTCCAGATCACGCGGTGGAGCTGGACATTGCGTTCCATGTAGCGATCGCCGATGCCACCCACAACCGCTACTACGTCGATCTGCTCCAGTACCTCAACCTCCAGATCCGCCAGGCCGTGCAGACGGCTCGCACGCATTCGCTTGCGCGCCAGCGGCTGCCTGACGAAGTGCACCGCGAACACGTCCGCGTGTTCGAAGCAATCCGCGCTGGCGATCCCGTGGCAGCGCGGATTGCTGCGACCTCGCATCTGCAGAACGCGGCCGCCCGCTTGAACCTCGCGATTCCCGGCCGCGACGCGCTCACAGGCGCCGCCATCCTCAGCTCCCTGACGAACGAATGAACGAATAATGACCGACTCCTCTTTCCCCCAACGTCTGATCGACCAGCTCGGACCCGACGCCGTCATCACGGCTCCCGACGAAATCGCTCCATGGTTGTCGGACTGGCGCGGCATGTACACCGGCCACGCTCAAGCGGTGGTGCGGCCGTCGAGCACCGAAGACGTTGCAGCAGCCCTCGCGCTCTGCTCGGAGGCTCGTGTGCCGGTCGTGCCACGCGGCGGCAACACGGGCCTGTGCGGCGGCGCTACACCCGACGCAAGCCCCGCGAACGTGATCCTGAGCCTGGACCGGATGCACACAATTCGCAGTATCGATACGATCGGCAACACGTTGGTCGCCGAAGCCGGCTGCATTCTCGGCAACCTGCGGCGGGCAGCCGCCGACAAACATCGCCTGCTGCCGCTCAGCCTTGCCGCCGAGGACTCGTGCCAGTTGGGCGGCAATTTGTCGACGAACGCGGGCGGTGTGAACGTGGTGCGCTATGGCATGACGCGGGAACTGGTGCTCGGACTTGAAGCCGTCCTGCCGAACGGCGAGATCTTTCACGGCCTGCGCACGCTGCGCAAGGACAACACCGGTTACGACCTGAAGCAGTTGCTGATCGGCGCGGAAGGAACGCTCGGCATCATCACCGCCGCGGCGCTGCGGCTTTATCCGCGCAACGACGTGCGCGTGGTCGTGCTGACGGCCGTGAATTCCTCGCAGCAGGCGCTCGATCTTTTCGAACTCCTGTTCGAACGCGGCGGCCCGCGCATGCAGGCGTTCGAATTCTTTACCGCCGAATGCCTGGATATGGTGATCGAACAAGTGGAAGGAATGCGTGCACCGTTTGCCGAACGTCATCCCGCGTACGTGCTGATCGAACTTGCGGATACCGTCGATGAAGCCGCGTTGCGCGAACTCGTGGAGACGGTGATTGGCGAGGCGCTTGAGCGTGAGTTATGTGCAGATGCTGCGGTATCCGAATCAATTGCACAGGTGAACAGCATGTGGCGGCTTCGCGAGGAAATCTCTGAAGCGCAGCGTGCCGATGGTCCGCACGTGAAGCACGACGTCTCGTTGCCGATTGCTTCCATTCCCGCGTTCCTTGCTTCGGCGGGCGAGCGCATCGACAAGCATCACGCCGGCGTGCGCCTGATCGTGTTCGGTCATTTCGGCGATGGCAATCTGCATTACAATTTCTCGCGTCCGGTGGGGGCGCCGCGCGATTTCTTTAAGCTTCATGGAGAAGGGCTGACGGCGCAAGTGCTGGACGAAGTCGCACGTTATGGCGGTAGCATCAGCGCGGAACATGGCATTGGACAACTCAAGCGCGAATATTTCAGCCGCTATAAAGACCCGCTGGAAATCCGACTGATGCGCGAGATTCGCAAGGTCTTCGATCCCCACGGCATCATGAATCCGGGCAAGATTTTTTAACCGGGGATAATCGCTGCGGCGGCCGCCCGGTATTCAACGCCGCACGCTTGGCGCCGTTCTTGCTGGTGCTGTGCATCGTCTCGTTCCTCGACAACCTGAACGTCGGCTTCGCAAAAGCCGGCATGACCGCCGACCTCAGTCTCGCGCTAACCTGAAGGGCCTTTGCCTAGTGCGTCGGCGCGTTGGCATGGCCTGCCAGATTGGCATTCAACTGGCCGGCGAGCCCATACAGCACGCTAAGAAACGGCACCGGGATTCCAGCCTTCGCGGCGAGTTCATGAGGTGCACCCAGGATGGCTTCTATCTCCAGTTGACGGCCCGCTTCCACGTCCTGGAGCATCGACGTCTTGAACGCGCCGAGCTTGCGGGTTTGCGCGTTACGCGCCTGCGTCGTCATGTTCAGCTCGATCCCGATCTCTTCGCCAATCCGCCGTGCCTCCTCCATGATCGAGACGACAAGCTGCGCCGTCAACGGGTCATCGAGAATTACGTCGGCAGTCGACCGCGTGATCGCGCTGATCGGGTTCATGGTCATGTTGCCCCACAGCTTGGCCCAGATATCGCTGCGAATCTGGCTTGACGCCGTTACGTCGAATTGAGCGAGGCGGAGCAATTCGATAGCGCGGGCTGCCTGATCGGTGACGCCCGCAGCGGCTGGTCCGACAATAAGCTGGTTGCCGTTGCCCTTCTTGATCACGCCAGGACCGGCTATTGAAGAGGAGAGATGCACGACACAGCCCGAGACTTGCGATGGTGGCAGGGCGGAGGACACCACGCCTGCCGGATCGACCGATTCGAGCCGCTGTCCTTCAAGACGGCCACCGAATGAGTTCAGGAACCACCAGGGCACCCCGTTCATTGCCGAGACAATATGTGTGCCCGCGTTCACGAGCGGCGCCAATGAGTTGGCTGCCTGTATCAGCGCTGGTCCTTTCAGGCAGATGAACAACAGATCCTGCGCGCCTAGCGTGCCGGGTTGATCGGTCGCGTTGACATCGACTACATACTGGCCGTCGCCCTCCACGACGGTCAGGCCATTACGTTGTATGGCGTCAAGATGTGGCCCGCGCGCCAGCAAGTTCACTGCAACGCCGGCACGCGCCAGGCGAGCCGCGACGATACCGCCAATGGCACCTCCGCCAACCACGGTAATTTTGATGGCTTGTTGATTCAAATCTATCCCCTGTACGACGTGTCGATGCGATCGACGCGTCGAATAAGTGCGGCAAGTACATTCTCCCCAGCGCCGTGCGCAGGCGAAAACTGTAGCGAATCCCGCGTGGTGCCTTTCACGATTTCATCGCTGATGGGCAGCGTATTTCCACGCATGGAATGCGTGACGACCTGAATCTCGCACGCGCGGTTCAGGGTCCAGAGCAACGCGAACGCTGAGCCAAGCGTGGTTCCATGCGAGAGCAGCCCGTGGTTCCGAAGGATCAGCAGGCGTTTATTGCCCATTGAGCTTAGCAGCCTGGACTTCTCTTCGTCGTGGACGGTAATGCCCTCGAACGGATGGTAGGCAACCATGTTGTGCAGCTGGGCGGAGTAGAAGTTCGTGTACGACAAACCGTCCTCCATGCACGCGACGGCGAGTCCGGCCGTTGTATGAGTATGCATGACGCAATGTGCGTCTTCCACATGCTCATGAATCGCGCTGTGAATGACGAAACCCGCGGGATTGACCGGGTAATCCGATGGACTCAGGATTTTGCCTTTCAGGTCGATTTTAACCAGATTGGATGCGGTGACTTCGTCGTAAGCCAGTCCAAAAGGGTTGATCAGGAAGTGCTTGTCCGGTCCGGGTACGCGCAATGTGATGTGATTGAAAATCAGCTCGGTCCAGCCGAGCATATGGAACACGCGATACGTTGCGGCCAGCCTGAGGCGGGCCTCCCATTCGTCAGGCGAACACCATGCGGGTGCGGGCTGCGTGCCAAGTTCGGAACCAGTCACAGTGTGTCTCCTCAGATTGCCGTGGCGCGAGCAGTCAAGTTCAGGAATGGCTTATTCTGCGCCTGTGGGCTGACTGAAGAGCGTATGCGCTGATTGATCGTCAAGCCCGAAGCGGACAATATGGCTTGCAACCCGACGAACGCGACGAACGTTTAAGCCATTAAATGCTATCCTGATGCTAGCGATTAATTGATGCGTGCGCAAGCATATAATAATTAAGAAAGCGCTTACCGTAAGCCCTATTCAGGGTGATATGCTGCCCGGGAACAGACAGTTGAGGGAGAGAATGAAAAACAAGAACGTGATCGAAAGCCTGTTTACCTACCGGCTGCACGTCCTGAAGAAGCAGACTGACCGGACGATGAACGACGCGTTCACCGACGAAATAGCGCTGACGCTAACGGAAGCGCGTGTCCTGCTAAGCGTAGGTTCGGTCGGCGCGCTTTCGGTCTCGGATCTCGGCACGGTGTCGAATCTCGACCGCAGTCAGGCAAGCCGTGCCACGGACATTCTCGAGCGAAAGGGTCTGGTCGAGAAGACGTCGAGCGTAACGGATGGGCGGGGTGTGGTCGTTACGCTGACAGCCAAGGGTAAGAAAACGTACACGCGCGCCGCGGCCATTGCGAAGGCGCGCAATGACGATATCCTCGCGACGCTGGGTCAGGCAGAGCGGGATACGCTCGGTAAGATCCTGGCGAAACTGATCGCGGCGCAGGGCGATGAATAAACGGTAGCGCAGTTGAGCTGCCGGTGCTTAAAAAAAATGAAGACCGGCAGCGGTAGCGGTCGACCAACATCAGTCTGGTGCTTATCGCAGTCATGGCCGTGTTCTGGTATGGATTGGGCGTGAGGATGGCGGATAGCCTAAGGTCAAGAGCGAGACGAAGGTGGGATCGGATGTTCTCAATATTTTATAGGTATGCTTATTAATCGGCTCGGTCTGGGTGGAGGAGCGCATTCGCACCGGGTATTGGAAGAGGGCGATCCATGATCGCCTAACGACACCCGGCCCTAACCCGGCCAAGTTCCGCTACAGAACCGCGCGCCTATCGGACACAACCGGCGGTTCATCCGTGTGACTTTGCACGGTGCGCAGCCAGTCGGCAATCGCCTTGCTGGTCCAGACGGGATCGTCGTGGGGCAGGTCGTGGCCGGCCCACGCATGCACAGCGTGAGCTGTTCCCCAGCGAGCCGCTATGCGCGTGGAGCAGACCGGATTGACCAGCCTGTCCCCCTTCGATGAAAGCAGCAGCGTAGGGCAAGCGGGCGCGTGGTTATCAGCGCGAAAGCGCGCCGCCGCCCACAGTTGGCGCAGGCCGTTCGCCGCGCTTACTCCTGCGCTCCGCCTGATGGCGGCCCATGCCGCGATGTCGGAGGACTGGGTGTCCAGCCGATTGCATGTCAGGTCGTGGATGATTGTTTCGCACTTCATAGGATCCGCCCACGAAGCCGCGATGCGCATGAGCGCAGGCCAAACCTTGGGCCGAAGGCGCTCGCTCATGGCGCTGAACGGCCGCATGCTGGTATTGATCAGCACCAGCCGCTCAATCTCTTCCGGATAGCGTTGTGCCCAGCCGGTCGCGACCATGCCGCCAAGCGACATCGCGACTATCCGGTAAGGAGGCAACAACCCCGCCTCGGCCGCACGCAATCGCACGAACTTCACCATGTCCGCTACATCGAGCGGGGCGCTTAGCGCGTTCTCACGGCCGTTCCCCGGAAGGTCAAGCAACGCGATGCTGTTTGCATCGCCACTAAAACCCGCTTCAATGCGCAGTGCCTCGGGAAACGATCCCCAGTGACGACCCTCGCGCGTGAGCCCGCGCAACAAGATCCACGTGCTCATCGCGAGGATGTTCGCTGCCAGTGTTCCATGGCACGTTCGAGAATCTGTTTTCTCGCGTCACCCTTGGGAAGCCATCTATTCGATGCAAACGCCGCGCGGGTCAGGAAGTCCAGGAAGTTGACGTGACGGCGCAAGACCCGTTCGACCCGGTGCGCCTTGACCGGGTTGAACATGCCGAGTCGGGAAAAGATCTGGCTGGGATTTTTCCTGATCCAGCGCCATGAGCCCAGCTCCAGGGTCATCGGCAGGAACACGTTGGGAGCGGGCGTCTGGTCATAGGCGCAGTCCCACAGGTCGCCGTGAAGCAGGTATTGATGGCTTTGCGGTTCGAACGCATAACCGTGGTGCGGATAAGCCTGTTCGAACATGGTCTTGAGCTGGTACATCTCGGGGAGATGAGGCATTTGCTGCTTGGTTCGCGCATAAGGGAACCAGATGCTGTCGTCCCAGCCGTAACCTGAATGACAGTCGAGTGCAAGGCTCAGCGGGCGGCTCATGAGCTCCTGCTTCACTACATTGAGCAAGGCAGCGCTCTCGAGTTCCAGAGAACCTTGGGCGGGACCGCGATACCACGGCAACCACGCACCAATACGCTGACCGCCAGCAAGGAAGGGCACGCGTCCCTCAGCGCTTTGAGGGGCATTGCGCATCAGGTCGACGCCATTTGGATTCGAGCGGGTTTGCGCCCACATGCCACCCGGATTCACGATGGGCATGAAAACGAGCCGTACCGAGCGCAATTGTTCGTGCAGCAGTTCGTCCCACTCGAGACGCCGTAGGAGCGCGCGCATGTAGTCGAGGATCAACTGCGTACCAATGCGCTCCAGGCCGTGCACGCCGCCAAAAAAGCCAATAGCGGGCGCTTTGGGATCATTTGATCCGATCGCCGCGGTAAGGATTGGGAAGGAGTGTGCGCCAACGCGTACTTCGCCCACCGTGCGGGACTCGAAGCGCGCGCAGCCGGCCGCCAGGATGGCATTGAGGTCATCGAACTCCGCAAAGCTTGCAGAGGCTACGCTTAATGGTCTCATGCCTACGGCCTGTTTTTCGATGCGTTCTGAGGCGGCCGGAAACATAGTGGCCGCCTCAGGACGCCTGGGTACGCTCAGGACTTGCCTGGCCTTCCTGTTTTGACTGTCTCGACAGCGGCGACAGCCGCAGTGAGTTGCTCGATGTTAGCGCGCTCAAGTATGAGCAAACCCGCCCGCAAGAGCTCGCCTTTTTTGACGTGCACGCCGTTGGCGAGGCATTTTTGCTTCAGCAGGCCGATTTTTTCGTAATCGGATTTGGGCATCGTAAAGCTGTCACGCACGACCTTTTCTTTTTTCGCCCGTTTGACTTTGTCTTCGGGGGCGGCCGACTTGACGGGCGCGGCTTTGGCCTTCGATTTAGCGGGCGCTTGCGCTGCCTTGCCCTGGGAATCCTTCGTTGCCTCGACCGCTGCCTTGGCGGTTGACTTGCGTTTGCTTACAGCCGGTTCGGCAGCAGTCGCTTCCGCAGTCTTGGGGAAATGAAAAGCCTTCTTGCTAGGGGCCTTCGTAGCGGGTCCGGGCATGGAATCTCCAGTTGAGTAAAGGTATAAACAGTATATACGCTTTTTGAGATAACTTGCGCGAGGGTTTCGAGGGGCGATTCTATAAGCAGTTTGCCTGGTTCGCACCGGCGGAACCCCTGGTTTACCGGCGCGAGCAACAACCGTCAGCTGAAGCGTTAGCCCGGCCCTAGCGCACGGCGATCACGAACAATCGTGGAAACGGCAGCAGCACGGTCCCGTCCGGCAATGCCGGATACGCCAGCCCAACCGCTGTCTTGTAACGCTCCAGAAACGCCAGCCGTTCATCTTCAGTAAGCGGTTCCAGAAACGGCCGCAGACCACTTCCCTTGAACCACTCGACGACCGCGTCCGCACCACCCGCGAGCGCATGATGGTAAGTAGTCCGCCAGACATCGGGTTTCGCGCCGCAAGAACGAAGCAGTTCGAAATACCACGCTGGACTAGCCATCGGCGTCCGGGCTTTAGTGACCTCCGAGAGCTTGCTCGCCCAAGGGCCGTCGGCCGCAACCTCACGCATCAGCCGATGTGCCGGCTCCTCGAGATTATCCGGCATCTGAACCGCGAGGCTGCCGCCCGGTGAAAGCTTTGCCACGAGTGCAGGAAACAAGCTTGTGTGATCGGGCAACCATTGGAGCACCGCGTTGGCGAGGATCACATCGAACGGGCCCGGGGCATTCCATGCCTTGATATCGGCGATCTCGAAGTGAACTTGCGGTAAGCGCTTGCGCGCCGCTTCGATCATGTCCGGTGAACTGTCGAATCCATTTGCCGCCGCGTTGGGGAAGCGCGCCATGAGCGCTTCGGTTGAATTGCCGGGACCGCATCCTATGTCCACGACCTTGCGCGCGTCGATGTCCGGAACGGCCGCGAGCAGATCGCGGATGGGACGATTACGCTCGTTTTCAAAGGTTACATATTGCTTGGCAGACCAGCTCATTGTGTATTTCCTCAATAGATGAATGACGGTGCAGCGCGGTTTTGGTGGGGTTATAAACCGGAAACCGCAAGCGTCAATGTTCAAGCTTCTACTAGATTTGACTAAGGTACCGCATGAGGCCAACCGGGCGCAGGTTCTAACGCAGATGAACATGCGTTACCAGATATAAGACCTCCGGCGACAAGCGTAAGGATTGCAAGCCACCAAGGTCTCGTCCGTTGTCGCACACGGCAAATGAAGCAGCACTTCATGCGGGCGAATTACAGTCAGAAAGCCAGCACTCCGTACTACACTGCCGATTTATGCAGCACGTTCAGTGCGGACCCTGCGCGGAACCACTGCAACTGAGCGTCGCTATATGAGTGCTTGAGCCATACCGTTTCGCCGTGGCCGTCTGAATGGTTGATACGGCACTCGACCGGTTCTCCCGGCGCCAGACGGTCAAGCCCACGCAGATCGAGCCGGTCATCGGCGAGGATCCGGTCGTAGTCTTCCGGATCGACAAATGTCAGTGCAAGCAGGCCTTGCTTCTTCAGGTTCGACTCATGAATGCGCGCGAAGCTGCGGGCAATCACCGCCGCGCCGCCCAGAAGCCTTGGCGACAACGCAGCATGCTCGCGGCTGCTGCCTTCTCCGTAATTCGAATCGCCGATGACCACCCAAGGCTGCCCCGCCGCCCGGTATTGACGAGCCGCTCGCGCAGGCGTGAGACCGCCTTCGCCTGTCAATATGTTCGTCGTCACGCCGATCTCGCCTGTATAAGCATTGGTCGCGCCGTTGAGCAGGTTGTCGCTGAATTTATCCAGATGCCCACGAAAGCGCAACCACGGCCCGGCGGGCGAGATATGGTCGGTCGTAGTCTTGCCGCGGGTTTTCAGCACGACCGGCATGCCGGTGAAGTCACGGCCATCCCATGCTGCCCATGGTTGCATCAACTGGATGCGCTCGCTGGCCGGGTCGACGCTCAGCGTGATATCGCGGCCGTCCGCGGGCGGCGCAACATAGGTTGTGCGACCGGGCGCGAAGCGGGTCGGCGGCACTTCGGGCGCGGGCTTCGGCGGCGTGAGCATAAAAGGCTTGCCATCCGCGCCGGTGAGCGAATCCGTGGCCGGGTTGAACGACAGCCGGCCTGCCAGCGCGAGCGCTGTCACAATTTCCGGACTGGCGATCAGGTTCATGGTCGCGGGCGACCCGTCGTTGCGGCGCGGAAAGTTACGGTTGTATGACGTGACGATGGCATTCGGCGTAGCCGTCGCACGCGGGTCCCGATGCCACTGGCCAATGCAAGGACCACACGCGTTCGCGAGCACCGTACCGCCGAGCGCTTCGAGTTCATCGAGCTGACCATCGCGTGCGATCGTCGCGCGCACCTGTTCCGAACCCGGGGTCACGAGGAACGGGACGACTGCCTTCAGCCCATGCGCGCGAGCTTGTGCGGCGACATCTGCGGCGCGGCTCATGTCCTCGTAGGAAGAGTTCGTGCAACTGCCGATCAGCGCGGCGGAAATAGCTTCGGGAATGGTGTTGCCAGCGCTTTTGAGTTCGGCCGCGAGCTGCGAGAGCGGTCGTGCACGGTCGGGCGAATGTGGCCCGACAATATAGGGTTCCAGTGCGGACAAGTCGATGCGGATCACGCGGTCGTAATAGCGCTCCGGGTCCGCTTCTACCGCTGCATCCGGTTCGAACAAAGCAGACGTGTATTGCCGGACCAATGGCGCCAGATCACCACGGCCGGTGGCATCCAGGTACGTGAGCATGTGTTCATCGGCGGGGAACATGGACGTTGTTGCACCGAGTTCCGCACCCATGTTCGTGATGGTCGCCTTGCCGGTAGCGCTGATGGTGCGCGCGCCAGGGCCGATGTATTCAACAATTGCATTGGTCGCGCCGGACACGGTGAGCTGGCCCGCGACATTTAGGATCACGTCCTTGGGCGCCGTCCAGCCGTTCAATGAACCGGTCAGGTACACAGCAATATGCTTTGGATAAAGCACTTCCCACGGCAAGCCGGCAATGGTCTCTACGGCATCCGCGCCGCCGACACCCACCGCGCACGCGCCCAGTCCACCGGCATTCGGCGTGTGCGAATCAGTGCCGATGATCAACGCGCCCGGGAATGCATAGTTTTCCAGAACAACCTGGTGGATGATGCCCGCACCCGGCTCCCAGAAACCCGCGCCATATTTGGCTGCGGCGCTGCGCAGGAAGTCGTAGACCTCGCTGTTTTCCAACACCGATACCCGCAGGTCCGAAGCGCCGTCAACACGCGCCTGGATCAAGTGATCGCAGTGGATGCTGGTCGGGACGGCAACGCGTTCACGCAGTGTTTGCATGAACTGCAGCATGCCGGTCTGACCGAGTACGTCCTGGAACACGACACGGTCCGGGCGCAGCAACAGGTAGCTCTTACCCGGAATGAGTTCCTGATCGGCGGGATTGTCGAGGTGGCCGAGCAGCACTTTATCGGCGAGTGTTAGCGGCTTGTCGAGGCGGCGGCGCACGATCTCGAGTTTGCGCGCCATCTCGGGATAGAGGCGCGCAGCCATTGCAACGGGGGATTCGTCAAGAGCTGACATGGTGGATTCCTCTGCGGGAAGGGGTGTGGGGTGCCGCCAGTTTGCGCACAGCCGATGTCCGAGTAAAATGAATTTATTCTTCAGATTGATCAATATTTCTTATGAAAATCGACATCCTTGGCGTTCAGGCGTTTGTTGCCATCGCCGATAAAGGCAGCTTTCAGAACGCTGCCGACACATTGCATGTCACGCAAACGGCGATCACGCAACGCTTGCGCAAGCTCGAAGACTTTCTTGGCGTGACGCTGGTTGAGCGAACCACGCGTTCTATCGCGCTCAGTCTGATCGGCCGGGATTTCCTGCCGCAAGCGCGGCGTTTGCTCGAGGAGTTGGGAGACGCGTTGCTTGAGATCCGCGAGACGGGCAAGGCGGAACGAGGGGATGTATCGATTGCATGCGTGCCTACGGTCGGCGTGCAGTATTTGCCCCGCATCATGCAGGAGTATTCGGCGCGCTATCCGAACAACCGGATCAAGATTCTCGATCACGCGTCGTCGGCCGTGGCCGACGCGGTGCTGCGCCGCGAAGCGGAGTTCGGGATCAATATCGCCGGTGCGCATCATCCTGAACTCATGACGATGCCGTTGCTTGAAGATCAATACGTGCTGATCTGTCACGAGGACCATCCGCTTGCCAGGCGCAGGCGAGTGGCGTGGAAGCAATTGCTTCCGTACCCGCTGATATTCGCCGGGCAGGTCAGTGGCAATCGTGCTTTGCTTGATACGGCGCTGGGCGCGAATGGGCTGGGGTTGCAGTCGTTCTACGAAGTGCAGCGCAGTTCGACAGCGGTCGGGCTGGTGGCCGAGCGTATTGCGGCGGCGGTGGTGCCGCGGCTTGCTGTGCAGAAGGGCGCGTATCCGAATATCCGCACGATTGAACTGGTCGATCCGGTGGTGTCGCGTGCGCTGGTGCTGGTGGTTCGAAAGACTGCCCGGCTGTCGCCTGCCGCGCAAGCGCTTTATGACATGATCAAGGTGCGGGCCGTGGCGCCGAAGGGCTGATTCCCTCTGGTATCAAGCCGCTTCGAGCTGGGTCTTGGAGGATGCACACAACAACACCGGAATAGACTTCGACGTAGGCGTCCCCGCGCCATCGGCAACGCTCGACAGCGGCACAAGCGGATTCGTCTCGGGGTAATACGCGCCCAGACAGCCGCGCGGAATGTCGTAGGGCACAAGAAGAAAACTGTCCGCGCGCCGTTCAACGCCGTCGTCCCATACGCTCGTGATATCCACCCGTTGTCCTGCTTCGAAACCCAGCATCTCAATGTCCAACTGATTGGCGAACAACACGCGCCGCTGTCCGTACACCCCACGATAACGATCGTCGAGACCATAAATTGTGGTGTTGTACTGATCGTGTGAACGAGTGGTCATGAGCGTCATCAACCGCTCGCCATGAACCGTCCGGGCCCGATGAATCGGAGTATCGAATTCGATGCCGTGCACGAGGAACTGCGCCTTGCCGCTGGGCGTAATCCACACACGGTCGCGGGATGCCACGCCCAGATGAAAGCCGCCAGGGTGCTTGAGCCGCTCGTTATAGTTCTCGAACCCCGGAATCACTTTCTCGATACCATCGCGAATCAGCGCATAGTCATTCGCGTGCGCGAGCCAGTCAACCTTGGCACTGCCGAGCGTGGCCAGCGCCATGCGCGCGACAATAGCAATCTCCGACAACAGGTTCGCCGAAGCCGGCCGGTTCATTCCGTACGAAATGTGCACCATGCTCATGGAGTCTTCCACGCTCACGCCTTGCGCCACGCCGTTCTGCATGTCGATTTCAGTGCGGCCGAGCGTGGGCAGGATCAACGCGTCGCGGCCATGAATCAGGTGACTGCGGTTCAGCTTGGTCGTAATGTGTACGGTCAGGTCGCATGAGCGCATCGCTTCCCATACGCGCGGCGTATCAGGCGTCGCAATCGAAAAATTGCCACCCAGCCCGATAAACACTTTCAGCTTGCCGGCGAGCATCGCTTCAATCGAACGCACAACGTCGTAGCCATGTTCGCGCGGCGGCTCGAAGTCGTACGCGGCGCCGAGCCGGTCGAGGAACGCTTGCGTCGGCTGCTCTTCAATACCAACGGTGCGATCTCCCTGCACATTCGAATGTCCGCGCACCGGGCACAGCCCGGCACCCAGCCGGCCGATGTTCCCGCGCATCATCATCAGGTTCGAGAGAATCTGTACGGTTGGCACGGAGTTCTTGTGCTGCGTAAGGCCCATGCCCCACGTCGAGATCACGGCACGGCCGCGTGCGTAGATATCGGCGAGTTGCAGGACTTCATCTTTCGGCACGCCCGATTCCGCGACGATCGCATCCCAGCTTTCGGCGCGCAGGTCCTCGGCGAAGGCATCGAAACCAACCGTATGCTCAGCGATGAACGCAAGATCGAGCACGCGCGGCAAGCGTTGCGCGAGCGCTGCGTCGTCCAGTTCGACTACGCGTTTCGCTACGCCTTTGATCAACGCAAAATCCCCGCCAATCTTCGGGCGGATAAACACCGAACTGATTTTCGTGCTGCCGCCGGTGAGCATCTCGACCGGATGCTGCGGACTCGCGAAGCGTTCGAGACCGCGTTCACGCAGCGGATTGATAGAGACGATTGTGGCTCCGCGCTTCGCGCACTCGCGCAGTTCTCCCAGCATCCGTGGATGGTTCGTCGCAGGATTCTGGCCGAAGAGAAGCAGGGTATCCGCGTGCTCGAAATCCTCGAGCGTCACGGTTCCCTTGCCCACGCCCACGGTTCCCGGCAGACCCCGGCTCGTGGCTTCGTGGCACATGTTCGAGCAGTCGGGGAAGTTGTTGGTGCCGTACATGCGCACGAATAGCTGGTACAGGAACGCGGCTTCGTTGCTCGCGCGGCCCGAGGTATAAAACGCGGCGCGATCGGGGTCATCGAGGCGATTCAGGTGGTCCGCGATCAGCGCAAACGCGTCGTCCCACGCAATGGGCACGTAGCGATCACGCTCTGCATCGTAGACAAGCGGGTCAGTCAGGCGGCCATGCTGTTCAAGCTCGTAGTCCGACTGCGCCATTAACTGTTCGACGGTATGTTCTTCGAAAAATGCGGGCGTGACGCGCTTGCTGGTGGACTCGGCGGCCACGGCTTTGACGCCGTTCTCGCAAAATTCGAACGTGGACGCATGCTCGCGGTCCGGCCACGCGCAGCCGGGGCAATCGAAACCATCCGGCTGGTTCTGGCCGAACAGCGTGCGGTAATTCCCGCCGGATACCTTCTCCTTGAGGAGATTGAGGGCGACGTACTTGAGTGCGCCCCAGCCGGCTGCGGGGTGCGTGTACGGTTCAATGCGAGGTTCGGGTTTTTTCACAATGCCTGCCGCGGATTCATGAGGGTTTTCACCAATGATTCAAGGCTACTGTGTTCCGAAATTAATGCGGCATACAGAAAAATAGATAGACGAGGAGTACAGTTGATGCCTTCCCAGGCCTCGTGCCTGTTCCCTCGACTTTTTTACTCATTCGCCCACCGTGACGCTCTACGAAAAACTCGCGGCCGAGATAGAGGAAGCTGTGCGACGCGGGGTGTTCGCCGTGGGTGAGCGTGTGCCGTCGGTCCGTCAGGCAAGCGCGCAGCATGGCGTCAGCATCAAGACGGTCCTGCATGCGTACGCGCTGCTGGAGAGCCGGGGTGTACTGGAAACCCGGCCGCAGTCCGGCTACTTCGTGCGCGAATTGCCTGCGCCGCAAGCGGTCAGTCAGGTCGCCTCGCAGCCACCGCCCGTTGCTTCGAAAGTCGATGTCAGCCGCCTTGTCTTGTCCACGCTTCGCTCCATCCGCTCGCAGGACGCCACGCCGCTGGGGTCGCCTTATCCGGACCCGTCGCTGTTTCCGTGGCGCCGCATCAACCAGTTGGCGAACGGCATCGCGCGACGGCATTCAAGCTGGAACCTGATGGACGATTTACCGCCCGGCAACCCCGAACTCATCCGCCAGATCGCGCGGCGTTACGCGGAGAACGGCGTGCCCGTCGACCCCGACGAGATCATCATCACCGTTGGCGCCACCGAGGCGATCAACCTGAGCTTGCAGGCCGTGGCGAAACCGGGAGACACTGTCGCGGTCGAATCGCCAACGTATTACGCGATGCTCCACGCAATCGAGCGTCTCGGCATGCGGGCAATCGAAGTGCCGACGCATCCGTCCGAAGGGATCGACATCGACGCACTCACGGTCATCGTGCGCGAACATCGGATCGCGGCATGCATGGTCATGCCGAACTTCCAGAATCCGCTGGGCTTCGTGATGTCCGACGCGAACAAGGAGCGGCTTGTCGGCCTGCTCGCTGCCCATGAAATCCCGGTGATCGAAAACGATGTGTACCAGGAGTTGTACTACGGCGATGCCCGACCGTCGGCGCTCAAGAACTTCGATAAAAAGGGCTTGGTGCTGCACTGTGCATCGTTTTCGAAGAGCCTGACGGCGTCGTACCGGATAGGCTGGGCGATGCCCGGGCGATACCGCCGCGAGGTGGAAAAGCTCAAGTTCCTGAACACGCTGACCACCCCTTCGGTGCCGCAGGTCGCCGTGGCGGACTATTTGCGGCAGGGCGGTTACGACCGTCATCTGCGACACGTGCGCAAGGTGTACCGGCAGCAGGCGCGGCTCATGATCGCGATGGTCACGCGCTTCTTTCCCGCCGGCACACAGACGTCCACGCCCATGGGCGGCTATGTGCTGTGGGTCCAGTTGCCTGGCAATGTCGACTCGATGCAGCTCTATGAAACCGCGCTCGCGCTCGGTATCACGATCGGGCCGGGCACCATGTTTTCATCGCGCGATGCCTTCCGTCATTTCATCCGGCTCAACTACAGTTATCCCTGGAACGCGCAGACGGAAGCCGCGGTGAAGACGCTCGGCGAACTCGTAGCCGGCATGGCGCGCGGGAAAATCAGAGACTAATGACAGGGACAAAAATATGGACGATGAGATCGACCCGGCGCTGATCGCGATCCTCGCGCAGTTATGGCGGGCGGCGCAGGAGACACCCGGGCGCGCGTGGTCGCTCGCGAAGTTATCGAAGCAATCGGGCGTGCCGATGAGCAGCCTGAGACGTCACCTGACCGCGCTGTCCGACGCTGCGTTGCTGGATCCGGCCAACTCGGGTAATGCGGACGAGTCCCGCGAAAACGCCGCGAATACACCCACGGCAGCGCTGAGCGAAGCGGGCCGCGAGCTATGCGCGCAATTATTCGCCCAAGCGCCCCCGGAGATCGACCAATCCTGAACGATCGTGCGTCTACACGACTGCTATTGGCTGATAATTGACGATCGATTGCAATATCACGCGAGTTATTGCGTTTCCTACGACGTAAATGATAAGCCGTTGTAAGGAACATCGAATTATTTTGTGCGTCAGTCTATTAAGGAAAAAGTACTCAAAAATTGGTATTTGCGGGTAAAAATTATCGCGCTTTACCGATTCCTCATCTCAATGATGTTATTTTTACCGAAACCTCAAGTCTCCGTGAGACACATCGCTCCAATCGTTCCGAAAATTACTGATTAAATTCAATAGCTTACAAATCCGCCTTATTCTTCATATGTTTTTGAGGTAACGCCGAAAACTGAAAGGTTGTTTCAGGAAGTCGCGAATGCTCCGTAATCGTGTGCATCGTTGATCACACTGGAGCATGAGATGAATTTGAATAACTTCAAGATAGGCACCCGGCTTGGCGTGGGTTTCGCGACAATTCTGCTGTTGTTATGTACGGTTGGCGGATTGACGCTTTGGCAGGCGTCGCACATCTATGCCGGCACGGTGGAACTGGGCAACGACTGGCTGCCAAGCGTCCAGGCTGCCGGCAGAATGCAGGCGTATGCCAACAATGCACGGCGCACGACATTGCGCTCGATCCTGGCGTCCGACCCGAAGGAAAAGCAGGAACAGCGCACGGAGCACGACGCTTCTGTCGTCAAGCTTCAGGAAGTTTTTACGAACTACGAGAAGCTTGTGTCGTCGCCTGAAGAGCAACAACTCTTCGACAACATCAAAAGCGCGTGGGCGCGTTATGCGGCTATTGACGCGAAACTGCTCGACCTGTCCGACAAGGGCGACGCCGGATTCAACGACGCCCGAGCGCTCTCAAGCGGCGACGCTGGCGCCGCGTTCACCGACACGCTCAAGCTGATTGCAGCGGATGTCGAGCTCAACCGCAGCGGTGCGGAAAAGGAGGTCGCGCGCGCAGCATCGACTTATGACAGCGCCGTAGTGAGTACAGGCTTGCTGATTGCTGTCGCGGTGTTCGCGGGGATCGCGATCGGCTGGCTGATCACACGCTCCATTACCACTCCGATCGGACGCGCTGTCGTGATTGCCGAGACTGTCGCCCGGGGTGATCTGACGGCGAATATCGAGGTATCGGGCAAGGATGAAGCTAGTCAGCTGCTGGCTGCGATGCGTCACATGAACGAGCGGCTGGTCGACGTGGTGGGCCGGGTACGCAACAGCAGCGACAGCATTGCCACCGGCTCCGCGGAGATTGCAGCAGGCAATACGGATCTCAGCCAGCGCACGGAAGAGCAGGCGGCTTCGCTGGAAGAAACCGCTGCGAGCATGGAGCAACTGACCGCGACCGTGAAGCAGAATGCGGAGAATGCGCTGCAAGGCAATTCGCTGGCTGCCAACGCGTCGGAGACGGCCGTGCGCGGAGGCGAGGTCGTCAATCGCGTGGTCCAGACCATGAGCGAAATTTCCAGCAGCTCGGAACAGGTGGCCCAGATCATCACGGTGATCGAAGGCATTGCGTTCCAGACGAATATTCTTGCGCTGAACGCGGCAGTTGAAGCAGCGCGGGCGGGTGAGCAGGGCCGCGGGTTTGCGGTGGTGGCAGGCGAAGTGCGCACACTGGCTCAGCGCAGTGCGTCGGCGGCGAAGGAGATCAAGGACCTGATCAGCGCGTCAGTGCAGCGGGTGCATGCCGGCTCGCAGCTGGTTGACGAAGCCGGACGCACCATGGGCGAAGTGGTTCAGTCGGTCAAGCGCGTAACAGACCTGATGGGTGAGATCAGCGCGGCGTCGGGTGAGCAGCACACCGGCATTGAGCAGGTCAATCAGGCGGTCATGCAGATGGATGAGGTGACGCAGCAGAACGCGGCGCTGGTTGAAGAAGCGTCCGCCGCCGCGCAGTCAATGGCAGCTCAGTCGGGCACCTTGCGCGAACTCGTGTCGGTGTTCCAGATCAGTGCTTCCGATCCGGTTGTACAAGCGGTCACGGCTGTCCGTGCAACGCCGGCAATGAGCCGTCCGGCAAGCAAGATCAAACCCGCGAAACGGCCGGCCGCTGCTGCGAGGATCGCGCCGGTCGTGGGCAAAGATCCGGAATGGCAGACCTTCTGAACGTTTGAGCTTTTGAAGTTTGAAATCAAGCCGGCTGCAATGGACTGTGTCGCGTCCTTTGCAGCCGGCTTGATGCGTATGCGCTCAAGCAATAGCTTGATCCGCAGCTTGTGACCAATAACTCGATCCGCGGTTCGATCCGCAGTTCGATCAATAAGCGCCCATGTAGTCGCGCTTGCCGATCTCGACGCCGTTGTGGCGCAGGATTGCATATGCGGTCGTCACGTGGAAGAAGAACTGGGGCAGGCCGTAGTGTTGCAGGTAGGCGCTGCCGGCCAGCTTCTTCTCTTTCGGCGTGCCCGGACGCAGCACGATTTCCTTGTTTTCGCTGCCTTCGAATTGCGCGGCCTCGAACGTGCCAATGTAAGCCAGTGCCTTGGCCACCAGCGCTTGCAGATCGGCGAACGTGACTTCGGTATCGGCCCACGACGGCACATCAACGCCGGCCAGGCGCGAGGTCACGCCTTTGCTGAAATCAGCGGCGATCTGTACCTGACGCACCAGCGGGAACATGTCCGGGAACAGACGTGCTTGCAGCAGCGCGTTCGGGTCGATGTTCTTTTCGGTGGCGTGCGTTTCCGCTTTCTTGAGCACGTCGGAGAGGGCGGTCAGCATCTGCTTGAAAACCGGGACGGACGTGCTGTACATGGAGATGGTCATGATCACTCTTTCAGTCGATGGGGTTGCCGGCGCGAACAAGACCGCGCCGGTTTGTTTATCTTGTTTAATCTCGGGGCAGTTCCGCACAGGTGATTGAACTGGCTAGTCACGTGACTGCCAGAGCAGCTTGCTCCAGGCGGCCCGCCCGATATTGCTGTACCGAAGCGATACGATCGGCCGGATCTTTTCCTTTGATCCGGCATGCCCGGTACCGCGCAAGATTATAAGCGCGCTGCGGCAAATGCCTCGCGGGCAGGAGGGCATCCTGTGCGGATAAGGCTCTGAGCCCCAATATTCCCAACAACGAAAAGGCGGCCACTTCGCGACCCTAGCCTGCCAGCAAGGTAATCCCGAAGCGCGGCGCAGCTTCCCGCATGCGTCCAATATCCTCCGGCTGCGGCGGAACAGGCGTGACGGGGCCCGCTTGGGCGTCGGCGCAAGTATCGAGGAAGTCATCAAATCCGGCGGGCGTGCAGATGATCAAATACCTTGAGGGCAGCTCGGTATTATTGGCCAGCCGATGCGGGACGTTGCGTGGCAATAACGCGGTTTCGCCCGCGCGCACGCTGACGAGTTTTCCGTCGACCGTTACGTCGACAACACCCTCAAGCACGACGATGGTTTCCTCTTCGCGCTCATGCACATGCAGCGGGGTGGCCCGATTCGGCGGTCCGAAAAACTCCATCATGCAGAAAGCGCCGGCCGTCTCCTTTCCCGACATCAGCAAACGTACGCGCGTACCGGCAAAATTGTATTCAGGCGGCTGGGTATTCAATACAAACATGGCATTCCTCGACAAGATCATTGAGCGTGGGCATTCACTATAAGTCGCGGATCTTTCGAGAAAAACATGCGTCGATGCCGTAACATTCACGGCAACATACCGTGAATCGATCATGAAAAATCTCAAGCAATTTATGAGTTTCGCCGCCGTGGCGAGAAATACCAGCTTCGCCGCAGCCGCCCGCGAACTGGGTCTCGCGCCCTCATCGGTCGCCAAGAGCGTGGCGCGCCTGGAGAGCGACCTTGGCGTGAGGTTGTTTCATCGAACCACTCGCGCAGTCCGGCTCACGGCGGAAGGCGACGCCCTTTTTGCGAAGTGCGCGCGGGTCCTGGAAGAGATTGACTCGCTGGAGTTATCGACAACAAATGCGCTCGAAGCGCCGACAGGGACATTGCGCGTGGGCGCGCCAATAGGCTACGGAACACGCAAGATTGTCCCGGTATTGAACCGCTTGCTTGCGGTTCATTCTGCGCTCAACGTCGACTTGCGTTTGACGGACGAGCGAGTCAACCCGGTGAGTGAAGGCCTGGATGCGGTGATACGCATAGGCTCACTAGATGACTCTGGTCTGGTTGCGCGCCGGTTTGACTATCAGCATCTCGTGCTTTGCGCGAGTCCCGCCTATATAAAAGTCCATGGCGCGTTGAACGCTGTTGAGGACGTCGAAGGGCGATCGGTCATTTTGTTTCGGATGCCTACGTCCGGCCGGGAGCGTCCGCTGGAGTTCGTGGATGGAGGAGAAAAGATTCAAGTGCGGCCACGATCACGCTTTACGTTAAGTCATGGAGACGCCATGGTGGAAGCGGTATTGCAGGGCGCCGGCATTGCGCAGGTGCCTGAACACATGGTGGCGCATCACATCAGGCAGGGAACGCTGGTTGAGTTGCTGGGCGAGTGCCGTCCCGCGCCGCTACCGGTCAGCGTATTGACGCCCAGCGCGCGAATGATGCCGCCCAGAGTACGTTCATTCATCGACGCGTTGTTGGATGAAAAAATGCTGGATGCAGGGCCGCATCGCGCCTTTACAGGAGGCGCGATGTATTAACCGGTTGACTGGCGAATAAGTGGTGGTTAGTAGCCACTGGCTAATGTCGAAACGGCGGGCAGCACTCGTCCTTCGAAGCGTTTTTCAGCTTCGCTTCCCCGATTGCCAATCCGATAAACGCGAAGGACTACGCCGTCTTACGCGGGTACGTCCGCCGCAACTTTTGAATAATCGCAAAACTCCCGGAAATCGCTGGCTAAAATCTGCAATAGCGCGGTGCCTTTCCGTCCGGTGGTGCGATAAAGCTCGCCGTCACGGCGGCCCGCCTCCACGCCTTTGCTGAAAGCCTCCGAGCTCAGGATCGCGCTGTCGACCGTATGGTTGAGCGATGCCCGGCTGTCGGGAAAAATCAAATTGATGACGAGGCCGGTGGCGGCCGCCGGAACATCCGAATCGTCAATTTGCCATGCCGCGCAGATCGGCTGGCAAAATCCCTGGAGATAGCCAATCAGCTTCGCTTCCAGGTCAGCGGGCAGGGCGCGGTAAGCGAGTTCTGAACGTGCAATGGTGGGAAAAGTGAGCGCCCCGACAATCGCCGCAATCTTGCGCGCCGTTGCCAGTTCTTTCGTTTCTTGCGTCACTTCATGGACTTGATATAGCGGTTGAAACATCGACGCCTCCTTATGAGCCTGGTTTTCCACGAAAACACCGGGTACGGGATTGATGGAATATGATTCGTAACGCGGGAAACTGCGGCGGGTGGTGGTGGCATATTCTCCGTTGGAAACCCGCCCGCCAATAATGGCGTGTGCATAACGGCATGGCAAATGACCGCCGTGCCACTAGCTAGTGGTAATACTGATAGTGACGCGAGGTGGGAACTGGGTAATGATTCCTTTCGATGCCTTTTGAATGGAGGTTCAGCGGCGGGATGTCGGTCGGACATTAGCTGAACGCGAGATCCGCGGATGCATTGAGGCTGATCCGGCGGGACCAGGGACGAGAACCGCTTCCTCTATCAAGTAGGAAAGACCGCAACCACAATGACAAAAGCAGAGCAATCCAGCTGCGCCGGCATCGGGAGCCGCATCAAGGGCGGGCTGTCAACGTCCGTTGCAGTCGCTACGTGTGGCGTTTTTATTGCAATTGTCATGATGAGCCTGTGCGGTGTGGTCCTCTATCAGAGTCGCCAGGATGCGCTGGACCATACGCGTGACACTTTGCGCGATATTGCCGTCATCGCACAGCGCGATATAGAACGCAATCTCGAACTTTATCAATTGTCGCTGCAAGCAGTGGTCGACGGGCTTCAGCAAGCGGACGTGATGGCCTTGCCGCCGCGCCTGCGCCGCGAGGTGCTCTTCGACCGCGCCGCCAGCGCGAAATATCTGGGTTCCATGCTGGTGATGGATGCGCTCGGCAACGTTGTCATCGACTCCGGTGGCGATACGCCAAGAACCGGCAATTTCAGCGACAGGCCGTATTTCACGGTTCAACGCGACAACCCCAATGCGGGTCTCTATATAAGCGATCCATACCTGTCTCGCTTGCGCAACGGCACGCCAAGCATCGGCTTGAGCAGACGGCTTTCCAACCCGGACGGATCCTTTGCGGGGATCGTGCTTCTGGCGGTGAATATTGCGTACTTCCACGACCTGTTCGCCGGCTTGGCGCTAGGCCCGCATGGATCGGTTTCGCTGATCGGACGAGACGGCGCCATGCTTATGCGGCAGCCTTACGACTCCAAGGTCATTGGGCGCAACATCAAGGATGCGGCCACTTTCAAGCAGTTTTTATTAGCGCCGGAAGGCAGCTTTATCGAAAAATCGTCAATCGATGGCAATCGCCGGTTGTATTGGTTTGCCAATTTTCCGCATGCGCCCCTCATCATCATGGCGGCGGCGTCCGAGGAGGATATCTACGCATCATGGCGGCACCGGGCGCTCACGATCGGATCGCTGATGGCCGCGTTCGGCGCGGCGTTCATCGGGCTCTCGGTTTTGCTTGGAATGCAGTTGCGGCGGCGCATGCGGGCCGAGTCGGCGCTGGAATTGCTGGCGCGCACGGACGGACTGACCGGACTGAACAACCGCCGCAGTCTTGGCGAGATACTTGAGCTTGAGTGGCGGCGCGCGAAACGCTCGCAGAGTGTGCTGTCGCTGCTGTTCGTCGATATTGATCGATTCAAGGCTTATAACGATACCTACGGCCATCAGGCCGGCGACGATACCCTGGCGGCGGTCGCACGATGCATCGCCGACAACATCCGGCGTCCGGCGGACAGCGCTGCACGCTATGGGGGAGAGGAGTTTATCGTCGTGCTGCCCGATACCTCGGCGCATGGCGCTTCGCTGATCGCGGAGAAGATCCGCTCCGCTATTTGCGCGTGCCATATTGAGCATGCGGGCAGCGAGTATGGATGCGTGACGGCCAGTATTGGCGCGGTGAGCCGTGAACCGCAGATGGACGACGATCTGACGACGGTGATCAAAGCTGCCGACGAGGCCCTGTACAACGCCAAGGCGACGGGCCGGAACAAGGTGTCGACCGCTGAGGCTTGATGCGTCCGATCACGACCACGGTTCATTCAGCCGCGGTTCCAGCGCATTGGGGCGCGGGAACCGCTTGTGTGAGTTTGGGCGATGAGTTTGGGCGCCCATCGCAAACCATTGACAGACTGGCTGACTTGATTAACGGGTGTACATCGCGTTCCAGTCAGCCGCCGATACGTCGGGGCGGCCCGAAGCCGACGTCCCGTTTGTGCTGCCGCCGTAGCCGGTCGCCGCGCTGTCTTGAGCAGCAACGCGTGCTTCCGCAGCCTGGATGTCCGCGGGATAACGCGCGTTATCGCCATCACCCGGGTGATACCCGACTTGTGCGAGCTGGGCCAGCTCCGCGCGAACCTGCGCACGGGTGACCGGCGCGTTCGACTGAGCGAACGATGCAATAGGAGCGGAAAGCACGGCAACAGCAATAACGGCTTGAATCAGGGACTTCATGATGACTTACCTCTCGTTTAGGTCTTGGTCCGGTGCGAGCAGTCTTGTTCGCAACCGGTGACGCTAGTCTAGGTAAGCACACCTTTAAGATTAAGACCTCTGCCTGGAAGGCATTGTTATGAAACGAGTGGGAAAGTCTTGTTGACCTGAAGCGGCGTGCCATGAGCGACATCGGCGAGCACCACCTCGTCACGGGCGATCATCGCGGGCAGGTAAGTGCGCAGGAAATCAATCCAGGTCCGCGTCTTTGCATCGACAAAACGGCGTGATGCGTAAAGCGCATAGATATTCGTCTTCTGCAAAATATGCTGGTCCAGGATGCGGACCAGCGAGCCATTGCGCAAGCCGTCGACCGCCGCGTATAGCGGCAGCATGCCGATGCCCAGTCCTTCACGGATCGCGACCGCAAGCGACTCCGCAATATTGACCTGCACCGGGCCGCTGATGTTCATGGTCTGAACGCCGTCGGGACCGTCGAGTGTCCACTCATTGGCCGGAAACGCGGGCGTATTCAGCGTCAGGCACTGATGCCGCGCGAGATCAGCAGGACGCTCGGGCATCCCCTGCAAACGCACATACTCGGGCGATGCGCACAGGATGCTGAAGGTGGCGCCAAGCGGCTGCGAGACCATCTCGGAGTCCGGCAGCGACGCCGCCGAGATAATCGCCACGTCGCTGGTTCCCTCGAACAAATCAGGCATGCGTTGCGACAGCGTCAGGTCGACCGAGACATCCGGATACTGCTGCCGGTACTGCGCAATCGCGGGCAGCACGTAATGCTGTCCAATGCTTGCGAAGCTGAACATGCGCAACGTCCCTGACGGATGTTCGTGCGCGCAGCTTGCCTCTTCTTCGGCACCGTCTATGTCTGCGAGGATCTGCAGGCATCGTTTCAGATAACGCTCGCCCGCTGTCGTGAGCGAAAGCTTGCGGGTGGAACGCGTCATGAGGCGCGTGCGCAGATGTTCTTCAAGTTCGGAGACGGCGCGTGACATCGCGCCGGTGCTTGAATTCATGCTGATCGCGGCTGCCGTGAAGCTGCCCGATTCAACCACGCGCGCAAAGACGCGCATGTTTTGTAGCGTATCCATCAGAACCTTGTGTTAGCAAAGAAGGCCGAATTGTCTGCCCGCGGCACGCAGGCATTGTTGCGAAATCCAGAGAAGCGGGTTGTGGCAAGGCGGCTTAATCCGGCGACGTTAGCTCCATACAATCGGCGCCTTCGCATGGCGGTTCGCGTGATTGCATGAAGAACGCCCGAGTTGCACGCGCCAAACGCTGGCCTGAGGAAAGTTGCTGGTTCATGAACGATGAAGAGGTGCCCGAGAGCGCGTTGGATCGGGTGAAAGATGCCGCCCGTGACTGGCTTGCAACCGCTGCGCCCACCTGGCTGCATCTGCTGAAAACATTCATGGCCGTAGCGAGCGCGATGGGCCTCGCCATGCTGCTTCAGTTGCCGCAGCCCCGTGTTGCGATGACTACCGCCGTCGTGCTCATGCAACCGCTGGCGGGCATGGTGCTCGCAAAAAGCGTGTACCGGTTGTTCGGCACGCTGCTGGGCGCGGTCGCCGCGCTGGTGCTCGGAAGTGTGTTTGTGCAGCAGCCAGAGGCCTACATGGCCGGGCTGACTGGATGGGTTGCCGTCTGTACGGCGCTGGCTGTGAGGGTTCGTCACTTTCGGTGGTACGGCTTCGTGCTGGCAGGGTACACGGCGGCGCTGATCGGCATACCGGCCGTGACCGATCCGAACGGCTTGTTGCTCGCCTCGTTGAACCGCGCAGCCGAAGTCACGCTCGGCATACTCTGTTCGGGCGCGATCAGCGCGCTCATCATGCCTTTGCGCGCGAGTACTGTATTCGCGGCGGGTTTGCGTCGCCGGGATGAAGATTTTAAAGCTTTCGCGGCAAACGTGCTTGGCCGCGGCGTTGGGCGAGGCGCGTTCGAACAGCGCTTTGGCGCGTGGGTGGATGAAACGATTGCCCTCGATGCCCAGCTCCGCTACGCCGCGTATGAGACGCCGGCCATGCGCGCGCAAAGCCGTCGTCTTGCGCGGCTCAACAGCGAATTCCTCGATGCCTGTGCGCGCCTGCATGCGTTGCATCAGTTGCTCAGGCGTGTGCTCGCGAGCGACGGCGCCATGCTGGTCACCGTCATCTCTACGCCGCTCGACGCACTCGCGATTCTCTTGCGGACGCACGACAGCTTTAACCACGAAGCCGAGTTCGCCGGGGCCTTGCAGCGCTTTCAGGCGGGTACGCAGGAGACCTTTCGCCTCGGACGAGCACGGATGGAATCAGACGCTCCCACGCTGCTGCCCGATTTCGATACCGCCGTCGAACTAC
Source organism: Caballeronia sp. SBC1 (assembly GCF_011493005.1). Classification (NCBI taxonomy): domain Bacteria; kingdom Pseudomonadati; phylum Pseudomonadota; class Betaproteobacteria; order Burkholderiales; family Burkholderiaceae; genus Caballeronia; species Caballeronia sp. SBC1. Next base: position 1,593,842 of record NZ_CP049157.1, read on the forward strand.
TATTTCGTTTCGTCGATGACTTCGCTCGATACACTCGCACGCATGCTGCGTGGAAACACAACGAGTCGCTCGCGCTGCCTGACCGTGTAACTTATCCGCACATGGCGCGCACCCACGTGAGTGTCGTGCTCGCCTCCCTCGCGCGGACTGCAACGACGGTCGCGCTGATCGGCGGTTTCTGGATTGCGACAGCATGGCCCAGCGGCGGCATGGCCGTGATTGCGGCCACGCTGGCCTGCGGTTTGTGCGCGACCTCTGCACGGCCCTCCCGGCTCGCGCTGCAGATGGCTGCCGGTGCGGCGCTCGCCGTGGTCGTCGGCTGCGGGCTGACACGTTATGCATATCCCGCCATCGACGGTTTCGCGTTGCTATGCGCAGTCCTCGCGCCGGTCGTCGTACTCGGCACTTACGTGGCGTCGCATCGGCAAGCTGGCGGCTTCGGGACTGGTTTTCTCGTGTTCTTTTGCTTGCTCGCCGGACCGGACAATGTCATGAGTTATGCCCCTGAGACGCTGATGAATAACGGCGTTGCAGTGGTCCTCGCGTTGCTGGCCGCGTCGCTCTGCTTTGCGCTGGTATGTCCGCCCAATGCCGCATGGCTGGTTGAAAGAACTCAACGCGAGCTGCGGGCGCACGTGGCGCGCGCATGCGAAGCAAGGCTCGTTGGATTGAATCATCGCTTTCACGCAAGCACGCACGACTTGATGTACCAGTTGCGTGGCTTACTTGCAGATAGGTCGCGAGAACATCGGCGCGCGTTGAGATGGATGCTGGTGACACTCGAAGTAGGGCAGGCGGTTATCGATCTGCGTGAGGCGGCGTCAAGTGTGGCTTCAAGCGCGGCATCAGGCATCTCGATTGGTGAACACAGGCACGGGCACTTGGCCATGCAGTCCTTCCGGCAGGCCGTTTCACTCCTCTTCACCGCGCCAACCGATCAACATCGGATCCGGGCTCTTGGGGCCGTGGTATCCGCGCTCGAAGCGGCGCAACAAAGCCTTGGGTCATGTGTTGCGCATGGCCACGAGCGCGAGGTGCGGCGCATGGTGGCGTCGTTGCATTCGATTCGCACGGCGTTGCTCGATCGCGATGCACCGTTCAACCGCCGCTGACCGGCGTGGTCCGCGCACCGTGGCGAACAGCCGCGCGTCGATTGTCCGCGGATGAGGAAGGATGCCTTACACTACGGCCCCTTAATCAACCCATCACGCAGTCATATATTTCCCTCGGCGGCGAGTTGATCGCTGCATGCAAGTAATAAAACGAGGAAAGTGAAATGAAATTATTGAAGAGTGCGCTGGTGGCTGGTTCGTGGTTTGTCCTGTCAACGGTGTATGCACAGCCGGCTCCGGTGAGCGCGACGAACCGCCAAGCGGCGCAGCAGGATCAGCGAGCGGTTGCAATCGATACAGCTAGTGCCGCAGTTCGCGAAGCGCCTCAGGTACCTCACGCAATGCGCAAGCCGGACGAATGCGTGGGACCTGCCAGCTACTGCTCACTCTTCTTCGGCGGAAGCTGATCTGCGCGGCGGCGGCCTGGCACGTGCCCGCGTCGCCGCACATCTGACCATAACGAGCGCAGCCCGCGATCGTCGGTCCTGAGGAGCATTCAAATGGTGGAAGACCGCATTCGTTGCAAAGCACTGCTAAATAAAACCATGTCGAGTGCCGACGCGGCTAAGTTGATTCATGACGGCATGGTGGTCGGCATGAGCGGTTTCACGCGCGCCGGGGACGCCAAGGCGGTGCCTGCGGCACTTGCCGGGCGCGCGCAACGCGAGGGTCAGCCGTTGCGCATTACGCTGGTCACCGGCGCTTCGCTCGGACACAACACCGACAAGATCCTGACCGACGCCGGGGTGCTTGCACGAAGACTGCCGTTTCAGGTCGACAGTACACTGCGCCGCGCGATCAACGAGGGCCGAGTGATGTACGTCGACCAGCATCTGTCCGAGACGGTGGAACTGCTTCGCACGAATCGCCTCGGGTCAATGGACATCGCAATCATCGAGGCCGTCGCAATCACGGAAACCGGTGGCATTGTCCCGACTACGTCCATCGGCAATTCAGCGACGTTCGCCGCTTGCGCGCAGAAGGTGATCGTCGAAATCAATCTGGCGCAGCCCGCTGCGCTTGAGGGCTTGCACGACATCTGGCTGCCGGCTGACAGGCCGCTGCGCGAGCCTCTGCCCATTGTGCGTCCTGACGACCGCGTGGGCACGCAGTCTATTCATGTGCCGCCCGGAAAGATTGCCGCGATCGTTGTGACTAACTCCCCGGACAGTCCCTCCACGGTCGAGAAACCCGACGAGGACACCGCGCGCATTGCGGGCCATCTGATCGAGTTCTTCCAGCATGAAGTGTCGCGCGGGAGGCTGCCTCGAACGCTGCCGCCGTTGCAAGCCGGCATTGGGACGATCGCCAACGCGGTACTGTCCGGCTTCGCAAGCTCCCCCTTCGAGGCGCTGACGATCTATTCCGAGGTGCTGCAGGATTCGACCTTCGAACTGATGGATTCGGGCAAGGTGACGTTTGCCTCCGGCGCATCGATCACGTTGTCTCAAGACCGTCAACAGCAGGTCTTCGATAACCTCTCGCGCTACCGGGACAAGCTGGTGTTGCGCCCTCAGGAGGTGAGCAATCATCCGGAAGTAATCCGACGGCTTGGCCTGATCGCGATCAACACGGCGCTCGAAGTCGATATCTACGGCAACGTGAATTCCACCCATGTGGGCGGCACGCACATGATGAACGGTATTGGCGGGTCGGGAGACTTCGCGCGCAATGCCGCCTATGCCATTTTCGCGACCAAGTCCGTGGCGAAGAACGGCGCGATCTCCAGCATCGTGCCGATGGTGCCGCATTGCGATCACAACGAGCATGACGTTGATGTGATCGTCACAGAAATGGGGCTGGCCGATCTGACGGGCCTCGCGCCGCGCGAGCGAGCGCTGCAGATTATCGAGCACTGTGCGCACCCGTCTTATCGCGATCTGCTGCGCGACTATTACCGCGACGCGCTGAGGTTCGGCGGCCACACGCCGCATAACCTGGCGACAGCGTTCGGCCTGCACACGCGGTTCGCCGCGACCGGAACAATGAGGCTTTGAAGGGCAATAGAAATAAATATTTAAGTTTTTGGACCATTTGACGGCTACGTGAAGGGCGCCACGCAGGTCCAGGCTGAGTCGTAGGCGTGGGACAAGCAGAAGGCCACCCAATGGTGTGGCCGCGCACCAGGATGCATGCCGGCCATTAGCGACTGTGGCTCGTTATCGAGAAGCAACCGAGAAACAAGCTACCAAGAAACGGCGGGCGGCGAATCCTTCGAAACGCTGGTCAATAACGCCTGAAGTCAGCGGCGGCGGGTCAGCCGCACGCATCGGCCCGACCGACACGCTCACGATACCGCTGAGTGGCGTGCTCATTTCCTGCTCATTTCCTGTATAACGTGATGCGAACGCGTCGTACGTCGCGGCCCATGCAATGAAGTTGACAACATGACCGCATTCGCCTCCTGAGACATATCGACTTCCGGGGCAAAGCCTGTCAAAGTCGCTTCGCCGCGCATGTGGGGTGACTTCTTGCGGAAGCCGCCAACATCATGCGTCCAGGCCAGACACACTGCTGGAAACCAATAACCGGTAAACTAAGTCAGGCATCGGGCTCGCTGTGCGGCTCGTGCGGCCGAAGCCGATTTTCGAGTGTTCGGCCCGCGCGTTCAAGCACAGCCAGGATATTCTTGTCAGGAGCACGAAATGAATGAAATGACCCCGCGTCAACCAGTCGATATTGCCCGCATTCTGTTCGTTATTGTCATCCTGTCCGCGTTGACAATCGGCAGCCTCTATATCCTGCGGCCTTTCATCCCGGGCCTTATTTGGGCGACGACTATCGTGGTTGCCACCTGGCCCGTGATGCTCGCGGTGCAGCGCCGAGTCGGCAATCGCCGATGGATAGCAACCATGGTGATGCTGATCATTCTGCTGTTTGTGATCGCGCTGCCGCTCTACGAGGCAATTTCGACGCTGGCCTTGCACGCGGGCGACATCATGGGAACCATCAAGGTCCTGCCCAGCTATGCACTGCCGCCGCCGCCAAGCTGGGTCGGCGAGATTCCGCTTGCCGGGCAGCGCGTCGCGCATGAATGGCAGACCTTGTCCGACGCCGGACCGGGCGGTTTGCTGGCGAAGCTTGAACCGTATTTGACGATCGTCGCGCGCTGGATGCTCGGTCACGCCGCAGCCGTGGGCGTGTTCGTGATTCACATGTTTGTCACAATCATTATCGCGGGCATTCTCTACAGCCAGGGTGAAGCAGCGGGCCGCTTCGTCACGCGTTTCGCAACCCGGCTTGCCGCTCAGCGTGGGGCGGAAGCTGTCAAGCTGGCGGGACTGGCGATTCGCGCGGTCGCGCTGGGGATTGTCGTAACAGCGGTGGCACAGTCCGCGCTGGGCGGGATCGGTCTGTGGATCGCTGGCGTTCCTGCTGCCGGAATCCTCACCGCGGTAATGCTGATGTTGTGCCTGGCGCAGATCGGCCCGCTACTGCCATTGCTCGGCGGTGTCGCGTGGCTCTTCATGCATGACGCAACCGTGGCCGCTATCCTGCTGCTGATCTGGTCGGTTGCGGTTGCCATGCTCGATAGTCTGCTGCGGCCGGTTCTGATCAGGCGCGGGGTGAACCTCTCGATGCTATTGATCCTGGCCGGCGTGTTGGGCGGCATGTTCGCGTTCGGGATAGTCGGTTTGTTCGTTGGGCCGGTGATTCTGGCGGTGGCGTCGACGCTCCTCGAAGCGTGGATGAGCGAACCTGCGCCCATAGCCGTTGTTGACACTACGCAAGCCAATCGAGTGACGACGGCAGGGAATCCGAAGAACTTCTCCTAGCAGAAGGGGCATGAGAGCTCCCCCTGATTCATGGCCGATAGCGTTTGCTATCCGCCATGATCCGGACTCACCCCCATAACGAGCCGTCTCTACGCGATTCCCCTAGGGTGTCCGAGCCGCGCCTTCGTCGCGTGTATTTCCGCTTGCAGTTCGTCTATTCGTTGCAGTAGCGACAACGCCAGCGCAAGACCTCGCCGGTCGAGTTCGAAGTCATCGCGCAACCGCCGTGCAGTCTTCACGGTCACGACATAACGCAACTGAAACACGCGCGTGGGCGCGGCTGTGTCCACCGGCTTGATCACGTCGGTATCAATGAGGTCTTCAATTTCCTCAATCGATAACCCCGACACCTCCGCCAGATATTCAACCTGGCAAACGTCCACGTCGTTAAGCCAGACCGACTCGCTCAATGGTGTGCTCATGGCTTTTGCTCCTTACGCGAAGTGCTTGCGCGGGTTGAAGTTCGATGCCGCCGCCAGTTGTTGCAGCAACTCGTGTTCACGAGCGCCTACCGTCTTCGGCACTTCTATCCTGACCACGGCATACAGCGCCCCAATGTTGCCATCGGCCGATGCCAGTCCGCGTTTGGCGAGCCGCAATTTTTGCCCGGCGGTCGTGCCCGGTTTGACGCTGAGTTCCACCGTGCCGGCGAGGGTGGGCACGTGTACGCTGGCCCCCAGCACGGCCTCCCAAGGCGCGAGGGGCAGGTCGATATACAGGTCGCGGCCATCGGGCCTGTAGAGCGGATGCGGCTGCAAGACGAGCGACACATACAGGTCGCCGGCCCGCCCACCATTAAAGCCCGGGCCACCCTTGCCGGCCAGCCGAAGCCGCTGGCCGTTCGCCGCCGATTTGGGAATGGTGATTCGAAAGGTTCGCGGCACGCGATGTGCGAGGCCATTGGCGTCGTACTCGGGAAGCTCGGCGCTCAGTTCGATCTCGTCTCCGCGATGGATCTGCTCAAGCGTTACCGGCGCGGCGATCTCATAGTCCTGCCCGGGAACCGGAAAGCTTTGTCTGCGATGACCACCCCCGCTGCCACCACGGCCAAAGGCTGCAAAAAGATCCGCGAGGTCGACGTCTTCGAGACCGGCATCGCCCGTATGGAAGTGTTGCTGCCAGTCGGGGGGCGGCGTGAACGATTCGCCGGCCGGATGTTTGCCGAGGTTGTCGTAGGCTTCGCGTTTTTCCGGGTCTTTCAGCGTGGCATACGCTTCGGCGACGTCCTTGAACTTCGCTTCGCTGTCCGGTTCGGCGGAGACATCGGGATGATATTTGTGAGCGAGCTTGCGGTACGCCTTCTTGATGTCCGCCAGTGTCGCGGTGCGCTCGACTCCCAAGGCTTCGTAATAGTCCTTGAATTTCATGTGAGCCCTAAAAGAAAAGTGGAACGGGTTTTCGTCTGAGCTGAGGCGTCGCGACGGCGGGTATCGCGTTTGCCTGGTCGCGTCGCTCAGGGGCGTCGCTGTATGAGTTTAGGACAATGCGGCGGGGGACGGGAAGTGGCTAACAAGGGGCCAACGACGGGCTAACCGCGAGCCAGCAGCTCGCGGCTATGAGCAATCCGCGCGCCCACGGCGACACGGCGGCGCAACGTCAGATCGAGGTAACCACCATGCCCACCGAGATCACCAGCATGACCGCCGTCGCCATCCAGCCCAGCCCCCGCAGCCAGCCCTTGGCCGCAAACTTTCCCATGATGTCCGGACGGCACACTATTTTCATCATCACGAACATCACCGGCACGGCGACTACGCCGTTGAGCACCGCGCTCCAGTAGAGTGCCTTGATCGGGTTGATCGATGTGAAGTTAATGACCATGCCGATCAGCGTAGCCACTGCGATGGTCGCGTAAAAGGCCTTCGCTTCCTGCATTTTGCGGGTGAAGCCCACCGGCCAGTCCCGCGCTTCACCAATCGCATACGCCGCCGACCCGGCAAGAACAGGCACGGCCAGCAAGCCGGTTCCGATCAGCCCGACCGTGAAAAACAGCGCGGCGAACGGGCCGGCTATGGGCCTCAGAGCCTGGGCCGCCTGCGCCGACGTTTCAATATCGACAATACCACCCGCGTGGAGGGTCGCCGCCGTGGTCGCCAGGATGGCAAGCGCTACCAGGTTCGACAATCCCATGCCGGCAAGCGTGTCGACCTCAATACGACGCAGCGCCTTGGGACCTTGTTCGGGTGAGTCGAATAGATCGAGTCGCCGCGGATGCACGCGCATGTCCTCGACTTCCTCACCGGATTGCCAGAAGAAAAGGTAGGGGCTGATGGTCGTGCCGAACACTGCCACGACGGCAGTGAGATAGGCCGATGTCCACACCGGACGCGGCACGAACAAGTTGCTGGCGAGTTGGCCCCAATTTACGTGGGCCACCGCCAGCACGGCGAAATACGCAAACAACGACAGCGTGAACCACTTCAGCACCGCCACATAGCGGGAGTATTGCAGCAAGAGCTGCATCGCGACGCAGATCACCGAGAACAGCAGCACGTAGAGCCACTTGGGACCGGGCAGCAATAGTGCAAGGGCATCGGCCATGGCACCCAGGTCCGCACCCAGATTGACGATATTCGCAATCAGCAGAAGCACGACGATCCACTGCAGCAGCCACGTGGAGTAGTGCAGACGCAGCACACCTGCTATGCCGTGTCCTGTCGTGCGCCCGATGCGGGCGCTGATCATCTGGATGGCGACCATCAGCGGGTAGCTGAACAACAGCGTCCACGACAGTCCATAGCCGAAGGCCGCGCCCACCTGACTGTAGGTAGCGATGCCGCTAGGGTCGTCGTCGGAGGCGCCTGTGATGAGGCCTGGCCCCAGCACGCCGAGCAAATGGGGTTTGGTCGGGCCGATCACCGGATCGCGGCCCTCTGCATCGTATTCCTGGGATGGTTCGTCCATGATGGCTGAGTGCTGTCAGAAGGAGGGGGCGGAGCCGGGCCGGCTGCGTGAACGCGGTTTTTGTGAAGGTCTGCCGGCGGCGATGCTTCCTGCGGAAAGCTCCACGATCTCCGACGTAATCTCCTCTTGCCTCAGCCGGCGAAAGTCGCCGGTCAATGCTTCGAGCTTGTCGTGCACGTTCGTGCGTGCAGCGATCATCGCCCTCATGCGTGCTTCGTTTTCTGCGGCGAACGACAACATGATGGCCTCGCAAAGCTGCGCGAAGATGTATTCCTGCGCAAGCTGCGATAACAGCCGCTGCGGCGCGAGGTTAATGAGCGGCGGGTTGCGACGCGCATTCGCCGATGACGCAGCCGACGACGTAGCCAATGACGTAGCTGAGAAGCGCCCGTAGTCGAACGGCAACAGGGTCTGCTCCACGGTCTGGACGGTGGCCGTCGGGTTCGGCGTTGCGTGGATCACGCTCACGCTGGTCGTCCGCCCGGCGACCAGGCGCTGGAACAAAACACCGGTGAGGCGATCGGCGAGTGCAGGCACCTCGCCGGCATGGGTGATCATGGGCGCGGACCAGCCGACGTTCAGCCCGCGTTCCGTCGCCGCTACGATCCCGCGGTCGCCGAGCAGCAGGTATTCCGTTGACGAAGCGCGCGCAGCCCCGGTACTCGATGCAAGCGCCGTATCGATCACATGCTCGTTGAACGTGCCGACAAAACCCTGTTGCGCGCACAGGACGATCACCATGGCCATATCGCGCTTGCCGCCCGCGCTTGCGGTTTCTTGCGACGCCGGATCGTCGATCAGCAGCAGCGCGTCGCCAATCGCCGCGCTGACTATCCGCGCGCAGGCCCGAATGCCGTCCAGCCGGCTGCGCGCTTCACGCGAGCGTGCTGCAGCGATACCACGCATTGCACCGACCACGGATTCAAGCCCGTGTACGCCGTTCATGCGTGCCTGAACTTCGCTGAGTTTATTGCTCATGTTGAAGTGGCCTCGGGTTTGGTTTCCTGCTTGGCCTCAGCCTCAGGTGCCGCGCTTACTTGTACTGCGAGATCGCGTACGGCCGTGACTAGTCCACTCAGCGTGGCTTCATCTAGCGTCCCTGTGACAACGAGCGTAGCGCTCGCCGCAGGGCCGCCGTGAGCATCCAGATGCGCTGCAAGACGGGTGCGAACCGTCGCGATGCAGCCGACTGGCAGCGAGTCAAACACGCCGTCGGCGAGCGCGGCCAGGAGCGCGATTTCATCGACGGGGCGCAGTGGCATAAAACGCGGCTGCGTGATCAATGCGCGAATGCGCTCACCGCGTACCACTTGCGCCTTCACTCTCGGCTCCATCGCGCCGCCAAAACGCGTGAACATTTCAAGCTCAAGGAATTGCGAATAATCGAGCCGCAAACGCCCTGATACCTTGCGCAACGCGGGCAATTGCGCTTTGCCGCCGACCCGGCTCACACTCAGGCCGACGTCCACGGCCGGGCGCTGATTGGCGGCGAAAAGCGCGGCGTCGAGCATGATCTGCCCATCGGTAATCGAGATCAGGTTGGTGGGAATGTAAGCGGATAAATTGCCGGCGTCTGTCTCCGCGACCGGCAACGCGGTGAGCGATCCGCCGCCCAATTCCTTGGACAGTTTCGCCGCGCGCTCCAGCAGCCGCGCATGCAGGTAGAAGATATCGCCGGGATACGCTTCGCGGCCGGGCGGTTCGCGCGTGAGCAGGGCAAGTTCGCGATGCGTCGCGGCATGCTTGCTCAGGTCGTCGATCACGATGAGCGCATGTTGCCCGCGGTCACGAAAATACTCGGCGATGGAGAAACCGCTGAACGGCGCGATCCATTGCAAACCCGGGGAAGCTGCCGCCGATGCGACCACGAATACGCATCGCTCGGGGGCGCCGTGGCGGCGCACGGCGTCGATTACACGCTGCACGGCGGTAGCACGCTGACCGATCGCCACATACACGCAGATCATGTCGGAGTGCTTCTGATTCACGACCGTGTCGATGGCGATCGAGGTCTTGCCGGTCGCCCGGTCGCCAATGATCAACTCGCGCTGGCCGCGCCCGATGGCAAACAACGCGTCGATCAGCAGGATACCGGTGGCAACCGGCTGCGCGACCAGATCCCGGTCGATGATGGAGGGAGCCGGCCGCTCGATCGGCAAGTGCATCTCGGCGGACACGGGCTCGTCGTTATCGAGTGGCCTGCCGAGCGGATCGACCACGCGCCCGAGCAGTCCGGGACCGACCGGCACTTCCACCACTTGGCCCGTTCCGGTGACGCGGGAACCAGCGGAAATCGCATCGCCGTCGTCGAGCAGAACCGCGCCGATAGCATCGGCGTCCAGCGTAAGTGCAAAGCCGAGCCGGCCGCCCTCGAAGCGCAGCAGTTCGTTCAAGCGCACATCGGGCAGTCCCGAGACGGAGGCGATGCCGTCGGCCACATGTTCAACGCGCCCGACGGTTTCAGCCTGCGAGGAAAACTGAGCGCGGGCGAGAGCGGCGCGGCTGCTGGCGAGCCAGTCGTTGTCTCCTGCAGCGAGTTCGGACCGGATGAGTGTCATGAGCTAAGGAGCTCCGTTTTCAGGCCGGCGAGATCGTGGCGAAAACTGTTGCGCACGAGTGCATGCGGCGCCTCCAGTTCAAGTCCCGCGATCACGGTGGGATCGACTGTGACCTCAATCTTCAACGGGTGGCCGAGCGCGTGCGTAAACGCGGTTTGACATGCTGCCAATTCATCGTCGGTGAGGGCGCGAGGCACGATCAGGTGGACCTCTTCGCCGTCGCCGGTCAGTTGTGCCCGGGTAGCCTCGGGCAGCGCGCCAAGCTCACGTGCCAGTCCATCGATGAAGCCCGCGATCCGCGCCTCGGCGGGCAGGCGATCGAGCAGCCGCGCGGTGATATCGAGTGCGAATTGCGACGCGCGATCGGAGTCGGCCGCGGCGGCCTCGCGGCGGCTGGCGTCGATCGCGGTTTGCGCCGCCGTGTGCATCTGTTCCGTCTCGATGCGTGCCGCGTTCTCAAGCGACGTCTTGAGCTGCGCAGCTTCGGCCGTTGCCGCTTCAAGCAGATGCGCGCGTTGCGCGGCAAGTTCAGCACTGTTCGCGGCGGCCTTTTGCTGTTCGTCGAGCGCTGCGGCTTTGGCTGCGGCGGCATCGGCCATCAGCGCCGCGGCTGCATGCTGGCGCTCCGCCACGATCTTCGCCACCGGCCGGAACAGAAAGCGCGCCAGCAACCAGACGAGCACCAGCGCGTTGACGGTCTGCAGCAGGAGAGTCCACCAGTCGATATGCATGATCAGTGCGCGCTCACTTCACGAACGGATTGGCGAACAGCACGAGCAGGGCGATCACCAGGCAGTAGATCGCCATGGTCTCGATCATTGCCAAGCCGACGAACAGCGTGCGCGAAATTGTGCCCGCCGATTCCGGCTGTCGCGCGAGCGCGTCCATGGCGGCGGCAACCGCGCGGCCTTCGCCGAGCGCGGGTCCGATTGCGCCGAACGAGACCGCAAGCGCTGCTGCGAGAATGCTCACTACCTGGATCAGATTGTTCATTGCTGGCCTGCCTCTTTGCTGGAAGTTTTTGTGGAGTTTTCGGCTAGCGCGGCGCCAATGAATACCATCGCGAGAACCGTGAAGATGTACGCCTGCACCGCGCCGGTCAGGAGGTCCAGCGCCATCAGCGGAATAGGCACCAGCAGTCCCGCGAGCGACAGCACGATGCCGACGACGAAAACGCCGCTCATCACGTTGCCGAACAGACGCACGACCAGCGAGAAAGTCCGCGTGATCTGCTCGATCACATTGAGCGGGATCATGATCCAGGTGGGTTCGGCGAAGGTAGCGAGGTAACGGCCCAGGCCGCGCGTGCGGACACCGTAGAAAATGGTCGCGCAGAATACGATCAGGGCCAGCGCGGCGTCGGTTTCTACATGCGCCGTGGGGGGCTCGACACCCGGCAGCAGCGACGACCAGTTGCTGACCAGGATAAACAGAAAGAGCGTGCCCACCAGCGAGCGATAACGCTCGGGCTCGGCTTGCATGGTGTCGCGAATCTGGACGTCTATGGTGCTGACCACCAGTTCGAGCACCGTCTGCATTTTCGATGGCGTGAGCGACAAGCGACGCGTGTACCAGGCAGCGCCGCCGCCAAGCAACGCCATGATGACCCATGTCACCACGACCGGCGCCGATACGTCGATCGGCCCAATATGGAACAGCGTGGCGGTGACGAGCGGCGAGGCAATCATGGCGTGACCTGGACGCGTCGCAGGATGACGCTGCGCGCCAGCAACAAACCGGCAGCGCCGCATAACAGCGGCCACACGCCGAGTTTCGCCAGGACACCGAATAGAACGACCACGCCTGCGAGACGTAGCAGTTGCAGGGCGAGTGCCTTGGCCGGCGTACCGGAAATCAACAGCTGGACATTCCAGCGCAAGGTCGAGAAGTGGATAGCGCCGGCCGCGAGGCCGACACTCACACCAATCACGATCTGGGCTGCGAGCGGTAAGTGATAGGTCATTGCCGATCTCTCCGGGTTTGACGATGCATCCATTTCCATGCAGACCACAGTCCGACGGCCGCACCGACCATGAGTAGCGGCGCTGAGAAAAACACGCCGGTGTGGAAGTGCCGGTCGAGCCAGTGGCCAATGACGAGCCCGAGCAGCGTTGGCACGACGATGGTCCAGCCGAGAATGCCGATCTGACCGAGACGGCTGCCGAGCGATGGTTCCGGCTCTTCCTTCGCCTGGCGTTCGCGCTGCACGGCTTGCCGCGCGGCGCGCGCCATGCGGTCGGCGTCAGAGTTCTTGTCAGTATCCCCGTCAAGGTCGGCGTCGCGCTTGGGATCGAAGGGCTGAGTCACGGTCCTGCTCCGTCCGTCGGTCTCGCGCCCGGGCGCAGATAGCGCAGCAACTGCCGCACGGCTTGTGCATGGAGACGGGTTTCGTCTACGCGGGCACGCCGCACTGCATCGAGCTGTGCCGCCCGCGCGGCATCGACTTGCGCCTCGATCACTTCAAGCGATGTGCCGCTCGCGCCCATCACACCTTCGCGGCACGCAATCGATATCTCCTGTCCGTCCGACACGCGCAACACGCCTTCCTTCACGGCGCAAAATTGTTCGACGCCGTCGGCGCCGTGCCAGCGCAGCACGGACGGTGCAAGCACGGTCAGGAACGCCGCGTGGCCGGGCAGAATGCCGAAACTGCCGGTAGCGTCCTCAGCGCGCAACGCGACGACTTCTGTGCTGTCGAACAGCACGCGCGCCGGCGTGGCGATAGTCAGATGCAGGAGCGTACTCATGATCCGACATGCTCCGCCGCGGGTTTAGCCTCAGCCGCAGGCGGCGTTGACGAGGCCGCTTCGCGAGCGCGGGCTTCATCGAGAGTGCCGATCATGTAGAGCGAGCTTTCCTGCCAGGCGTCGCAGTCACCGGCGAGGATCGCCTTGCAGCCGGCGATGGTATCGGCGACCGCCACCGAGCGGCCGGGCACGCCTGTAAACGCCTCCGTGACGGTGAACGGCTGGCTCAGGAAGCGCTGCAGGCGGCGGGCGCGCCCAACGATGCGACGATCGTCCACGCCGAGTTCCTCGACGCCGAGCAACGAGATCACGTCCTGCAGTTCCCGATAATGTTCGATGGTCTTGCGCACCTCAATGGCGATCGCCGCGTGCTCGTCGCCGACGAAAGCCGGGTCGAGCAGGATGGACGATGAAGCGATCGGATCGATGGCGGGATACATGCCCTCGGCGGCCATCGAACGCGACAGGACGATCATGCTGTCTACATGCGCCGCGATGGTCGTCACGGCCGGGTCGGTGAAGTCGTCCGCCGGAACGTAGACCGCCTCGATCGCAGTAACTGACACGCCGCCTACCGACACAATGCGCTCCTGCAGCGCGGCCACTTCGCTTGCGAGCGTGGGCTGATAGCCAACCCGCGAGGGCAGCCGTCCAAGCAGTCCTGAGACTTCCGCGCCTGCCTGGACGAACCGAAAGACGTTGTCCATCAGCAGCAGCACGTTCTGATGACGTTCATCGCGAAAGTATTCCGCGACGGTGAGCGCAGTCAGCGGCACCCGCCAGCGCGCGCCGGGCGGCTCGTTCATCTGGCCATAGACCAGCACGGTTCGCGGCAGCACGCCGGAGTTGCGCATGTCGAGCAGCATCTCGTGGCCTTCCCTCGAACGCTCGCCGACCCCCGCGAACACCGAGATGCCTTTATAACGTTCGACCATTGCATGAATGAGCTCCATGACGAGCACGGTCTTACCCACGCCGGCGCCGCCGAAGGTCGCGGCCTTGCCGCCCTGCGCAAGCGGGGTCAATAAATCGATGACCTTGATCCCGGTCCAGAAGATCTCGGTGGCCGCGCTCTGCGATGCGAACGGCGGCGGGGCGCGATGAATCGGGCGGCGGGGGACGTCGTCGGCGAAGGGCGCTCCGCGGTCTCCCGGCGTGCCGGTGACATCGATCAGACGTCCGAGCATGGCTTCACCCACCGGCACGAGGATCGGGCCGCCAGATGCACGCACGGCCGTCCCGCGATTCAGCCCGTCGGTCGACTGCAACGCCAGCGCGCGCACCGTGTATTCGTCCAGATGAGCCTGCACTTCCGCGATGATCGGCACTCCGCGATCGGTGAGGATGGAAAGCGATTCTTCGATGAGCGGCAACGCAGCGTGGTCGAACGCGACATCCACGATCGCACCCCGTACCGCGACTACGCGGCCCTGAGATCCACCAACATGGGCCGAGGACACGGGCTCGACGCTTACCTGGCCAGCAAGGCTTGACAGCGGCTCAACAGGACCTGCCTTCTCCACGCCGTCCGATGGGGGAGGGTTGTCAATGGTGGCGACCGGCGGGCGAGTGTTCAATTTGATTCCTTCAGACAGACTGTATTCCCGCCCATGAAACGGGAGCGGCGCATGCGCCCGGTGACTTGTCGTGAAAGTGAAGTGCACGTGAGGGACCGCAAAAGAACGGCGCGTGCTCGAATCAACTTTATCGTCTGAGGGGTGGAAACCCTTGATCTTTATCAACCGTTGATGAGGCGCATTCGCGGTAATTCCGGGCGCTCGAACCAGCCCGTTATTCGACAGGACAGCGTAATCGGACAGTGCAATGACTGCGACGCGCTCCGTTGCAACGACGCCGCACAAGACCTTGTGCGGCGCCGTCACCTGTCGATCAGCTTCGTTGAAGGTTCCCGGCTGAATCAACCGATACCGACCCGACGATCGCCGCGCCGGCTGTCCCCACGGGCAGTACGCTGCGCCCGTGCGTCTCGTTGATGATTTCGGCTGCGGACAGATAGAACGCCAGCGCTGCAGTGACTAGACCGCAATAGCCGCCTGCGTGATGCAGCCACACGAGACCGGTCCATTCGCTTGCGGCCAGCACGAAAAAGGTGATCCAAAGGACGAAGAACACCAATTGCAGCGCACGCGCCGAGCGCCATGTCGCGACCCACATATACAGCGTGAATACGCCCCACAGGAACAAATACCAGCCGATAAAGGCAGCCGGCACCTTGTCGTGCAGGAACAGCACAAAAAGCGCGAGCGACCACCAGAATGCCCCGTAGCTGAGGAAAGCGGTGGCGCCGAACGTGTTGCCGCGCGGTATCTCCATGAGCCCGGCTAATGCCTGTGCTGTTCCGCCGTAAGCGAAGGCGACGGCGAGCACCATGCCCATTGAATCGCCTGTGAACCAGCCAGCGTTGATCATGCTGAGCAGCCAGGTTGTCAGAGCAAATCCGGCGAGCCCGAGCGACGCGGGATTGGGTGTCTTGAAGTTCATGATGAGGTCTCCTGAAGGAAACAAAATCTGTCGCGCGGCAGTCTGGACGAAGCAACGGCCGCGCAACGCAAGCTTAGGGTTGAACGTTCTCTATATGCGCTCGTTAAGCCGGGTCGGCGAACTGCGCGATCACCTGCGGATTTTCAACGGTCGAGGTGTCTTGCGAGATCGATTCACCCTTCGCGACCGAGCGCAACATCCGGCGCACGACCTTGCCGGAACGCGTTTTTGGCATGGCGTCGCCGAAGCGGATCTCCTTCGGTTTTGCAATCGGACCGATCTCCTTGCCGACCCATGCGCGCAACTCGTCGGCTACGCGCTTCACGTCGGTACCGGTAGGACGCGGGCCTTTCAACACGACGAATGCGACGATGGCTTCGCCGAACGTCTCGTCGGGGCGACCCACAACTGCTGCCTCCGCGACCAGCGGGCAGGCTGCCAGCGCCGACTCGATTTCCATCGTGCCCATGCGGTGACCCGATACATTCAGCACATCGTCAACGCGCCCGGTAATCGTGAAATAGCCGGTGTCGGCGTCGCGAATCGCGCCATCTCCAGCGAGATACAGGGTGCCCCCCAGTTCGTCGGGGTAATAGCCCTTGCGAAAGCGCTCCGGGTTGCCCCACACAGTGCGGATCATCGACGGCCAGGGCTTGCGGATGACCAGCACGCCGCCTTGCCCGTTCGGGACCTCGTGACCGGTTTCATCGACGATCGCGGCATCTATGCCGGGCAGCGGCAGCGTGCAGGAGCCGGCAACAAGCGGGGTAACGCCCGGCAACGGAGTGATCATGTGTCCGCCTGTTTCGGTCTGCCAGAACGTGTCCAGTACGGGGCACTTACCACCGCCAACATGCTCCGAATACCAGTTCCACGCGCTCGGATTGATGGGTTCGCCGACCGTGCCGAGGATGCGCAACGTACTCAGGTTGAAGCTTGCCGGATGCACTGCCCGATCCGCTTCAGCGCTCTTGATGAGTGACCGGATGGCAGTCGGCGCGGTGTAGAAAATCGTCGCCTTGTGGCGCTCGATCATGTCCCAGAAGCGGCCGGCGTTCGGGTACGTCGGCACGCCTTCGAAAATAATCTGGGTCGCGCCAACGGCGGTCGGTCCGTAGCAGATGTACGTATGCCCCGTGATCCAGCCGATGTCCGCGGTACACCAGAAGACATCGTCGGGCTTGATATCGAAGGTCCACTTCATGGTGACCGCGGCCCACAGCAGATAACCTCCCGTACTGTGCTGCACGCCCTTCGGCGCGCCGGTCGACCCTGACGTATACAACACGAACAGCGGATGCTCGGCGCTCACCCATTCGGGCTCGCAGGTGTCCGGCTGTTCATTCTCAAGCTCGTGCAGCCAGGCGTCGCGACCGCCGATCCATGGAATCCGGCCACCCGTGCGCCGGTAGATGACGACGGTCTTCACGGCGTCGGTGCCGCCCATGGCAAGCGCCTCGTCCACAATGCTTTTCAGCGGCAGCGTCTTGCCGGCGCGAACCTGCTCGTCCGCGGTAATGATTGCTACCGCGCCAACGTTCGTTATGCGCTCATGCAGCGACTTCGCGGAAAAGCCACCGAATACGACGCAATGCGGTGCGCCGATGCGCGCGCAGGCCTGCATCGCGACAACACCTTCGACTGACATCGGCAGATAGATGACTACGCGGTCGCCTTTCTTCACGCCGCGCGCCCGCAGCGCATTCGCGAGCCGGCATACCCTGTGATACAACGCCTGATATGTGACGGTCGAGACTCGGCCGTCGTCGGACTCGAAGATGATCGCGGTCTTGTTCGCATTGCCGCTGGCCAGATTGCGGTCGAGGCAGTTGTACGACGCATTCAGTTCGCCGTCTTCGAACCACTTGTAGAACGGCGCGTCCCGGTCGTTGAGAATCTGCGTGAACGGACGGCGCCAGGTCAGATGTTCGCGCGCAAGACGTGCCCAGAAAGCTTCGTGATCCTGGCCCGCCTCAGCCACGAGCGCGCGGTAAGCGTCCATGCTTTCAATCGCGGTGCGGCCTGCCGGAGGAATGCCCTGGGCAGGGACGAGAGGGGTGGATTCGATGGTAGACATGGTCTCCTCGCTTTAGTCATGGATCATGAGATCGGCGAGCCAACAGGGATCGTCGCTTGGGGAAGGGTTCTTGATGAAGGGCTCTTGATGACCCGATCGCGCAACAGGAAGTGCGCCGGCTGCGCTGGTCGAAAAAGCGCCGCCGTTATCTGACTATGGGATGTCCAGTGGATATCTCATTGATGCAAGTCAAGCAAGCAGGTCAGTGCCGTTGCTTCACCTACGCTGGCCAACCAGATCGTCCACCAGTGGCACGACTGCCAGTACGACCAGCATGGCCGACAACGGCAGGGTCGATATGAACCCCACGTACTTGAAACCCAGCGCGCCTGCGAGGCCGCCAATAAAAAACATGCCGAGCAGTGAGACCAGGAGCCGGAGCCTCGATCGGTCCGCCCTGACAGCGGTAACTCCGGGCCCGGACTCGGACACGTTCCAGTAAAAAAGCTTGCCGATCTCGATGCCGATATCCGTGACGATGCCGGTCATATGCGTGGTGCGGATCTCTGCTTTGGAGATCTTCGTGATGATCGCGTTCTGCAGGCCCATGACGTAGCAAAGCAAGCCTACCGTCGCGGGCACGAACAGGAACCGGTTGTTTTCCAGATTCGAACCGAGCAGGCCAAAGCAGAGCAGCAGCACGGCTTCCAGCATCAACGGCAGCGCGTATTCGCTTTGTGCCCGCCGGCGCCGGCCCCAGTTGATCATGATTGCGGAAGTGGCCGCGCCGGTCATGAACGCCGCGAGTGAACTCAATCCGGCGACGACGAGGCCAAGGTCGCCTACCGCGAGGTTATCGGCGAGTGCCGACACGATCCCCGACATATGCGAGGTGTACTGCCCGACGGCAAGAAAACCGCCAGCGTTGGCCGCGCCTGCTATAAACGCAAGCCAGCGTCCAAGGCGCCGGTTGTTCCGGTCGGTGCGCTCCGGCCTGGCGAAACCTCGCAGGTACTCTATGGGCATGTCCGTTCGCTTCGATCAAACCCCGGCGAGCTTCTCGCTGTCGAGAATGTGTACCTGCTTGCCGTTTGTATCGATCACCCCTGCTTGCTGCAGCTTGGAGAACATCCGGCTTACGGTCTCGAGTTTCAGCCCGAGATAGCTGCCAATCTCTTCACGCGTCATCCGCAGGTTGAATTCCGCGGAAGAGTAGCCCCGCGTTTTCATCCTCGACGACAAATTGAGCAGGAACGCAGCCACGCGCTGCTGCGCGGTCATGGTGCCGAGCATCATCATGAGGCCGGATTCGCGCACGATCTCGCCGCTCATCATGCGATGCACATGCTGCTGCATGGCCTTTACGTCGTGGCAAAGGTCCTCCAGCAAGTCGAACGGGATGACACACACCTTGCTGTCCTCGAGCGCGATCGCATCGCAATTCTGTTCATCGGAGCACACGCCGTCGAGTCCGAGCGGTTCACCCGCAATATGAAACCCGGTGACCTGCTCGTGGCCGTCGCGATGCGTGATGACTGTCTTGAAGCAGCCGACACGCACGGCGTAGATGCTTTTGAATTTATCGCCGGCGCGGTATAGCGTCTCGCCGCGTCGTACAAGCCGCGTGGAGCAGACAATGGCGTCGAGCCGTGCCAGCTCCGTCGCGCTCAGATGAGCCGGCATGCAGATGGAGTGCAACGAACAGCCGGAGCAGCTCGTGCTCGCGAGTGCGCCCGGTGGTGGCAGGCTCGTGGTGGCGGAACGCGCCATATAAGCGAGACGATTCGCGGTCGTTGAAGCGGCCGGTGCGTAAGTGGGCGCATAAGCGGCCTTACATGCGGGCGCATAAGCGGTAGCTGAGGTCATGCCTGTCTCCAGAAGAGTCGGACGATCACTGAATAGATGAATTGACGAGCTGTGCGGATCGGGCACTGATCGACTGAAAGGCGGTCATACCGGCTCGCAGGATGTTGGCTCGGGGCGGGGCGCATCCGCCAGTTGCTGAATCGTGTCGCGGGCTAGTTCGTATTCGCAGGTCTTGTCGAAGAAATAGCGGGCGCCGGCGCGCTGGCACGCGGCACGAAACGCCGGGCCCGAATGATTGGTCAACACCATGGTCAGGATGGGCGGCGTGGCACGCGCCAGCGATTCAACGATGTCCATGCCGTTGCCACCCGCCAGATGCGGGTCAACGATCACGAGATCGGCGCGGGTCATGCGGATGCACCCCAGCGCCGTGTCCGCTTCTTCCGACTCGCCCACGATCACCACACCGGCCAGCGCGCCAATCAGCGCAGAGAGGCGGCGGCGCACAGGGCTTGAGTCGTCGACAAGGAAGATCTTCAGCATGGCGCGCAACCGTTTGAGTTCATGCGCCAAAGTATGATCGCGGCTATCTCAAAATAAAATGGGCGAGCGGCCAGACATGATGTAGGGGTTTGGGAAGGGCTGTAGGGATCGGACTACACGCTTGATGCTTGCGTATTGGGCGGGGGTATTCAGGCTATTTCGCGCTTATTGGACCCGTCAGGCGTCGCAGTCGTCGTCGAAGAGCTTGTGGCGCATGGCGTAGCGGACCAGTGCGGTGTCGTGCGGCATCTGCATTTTTTCGAGGATGCGAGTTTTGTACGTGCTGACAGTCTTGGCGCTCACCGACAGCGCCTGGGCGATCTGCGTGATCGTTTCACCCGCGGCGATCCGCCGGAATACTTCGAATTCGCGGTCGGAAAGACGCCGGTGCGGCAGGTCGTCGGCTGGTTCGTTCAGGCTTTGTGCTAGCCGCTCGGCCATGGCGAGGCTCACGTACACGCCGCCCGCCGCGACCTTGCTCACCGCCGTGACCAGTTCGGCGCTCGCGCTTTCCTTGGTCAGATAACCCGATGCCCCCGCCTTGAACGCACGTACCGCGTATTGCTGTTCAGCATGCATTGTCAGGACCAGGATGCGCAGCGCCGGTTTCTCGTCCTTGATCTGCTTGAGCAGTTCGACGCCGTTCCTGCCGGGCATGGACAGGTCGAGGACCAGCACGTCCGCCGGCGTGGCGCGGATCATCGCCATGGTGGTAGCGCCGTCGCTGGCTTCACCAGCGACTTCAAGGCCGTTCGCGCTGAGCAGGATATGGCGTAGCCCGTCACGCACGAGGGCGTGGTCATCGGCGATCAATACTCGGGTCATTGCAGCGGTTCTTCCTCGGTGTTTTCGGGATTGTCGGAGAAAGGCTCGTCCTGTTGCAAGGTCGCCAGTGGAAATGTAACGGTCACAGCGAACCCTTGTCCGATGCCGGATTCGATTGACACCGACCCGTCCAGCCCGTGCGCCCGCTCGCGAATGCCGATAAGGCCAAACGACTTGCGCCCGGCGTCGGCACGCTCATGGGCGCCTATGCCGTCGTCGGCAATGCGCAGGATGCAGCGGTCACCTTCCAGATACAACGCGAGATCCACACGGGTAGCTTGCGCATGGCGCGCCACGTTGGTCAGCGCTTCCTGCACGATCCGGAACACGGCGGTCGCACCGTCGCGGCTGAAAATGGTGTGCCTCGCGTCGATCCGCCGCTCGACGTCAATACCGTAGCGGTTCGTAAAGTCGATCGCCAGCCAGTCGATGGCCGGGACCAGGCCCAGGTCATCGAGCATCACTGGGCGCAGATCGGCGGCTATCCGGCGCATCGAGGCGACAGTTGCGTCAATCAGGCGCTGCATGCCGCGCAAGTGTGCGCGCGCCTCAACGTCTGTTCCAGGGCTAAGTTCGAGCGAGGATATATCCATTTTCAGCGCGGTCAATTGCTGGCCCAGGTCGTCATGCAATTCCCTTGCAATACGGGATTTTTCTTCCTCGCGGATATTCAGCAGATTCGCGGAGAGCTCCCGCAGTTCCTCGTGCGAGCGCTGCAGCGAGCGTTCAGCGTCGATTTGCGCGCTGATGTCACGCAGCATCACCGTGTAAAGCTTGCCGTTTTCATCGCCGAATTGAGAAATCGATGCTTCGAACGGGAACTCGCCGCCGCTCGCGCGCAGGCCATACAGTATGCGCCGCCCGCCCATTTGCCGGTCGGACACGCCGGTAACGCCGAACTGGCGCACATGCGCTTCGTGACCGGCGCGAAAGCGCTCGGGAACGAAGCGGGCAAGGGGGGTACCGAGCGCGTTGGCCGCCGGGCAGTCGAACAGACGTTCTGCCATTGGATTGAACATGACGATACGCTGGTTTTCGTCGATGGTAATGATCGCTTCCATCGACGACCGGATGATGCCAAGCAGCCGCGCTTCGTCAAGCCGCGTTGAAGCCAGCGCCGTGGCCTTCGCGGTCTTCGTGCCCTTGCGCGTGAGTGTCACGAAGGCTGCGCTCGCGGTGAGAAGGAGCGCGCCGACAATGCCAACTGTGCCGGTCACGCGGGTCTGTCGACCGGCGCTGCGCTGCGATGCCGTGTTACGCCGTGGCGCGGACATAGGGTCTCCGGGAAAGAGCTAAAGGTGCGCCGCTGAGGTTGTGCGGATCATACCGTGCGCTTCGGACGTGATTTTCGCCGCCCACCCCCGGCCGCGTGAATTGATGTGGATCAATTGACCGGCGGGCCTGCACGCGGACACTGAAGCTTGAACGACATCCGGAGAGCCGGTCATGTACAAACGAATTCTGGTAGCGCTCGACGGCAGCGTCAGCGCGAGCCTCGCGCTTGAAGAGGCGCTCAAGCTGGCGCAAGCGGTGGATGCAACGTTGATGGTGGCGTGCGTTGTCTCGCACGACGTTTGCGATCTCGTGGGAGTTATCGGAGAACAAGCGGCCGATGCGGGCGCGCACTGGCAACTCGATCATGTGCGCGACTTGTGCGAGCGCAGCGGGGTACGCTGCATTACTCAGATAATTGATGCGCACGGCGCGAGCATCCCGGACGCCCTCATGCAGGCGGCCCAGGCATTCGAAGCGGATCTCATCGTCATGGGGGCGCATGGGCCGCGTGGCGTGCGCCGGCATTTGATCGGCAGCGTTGCGGAAACGGTTTTGCGGTCGAGTCATGTTCCGGTCCTCACCGTTCGTGACGATCAGCGTGACGAGGAACACGACGACAAGCACGACGCGGCGCTCGCGCTCTAGCGCTCTGGCGCATTCCCTAGCGGCCCGACCGGCGGCGCTCAGTCGCTGGGCCGGATCGAGACCGTCCCGCCGCTTATAAAGACGCGCCGGCAACGTCCGGCGTGCTCGCTTTGCGTGGTTCCCTTCTTTCCGCGGAATGCAGCGGTACCAATAGCACTGGCCGGGTCGAAATCCGCAAGAAACGCTCGGCCACGCTGCCCAGCACGAGCCTGCGCCAGCCGCGCCGGCCGTGCGTGCCCATGACCACGAGATCAGCGCTGAAATCTTTTGCGGCGGCCGTGATCCTTTGGGCGATATCGTCTCCCAAAGGATCGACTTCAACAACGAGTGTCGAACCTTTGACACCCGCGCGCAGCATCTTGGCGGCAGCGTCGGCCAGCACCAGTGAACCCTCTTTGACAAAGGCCTCGCGTACGAGCGACGGATCGCAGGCCGGCCCCGAATACATCAATTGCGGCACGTCCACCACATAAACCGGCTTGAGTTCCGCGTCGTGTTCGTGAGCGAGTTCCAGCGCGGCGTCGAGGGCGTGCGCCGACGTTTCACTACCGTCGATAGGAACGAGAATGCGGGTGTACATGAAGAATCTCCTCGGCTCTCAAGCCAACATCAATGTGACATCAATACGGGTATGGGCATGGACGCCAGCATGGTGCGCGTTGCACCGCCCATCACGAGTTCCTGCCAGCGCGAGTGGCCATACGCGCCCATGACGATGAGGTCGGCGCCCAGGTCCGCCGCGCCCGTAAGCAGCATGTCGCCCATGGGCACGTCATTGATATCGTCGATTGCCGCCACTTCGGCCTTGACGTCGTGCCGAGCGAGCAGGAGCGCGATGTCGGCGCCTGGAATGCGGTTGGCACCCTGCTCGTCTTTCGACTCGTTGAGCCTGACGACGGTGACTTTTTCGGCGCGCTGCAACAGCGGCATGGCGTCGTGGACCGCGCGGGCCGACTCGCGGCTGCCGTTCCACGCGACCATGATGTTCGCACCAAGCGTGGGGAACACGCCGGTGTAGGGAATGAACAGCACAGGGCGGCCCGAGGTCATTACGAGCGTTTCGGGGAAATGATCGGAGATAAATGCTTCCGGATCGTCTGGATCGTCCTGGCCCGCCACGACCAGATCCGCGTAGCGGGCATAACGAGGAATCGCTTCGCCGGCGGAATCGGGATAGTCGATCCACTGGCCTCTCACGCCCGCGCGCAGCAGTTCCGCGTGAAAGATCCGTTCGAGCGCGCCGTGACGTTGCTGGCGGGTTTTACGGTGCTCTTCGTAGTAGTCCGCCGTTCCGGCCATGACATAGAAAGAACGCGGATCTGGACTGAACGCCGAGAACACGCCGGTCAGGTGCGCGTCGAATTGTAAGGCGAGACGCAACGCATATTCGAGGCGTGGCTGGGCGCGCGCGCTCATGTCGAGTTGAACAACGATGCTTTTGTAGCTCATCGCAGGCTCCGTAGTGGGTCGTTGGCGTCAGTGACGCAGTGAGCGGGTGGCGTTGCTCCGGAATCGGTCCTGGAACCGGTCCAGATCGCCCGGCGCTTACAAAAAGTCTATGAGTTCGCGCTTTTTTTCCGTTGATGCAGATCAAGGAGCCGCAACCCGGCGGGTCTTGAACGGCGCGCGGCAGCTGTCATGGTCACGGCGGAAACTTCCGCGTTCATGTCTTATCGATTGATACAGGTCAACCGCGCCGGCGTCGCCAAGCCTAAAGTTTTGTCGTGGAAGCCCCGTTTCCAGGTATGTCCAGGTAAAAGGAGATTGACGATGAAGGCACTCGTGTATCACGGACCCGGCAGTAAATCCCTCGACGAACGACCAATGCCAGAGCTCCTTTCGGCGACGGACGCCATCGTCAAGGTCACGCGCACGACAATCTGCGGTACGGACCTGCACATCCTGAAAGGTGACGTGCCAACTTGTGAACCGGGCCGCATCCTGGGACACGAGGGCGTTGGCATAATCGAGCACGTAGGCGCCGCGGTTTCGACATTCAAACCCGGCGATCACGTCCTGATTTCCTGCATCACGTCGTGCGGAAAATGTGATTATTGCCGCCGCGGCATGTACTCCCATTGCACGACAGGCGGCTGGATTCTCGGCAACAAGATTGACGGCACGCAAGCCGAATATGTGCGTATCCCGCACGCGGAAACGAGCTTGTATCCCATTCCCGCCGGTGCCGATGAGGAAGCGCTGGTCATGCTCTCGGACATCCTTCCAACCGGTTTCGAGTGCGGCGTGCTGAACGGAAAAGTGCAGCCGGGCAGCACGGTTGCCATTGTCGGCTCGGGACCCATTGGCCTTGCCGCGTTGCTCACGGCGCAGTTCTACGCACCGGCGCAGATCATTATGATCGACCGCGATGCAAACCGGCTGGAAGTAGCGCGAACCTTCGGCGCGACCGCGTGCGTGAATAATTTAAGTGGCGACCCGGTGGCTGAAATCATGAAGCTGACCGGTGGCATTGGCGTGGATTGCGCAATCGAAGCGGTCGGTGTGCCCGCCAGCTTCGAACTATGCGAATCGATCATTGCGCCTGGCGGCACCATCGCCAATGTGGGCGTGCATGGCGTGAAGGTCGATCTGCACATGGAATGCCTGTGGGATCGCAACATAACGATTACCACGCGACTGGTCGATACCGTCAGCACGCCCATGCTGCTAAAGACTGTGCGTTCCGGGCGTCTGGAAGCGGGCAAGCTTATCACCCACCGCTTTGCGCTGAACGACGTTTTAAAAGCGTACGAGACCTTCTCACAAGCCGCCGATACACATGCGCTCAAGGTGATTATCGAAGCTTAAGGAAGGTGCAGGTGTTCCGCCGATGCTGGCTTGGATGCGGCGCGGTTCATGGTTTGGCGGCACTAACACGGAGCGGCCGTCAGGTCGTCGAGTAAGGGAGACATGACATGGCACTGACGGGTCAAGTGACGGGGGACGGCTGGAGCGTTTCCACCCACAGCATTCCTGTCGACGGCGGCTTTTGCTGTGAAGTGCACGTTGCCCATGGCGGCGCGGCAGGTGAATTCAAACATCAGTTCCGGCATTCGAAAATCTTTGCGCGCGAGTGGGAGACGGTACTCGACGGCTTGCGCGAGGGCGTGGTGTGGATCAGCCTGAAACGCGCGGAAACGATTCATCTGTAGGGCGGCGCGCAATGACTTAGGTGCCGTCGTGGTTCGCCTTGACAGCGTTGGCGGCCAAACAGATGTCGATTCGAAATCCGTCGCCCGGCGCACTGTCGAATGTTACTCGTCCATGCAATTGGCGTACCCGTTCCTGCATGCCGAGTAGTCCGAAGTTATCCTTGTTCCTATTTCGATCGAGCGTCGTTCCTTTGCCGTTATCCTCAATGTGCAGCCGGAATTCATCTTGCATGACGTGCATCTCGACGCTTACCCGGGTGGCTTCGGAGTGACGCGTAACGTTGGTCAGCGCTTCCTGCACCATGCGGAAAATGGCGGTTGCAGCTGTTGGCGATAACGCCAGTTGATCCGCCTTGTTCAGCACGGTGACGGCGAGCCCGTAGCGATTACGAAATTCTGCCGCAAGCCATTCGAGTGCAGCCGCAAGGCCCAGGTCGTCGAGCATGGGCGGACGCAGACCGCCCGCAATGCGCCGTGCCGAGGCAATGATCGAATCAATTTGCACTTGCAATGCAATCGTCTGCGCAATGGTATGACGCGCGGTTTTGCCGTCTTCCGTCGCGGCCTGATCCAGCAAGGCGATATCCATCTTGAGTGCGACCAGTTGCTGGCCGAGGTCGTCATGGAGCTCGCGTGCAATCCGGGTTCTTTCTTCCTCGCGTGCGCTCTGCACGTGTAAAGACAACGCGCTGGCATGCTGAAGCTCTAACAGTCGCAGGCGATCCGTCATGTCCCGCGTCACTTTGGCAAAGCCGCGAAGCGCACCGTCGGGCGCGCGGATCGCGGTGATGGTTACGTTCGCCCAAAAGCGCGAACCGTCCTTGCGCACACGCCAGCCTTCGTCTTCAATGCGGCCTTCCGATGCAGCAAGCGCCAGCTCCGTGCGCGGCTTGGCCGCCGCAATGTCTTCCTGCGTATAGAAAACCGAAAAGTGCTGCCCGATGATTTCCCGGGCCGCGTAGCCCTTGATGCTTTGCGCGCCGCGGTTCCAGCTCGCGACACGCCCGTCCGGATCAAGCATGAAGATCGCGTAGTCCTGTACCGCGTCGACAAGCAGCCTGAAGTGGATATCGCTCAGGGCATGAGGAAATGCGTTGCTGACGAGCTCGTCGCCCGCTGGTGCGCCGCTAGGCAGAGGTGAGGAGGGTCGGTCGCTTGGCACGTGGTTCTCCGGCTTGAATTGCTCGTGTCGCTCGTGTCGTTCATATCCTCCGGGCTGCCGCACGAAAAGCGTGGGGCTGGCGGAGAGCGTGTTTGCCTGGGATCGATTGTATACGGTGGGGTACACCGGTTTGGCAGCACGGAATGGGCCCGGCATACGGGTATTGAAGCGGACAGTGCAGTTCACGCGGAAAACGCAATTCGCCGCACCCTTGTTATCCCGGTTTGCTGATCCACATCATGGCGCAACACCGGCTGCATTCGGAAAATTCCGATACGGCAAAAAAATTTGCGGCCGGAAAGACAGGGGAAAATCCGTGGGAAAGCATTCACTATTTGCAGCGGCGCTGTTGAGCGCGGTTTTGTCGGCGGTATGCGTGCCGGCACAGGCCGATCAGGGCGACATTCTTGCGCGCGTCAGGGCAATCAGCATCCAGCCCGGTGTTTCCGCGGGCGGCACACTGGGAAGCATCGGGACGGGTGTCAACAACGCCATCGTTCCCGAGCTCGATTTTGTCTATATGGTGCGCCCGAGTATTGGCATCGAGTTGATTCTTGCCACGTCGCGTCATCAGGTAACGTCGAACGCAGGGGCGCTTGGCGGCGTGAACGTCCTGCCGCCTACGCTCTTGCTTCAGTACTATTTCAACGCGCCCGGCAAGGTTCGCCCCTACGTTGGCGCGGGCGTGAACTACACGCTGTTCTATAACAACGGGCTGCACGCCGGAGATACGCCCGTATCGATCAAGAACTCGAGCTTCGGCCCCGCGCTGCAAGCGGGTGTCGACGTGCAGGTCGCGCGCAATCTGTTCGTCAACTTCGACATCAAGAAGATCTGGATGCGCACCAGCGCGTCGGCAGACGGCGCATCGCTTGGGTCGCTCAAGATCGACCCCCTGGTGGTCGGCGTTGGCGTTGGCATGCGTTTCTGATGCGGCACGGTTGATCTGAGTCAAGCCCGCGGCGCGATCCTTCACTAACATTCTTAATGTAGGCGAGTCCTGCTGAGGCGAGTCCTGGTTAGGGAGGTTCGACCCTTGGATCAGGCGCTCGCCCGATCACATTGAGGGGAATACCATGCGAGCAGTCGATGTCATGACCAGGAAGGTCATTACCGTGGGACCCGGCACGACTGTGCGAGAGGCCGCGCGCCTGTTTGCCGACAATCACATCAGCGGTGCACCGGTAGTGGACGATGAGGGCCGCTTGCTCGGCATGCTCACCGAGGGTGACCTCATCCATAGAGCCGAGATCGGCACGCAAGCCCGGCGACGTTCATGGTGGCTTGAATTTTTCGCGTCGACGCAGAATCTTGCCGCAACGTATATCAAGGAGAACGCGCGCCTGGTTAAGGACGTCATGACGCCCAAGGTGATTACCGTCAAGGAGACCACCTCGGTCAGAGAAATAGCCGACCTTCTGGAGCGGCACCGGATCAAGCGCGTTCCGGTGTTGTACGACGGAGAGCTTCTCGGCATTGTTAGCCGGGCAAATCTGGTGAAGGCGTTGGCAAGCGTTCCGAAGGACGCAGGCGTAACCAAGCCGGACGCCGACCAGACCCTGCGCGACGCGGTTATCCGGGAACTTGGCGGTCACCGTTGGGCCGTGGCCGCCGAGAACGTTATTGTGAATGACGGCACGGTTCATCTATGGGGTGTTGTCACGTCGCGCGAGCAAGCGCGTGCCATGTGCATTGCCGCTGAAAAGGTGCCAGGCGTCAAGGGCGTGGAAGACCATACCGATGCCCCCATGATGATTCCCTCGATGTAATCGGTGATCGACCCGGGCGTCGCGACCCGGTTCAATTGATGTCATAGCGAATGCATTGCGGTGGGCAGGCGCACCTCCGCGCCGTCAATAAGGCTTTGAGCGAAGCGCTACGCCACTGGCTACGCTCACTAATTTCATTCCACGCAATGGCACTGTGCGTCAGCACGCGACTCTTTGCCAGGTCCCTCCAGACGTGTGGGTCCGGCCGCCTGCTGCCTGTCGCGAAGGGCGGCACCGACGCGCGGCGGTCACACGAACGTCTCCAAAGCGGCCGCTCCGGGATCTCACTCAGAGTTCGTGCACGAAGCTTCGTGAAGGTTATTCATGGCCACGCGTCAGACTTACGGTTCATCATCCCAGTAGTCAAGGGAATTAGCTTTTCGCTGAATAACGAGGAGGGGACCTTCCTCCTTGCCGCGAACGATCGCCTGGTACTTCCCTGAGTCCGGGTATTCGACGACTTCCGGGTCGTGTCGTGTGCCAACCGAGAGGTATTTGAGCTGCGCTTCAGATGAATTAATGATCTGATGCGGATATTCTGGGCCGGGAGGAATGAAAATTACATCGCCGGCCCGGATCGGGATGAGTTCGTCCGCAACGCGCAGCGTTCCATCCCCTTCGAGGATAACGAACATTTCCTCTTGCGCGTGGTGAAAGTGATACGGACATGAGCGCTTTCCGGCCGCGACAATATCAATTGATGCGCCGAGGTGTTTCGCGGCAGTACCCGTTCCGAGCCGCGCACTGAGGGTCTCATATAGAGGCAAACGAACTTCCGCCGTTTTCTCAATGTCGTTGAAATTTCGTATCAACTTCTTAGCAAGCTCATCGACCTTCGCGCTCATGCAATCTCCATAACAACATTGATCGTCTTGGTTCGAATACCGCATCAAGAGTTATTTCGGTCTGCCCCTCCGTCAAGACGAAAGGCAGTTTTCGGCCGGCCGACTTTCCATTCCTTCGTTGCAGGTTTTCAATATATATCGATTGTCGAGTTTCCAAGCGCTGGTGTCCAAGGATCGAAGCTGACCGGGAGTGGAAGATCAAGCCGATCAATGAATCGGCACACTGGCCAAGCTCGGGCGGCCAACGCAACTTTACACCCGGCCTGTCACTGCGCGAGCGATTGACCCCGCTGTGAAAATCTCCCTCGGCACCAAACTGATGCGCAAGCGTAGTTGAAAGGTGCATGTAACCGATAACCAAAGCCGCCCTCAGGTATTGAGAACCAGCTCACCATGCGCATGACACAGGTCAACGATCGTTTGAGTCAGCGGCATATAAAGGTATCAGGCCGCGCGAAGCGGTTGCCACCTGAACGGCAAACCGGACCCCTGACCGGCTGTTGAAACAGCCACAAGATACCCATTCTTTACGTGGTTGTAATCAACCGCAGGGCTTCGCGACGAAGCCACTTTACTTATCGCACCGCACGCCTGGCATCTCCGCTCAACTTTCCATCGGAATGGTCAATGACATTTCTTAAGCCCGCGCTCAGCAGCGCCGAAGCGAACAATGACGAGTATTCGACCACTATCTCCGGCGCGTCATTGCCGAAATATCGCATTCCGAAAATGCCGTCGGAGCCTCACGCGGTGTTTGACCTTGTTCGCGACGAACTTTTCATGGATGGCAATTCGCGTCAGAACGTGGCGACCTTCTGCACGACCTATGCAGACGATGAAGTCCGTCGTTTAATGGATCTGTCGATCGATAAGAACATGATCGATAAAGACGAATATCCGCAGACCGCCGAGATTGAAAAACGCTGCGTCCATATGCTTGCCGACCTCTGGCACGCACCGCGTTCGTGGGAGACAACAGGATGCTCGACAACGGGTTCGAGTGAAGCCTGCATGCTGGGTGGACTTGCGCTCAAATGGCAGTGGAAGAAGCGCCGCCTGGCAGAAGGCAAACCGGTCGACAAGCCCAATATTGTGTGCGGACCCGTGCAAGTGTGCTGGGACAAGTTCGCCCGTTACTTCGATGTCGAGCTTCGGCAAGTTCCTCTTAGTGGTGATTCGCTTGGTCTGCAACCGGAACAGCTGGCTGCCTATTGCGATGAAAACACTATCGGTGTTGTCGCTACGCTCGGCATTACCTTCACGTGCGTTTACGAACCCGTCAAGGCGCTCGCGGGCGCTCTGGATGCTTTGCAAAGAGATGTTGGCCTGGACATCCCCATCCACGTGGATGCCGCTAGCGGCGGATTTGTCGCGCCTTTCATCCAGCCGGACCTGGAATGGGACTTCAGCATAGAACGGGTGAAATCCATTAACAGCTCAGGTCATAAATATGGTCTGGCACCGCTCGGGGTAGGTTGGGTGGTATGGCGTAGCGTGAAGGACCTGCCTGACGACCTGATCTTCATGGTCGACTATCTTGGCGGTAACATGCCCACATTCGCGCTTAATTTTTCACGGCCAGCGGGACAGATCATCGCTCAGTATTACTTACTGCTTCGGCTAGGCCATGAGGGATACAGGCGCATCCAGCAGGAATGTGCAGATACAGCGCAATTCCTGGCAGACGGTCTCGCCAAGCTTAGTGCCATAGAAATGGTGTACGACGGCCGCGGTGCGCTGCCGGCGGTTTGCTACAAGCTGCGCCACCCCGATACCGCTGGCTTTTCGCTTTTCGACTTATCGGATCGTGTTCGCATGCGGGGTTGGCAGATCGCCTCTTACAAGCTTCCCGCTGACCGCGAGGAAACGATCGTCCAGCGCATCCTGATTCGCCGCGGCATCACGCGTGACATGGCGGTACTGCTGCTAAACGACATCAAGACCGCAATTGCGCATCTGCTGGAAAATCCAATGCCGAATTCAAAGGCGGGACCGGGCTTTCACCATGACTGACATTCACGGCTTAGTTGACAACTTTGTTGACGACTTAACGACCAAGGGTCTGATATGACTGCGACAGCAAAGAAAGGCACTTACCTGAGTGCCACTTCCATCGGCCTGATGACAGCGGCCGCCGTGGTAACCAGCTTGCGCGGTCTGCCGCTGCTCGCGAAGGAAGAGATGACGATGTTCGTCTATCTCGCGTTCACCGTGATCTTCTACCTGATCCCGGCGTCACTGATCTCCGCCGAACTTGGCGGTGCTTTCGCCGACCGGCGCGGTGGAATATATACCTGGGTGGGCGAGGCGTTCGGCAATCGATGGGGCTTCCTCGCGATCTGGCTGCAATGGATTCAAAACGTGGTGTGGTATCCGGTCGCGTTGACGTTCGGGGCAGCCGCTATCGCTTATACGATCGGCCGTCCGGAGCTGGCGACGAACGGCGTCTATGTCGGCGTGTTTTGCATCGTTGCGTATTGGCTTGCGACCTGGGTGGTGCTGCAAGGCGTGGAGGTTTTCGCGCGGATCGCCAATTGGACGTTCATTATCGGCACGATTGTTCCTGGCTTCGTCTTGCTGGCGTTGCTGGCGTACTGGATCTATACGGGGCACGCGCTTGGCTGGCAGCATATTAAGGATCCGGCGCTTTCGGAGGCAGGTCATGCGCGTTATTGGCCCGCGATCCATGGCTTCGGCACCATTGCGTTTCTCGCCGGTATTGTGTTGCTGTTCGCAGGCGTCGAGGTGCAGGCCGTGCATGTGATGGACATGCGCAACCCGAGCCGAGGTTACCCGGCAGCAATCGGTCTTGGAGCCATCATCTCGATCCTGATTTTTGCGCTTGGGGCGCTGCCAATAGCTGGCATTCTTCCGTACGAAAAGATCTCGCTTCAGTCCGGCGTATTCGATACCTTCGCCGCGGTCATCACGGACATCTGGCACATGCAGTGGCTGGTATCGGTGCTGTCGCTGCTGGTGGGCGTGGGTGCCATAAGCGGTGTGCTCGCGTGGCTTGGCAGCCCTTCACGCGGACTGCTTGAAACAGCGCATGAGGGTGAACTGCCTCCCGTGCTGCAGGCGAAGAACAAGCAAGGAATGCCCACGCATATCCTGCTGGTGCAAGGCGTGATTGTTACCTTGATGTCCTGCTTCTACTTCGTCATCAAGGACGTATCGGTTGCGTTTTTCCTGATCTCGGCAATGACTATCGCGCTGTATTTGATCGCTTATATGCTGATGTACGCAGCAGCGATAAAACTGCGCTATTCCGCGCCGGATCTCAAGCGCCCGTTCACAGTACCCGGCGGGATCGTGGGAATGTGGATCTTTGCGGGCGTGGGCCTCGCGGGCGTGGTGTTCAGCTTCGTGGTGTCATTTTTCCCGCCCGACCAGTTGCCGGTGGGTTCGCCAGCTATGTACATTGGGTTGGTGACGCTCGGCATTGTGGTGTTTGGCGGCGTCCCGCTGATCATCCATCATGTGCGCCGCAGTAGCTGGGCTGCGCCGGCTGATGCACCGGTGTTGACGGCTGCCGCTGCGAAATAAGCTGCGAACCGGTCCACAAGCGAACTCGATACCCTGAGCGGTTCTGCCGGGTTCGCGATCTTCCGGATAACGCCGGGCGATAACGACTTCGCTGCGGTTTCCCGCAGCGAAGTCGTTATCAAAACAAGATCACCGCTTTCCCCGGTCCATGCCCCGTCTTGTTACGCTCGATTGCAGCGGTAGCGTCGCCTAATGCAGCGACCTCCGATACTTCCACCTTCACTCCGCCTTGATCGACCAAACCCACAATCTCCGCAAGCTGTGCCGCATCGGGCCGCATCTGAAACCAGATACCGCGTTTGCCCGCTGGCGTCTGCGCTTCAATATCAGGCGCGGCCGCGCTCACGATTCTTCCCGTATCGGCTAACACTTGCCACGAGTTGGCCAGCACCGCGCCACCTACCAGGTCAAGCACCAGGTCGACGTCCTTCGCCCGCTCCCAGAACGAGGAAGTGCGGTAATCGATAACCTCATCCGCACCCAGTCCCCGCAGATAACCTGCGTTGATGCCCTGAGCCGTCGCTATGACACGCGCTCCGGCGCGGCGCGCGAACTGCACGGCGAAACTTCCCACGCCGCCGGCCGCGCCATGAATCAATACGGTTTGGCCGCGCTTCAATTCTCCCGCTTCGAACAAAGCCTGCCACGCCGTCAGCGCGCCAACGGGGATGGCCGCAGCACGTTCGTCGGTCAGGCTGGCAGGCGTTTTCACCAGCGTGTTCGACGCGATCGCTACAAAATCAGCATAGGCGCCGAGTCCGACCGAGGGACCCATGACCCGGTCGCCAATGGCGAATCCACCCACGTCTTGACCGACTTCAATCACCTCACCGGCGAGTTCAACGCCGAGCGTAGCGGGGAGGGGCAACGGGAAATCGTTCTGCAACCAGCCGTCGCGAATCTTCCAGTCGATGCTGTTGATTCCCGCGGCTTTGACATGAACAACTACCTGGCCTGAAGCGGGGGTGGGCATTGCGATGCTATCAATCTTCAGGGCGTCAGCATCGCCATAGCTGTGGATACGAAGGGCGCGGTTCATTGAGCTTGCTCCAGTGCGGGATAGTCGATATACCCGGTCGGGCCGGGCGAATAGAACGAGTTACGGTCAGGCGTGTTGAACGGTGCATGGTCAAGGAAACGCTGCGGCAAATCCGGATTGGCAAGGTACAGACTACCGAACACGGTTGCATCGGCGTTGTCCTGCTCGATCAGCGTTTGCGCGCTCTCGCTGGTCAGCCCACCGCCAGCCAGATACGCCCCATTGAACAACGGGCGCAGGAACGTGCGGTAATCGAATTCGCTCTGGGTCTTCGCCACATGCAGATACGCAAGCTTGAGCGCGTAGAGTTGCTTCACGAGATAAAGATAGGTGTCCTGTGGTGTTGCATCGGTTACATCGTTGAAGCCCATTTCAGGCGCGATCTTGATACCCACGCGGTCGCTGCCTGCTTCCTCAGACATCGCGCCCAGCACTTCCAGGATGAAGCGCGCGCGATTCGCAAGCGAGCCGCCATAAAGATCAGTCCGCTGATTCGTACCCGACGACAAAAACTGCTCCGGCAGATACCCCGAGGCCGCATGCAATTCAACGCCGTCGAAACCTGCAGTCAACGCGTTGCGGGTAGCAAGCCGATACTCCTGGACAATATCTGCTACTTCATCGGTCTCAAGGGCGCGCGGCTGCACAAACTCTTGCGGTCCTGTCGCCGTGAATACCGTGCCGGCGGCCCGGATTGCCGAAGGTGCAACCGGCGTTGCGCCGCTTGGCAAGAGGCTCGGATGAGAGATGCGCCCCGTGTGCATGAGCTGGAGGAAGATAAGGCCGCTCTTGGCGTGCACTGCATCGGTGACATGTTTCCATGCTTCAATCTGCGCCTCGGAATGGATGCCAGGCGTGCGCACGTAGCCTTTGCCCATCGGCGCGGGATAGGTGCCTTCCGTGATGATCAGGCCCGCGCCGGCGCGCTGGCTGTAGTAGTCCACTGCCATGGGCGAGGGCACGCCCGTGGTGTCGTCGGCGCGCGAGCGGGTCATCGGCGCCATGACGAGGCGATTGCGAAGCGTATAGCGGCCAATGCGGGTGTTGCTGAAGAGCGAGTTCATGTCGATTCCTTGGGTGAGGAGGTGTAGAGACATATTGCATTGATCCATTCAAGGGATAAATAGCTATAATTGAAAACAGTGATCCACCAGTGGAGCAATCATCGTGGAACTGTTGAGCTATATGCGTTTGTTCGTGGAAGTCGCCCGGACCAAAAGCTTCAGGCGCGCGGCCGAAGCGCTGGATATGCCCAACTCAACGCTGTCGCGTCATATATCGGAGCTGGAAAAGACGATTGGTCTTCAGTTGCTGCATCGTTCAACGCGCAAGGTCGAACTCACTGCTGCGGGCGATGTGTATTTCAAGCGATGCCAGAGCATTGTTGAAGAAGCGCGCATTGCGCACGAATCCCTGCTCGACGTGGTGGAGCACCCTAGCGGCACGCTGCGGGTATCAATGCCGGTCGATCTCGCGACCGGTTATCTCACACCCATCCTGAGCGAGTTCGCCAAGGCGTATCCGCTGATCAGTTTTGAGTTCGACCTGACGCCGCGCCGCGTGGACTTGCAGAGCGATCCGTTTGATCTCGCCATTCGCATGGGACCGCCGCCGACCACTCCGTCAACGCTTGTCGCACGGCAGATTGCGCTGTTGCCACGCTATCTCTATGCATCGCCTGGCTATCTCAAGGCCGCTGCGCCGCTGATCCATCCCGAGGACCTGAAGCACCATGTGCTGTGCATCGTGCAAGCTGCGACGAGCCAGGGGGAAGTGTCGAGAACCTTTTATCGCGGGGACGAGGAGGTCAATGTGATGATCGCGTCGCGCTTCAGCATGAACAGCGTTGGCCTTAGCCGTGCGCTGGCGCTCTCGGATGTGGGTATCACCGTGCTCGATACCGAGCTTGCGCGCGAGGACGTGGCGTCGGGCCGCCTGCGGCGTGTACTACCGGACTGGAGTCTTGCGCCCATCCAGGTGCACGCGATTACCGACACGCGGCTCTTGCCGGCAAGGACCCGTTTGTTCATCGATTTCATCAAGACACGGCTGAATTAGCAGCGTGTTTGGCGTCGGATTTTTAGTGCCCCTGGCAGCCGCGGGCGTACCATATGAACCGGCCCTACATCTCTTTCTCGCTGAGCCTATGAGTCAGCGCGTGCGCTTGCTCAGGCAGAAAGAAAAGAGAAAGAAAACCGAGCCTCAACGTTTTTATCCGCAATGGTATTGCCGCTTCTCGATCGACCGGGAGACGCCATGACTGCCGTTCAAAAGATCTGGGGTGTGCTGGTAGGCAAGCCGCTCGATCCTCTTGATCCGCGCACGCGCCATGTGATTGCCGTCACGCCTCTGCTCGCGTGGGTGGGGCTGGGTGCCGACGGCCTGTCTTCCTCTTGCTACGGTCCCGAAGAAGCGTTTCTCGCGCTTGGTCAGCATACGCCGCTCGCGCTGATCCTCGCGTTGGCGACCGCGGCGACCGTCTTCATCATCGCGCTCGGCTACAACCAGGTCATCGAACTATTTCCGACTGGCGGAGGCGGCTATCGCGTGGCGACTGCGTTGCTGGGCTCAACGCCGGGGCTTGTCTCCGGTGCAGCCCTCCTGGTCGACTATGTGCTGACGATCGCGACATCGCTCGCAAGCGGCGTCGATGCGTTCTTCAGTTTATTGCCGGTCGGCGCACAGGCATTCAAACTCGCCACCGAGCTGACGCTGATCGTGCTGATGACCGGCCTGAATTTCCGCGGCATGAAGGAATCGATCCTTGTGCTGTTGCCCATCTTCCTCGGCTTTGTAGTGCTCCACCTTGGACTGATCATCTATGGTGTAGCCGTTCACGGCGATCATCTGGCGGCTGTCGTGCCGGGTGCCGTAGCGGAAGCGCACAGCATGTCGCACACGCTAGGACCGCTGGTGGTCGCCGCCTTGCTGATGCGGGCGTTCTCGCTCGGTGGCGGGACTTACACGGGGCTCGAAGCCGTGTCGAACAACGTCAACATGCTGGCCGAACCGCGCGTACCGAACGGCAAGGTAACCATGTTCTACATGGCGACGTCGTTGGCGTTCACGGCGGGCGGCATCATCCTGCTCTACATGTTGTGGCATGCCCAGCCAGTCGAAGGCCAGACGCTCAACGCCGTGGTGTTCGGCAGCGTGATCGAGCATCTGGGACTCGGCTCGGCGTTCGCGCGTCACGCATTGCTGGCAGTCGTGCTGGCGCTCGAAGCGGGGTTGTTGCTGGTCGGTGCGCAAACGGGCTTTCTCGATGGCCCGGCAGTGTTGTCGAACATGGCCTCCGATTCATGGGTGCCGCGCCATTTCCGTGATCTGTCCACGCGGCTCGTCAGGCAGAACGGCATCGTGGTCATGGGCATAGCAAGCCTCGTCATCCTGATGTGGACAAGAGGCAATGTGGACATCCTCGTCGTCCTGTACAGCATCAACGTGTTCCTGACGTTCAGCCTGTCACTGCTCGGCTTATGCACGTACTGGTGGCAGCATCGCCACGATGGCAAGGGCTGGGTGAGGCCGTTCGCGCTGTCGGCGCTGGGTCTTTCCGTGACGAGTGCCGTGCTGGTCATCACGCTGATCGAGAAGTTCACGGCCGGTGGCTGGCTAACGGTGCTTGTCACCAGCGCGGTGATCGCCGCGTGTTTCCTGATCAGGCGTCATTACATCGACACGCGTTCGCAGCTTGCCCGCGAGGATTCGCTTTTCACGGACGTGCCGCTAGTCGGCAGCGAACCCGACGTCGCTAAACCTGACCCGTCAAAGCCGACTGCGATCCTGCTGGTCGGCAAGCATCGCGGGGCCAGCATGCACGCATTTTTGTGGGTCAACCGGCTGTTCCCTGAACATTTCAAGAACTTCATCTTCCTGGCCGTGGGCGAAGTCGATGCGCAAAGCTACGAAGGCGCGGAACACCTCGAGCGTCTGCAGAAAACGATCCAGTCATCGCTTGAGTATTACGTTTTGTACTGCCGGCGGCATGGCATTCCTGCCGATTACCGGATTGCCTTCGGCACGCATCCTATCGGCGAATTCATGAAACTCACCGAGACCACGATGGACGAGTTTCCAAACAGCGTGTGTTTTGCGAGCAAGCTGATTTTCAAGCGCGTCAATTTC
Source organism: Caballeronia sp. SBC1 (assembly GCF_011493005.1). NCBI lineage: Bacteria > Pseudomonadati > Pseudomonadota > Betaproteobacteria > Burkholderiales > Burkholderiaceae > Caballeronia > Caballeronia sp. SBC1. The sequence continues at coordinate 1,632,193 of NZ_CP049157.1, forward strand.
CTGACGGCGTGGTTGCATAACCAGACGCCGGTGGAAATCCAGACGCGCTTGCATCAGCAGGGCAGGCAAATGGTGCTGCTACCGATGAACGTGGGGTAGCGATTTACGCTCACGGAAATGCCCGCGCTACCGCTACGCCGCTACGCGATCGAGCTGGTAGGTCGCATTCGCCAATGTGATGTCCGGGTCAAGTCCTGATCCGGACGTCGTGACGAAGTCGCCCGGTACGTCTTGCAGCGCTACGTTCGGATGATCCTGCCGTCACATGTCGAAGAAAATGGACTGGACATCGGCGCCGTCCTTTACCGGTTCGATCGCGCTCACGCTCTTGCCGTTACTGCCGGTGTGCGTCACGCTCGACGGGAACTGTCCGGGGTGCTCGGCCGAAAACGTTTCGAAGAACACCACGGCCAGATCCGCTGCCTTCGGGTTCGGTGTGGCGGGATTCGTGGCCACCCAATGCTTCACCACGTCCGGATGCTTCTTGGCCCAGTCATCGACGTAATTTGCGTGCGACGGATCGGCGCTCACCCATGCCTGAGCGAGTCCGTTGTGAGCGTCCGCCCATTGCGCGACGATATGCGGCTGGCCGCCCGCACGGTCGGCCTGGAACCAGCGCTCCACATCAGGCGCGACGAGTTGCCCGGCCTGCGGCCCGGTAGCGTAGCGTGCAATTGGCCCCAGCATGCGGGCCACGCGGTCGCGCAACAGATAGTTCGTAGCACTGAGCGTAGACGACCCGGAAGCCGACGCGTCATACGACACCGCCGACGGGCGCGACTGGAAGTATTCGTCTTTAGTAAACGGTTGCGCGATCAGCAGCGAACCGACCGGTTTGCCGTCCGGGCCATCAACAATACTGCCGTTCGCCTGGAACGGAAACGCAGTCTGGCCGATGACCCACAACACCGCCGGATAAATACCGCACACAAGCACGGCAACGAATCCCAGCAGCCAGACACTCTTCGACAGATAGCGCAGCATGATTTTCTCCTTGCGCGACCGTATGCAAACCTCATGCGGCCTGTCATGCAAACTTCACGCGACCAGATGCAACCCGACCATGACCAGATCGATCAGCTTGATTCCGGCGAAAGGCACGATTACGCCGCCTAGTCCCCATACCAGGAGATTGCGGCGCAACAGCGCGTCGGCGCCTAGCGCGCGGTATTTGACGCCCTTGAGCGCAATCGGAATCAGCAGCGGAATGATCAGCGCGTTGAAGATCACCGCCGACAAAATCGCGGACGTCGGCGAATGCAGATGCATCACATCCATTGCGCCCAGCCACGGCGGCGTGCCGGCGAACAGGGCCGGGACAATCGCGAAGTATTTCGCCACGTCGTTGGCGATCGAGAATGTGGTCAGCGCGCCGCGCGTCATCAACAGTTGCTTGCCGATCTCGATGACCTCAATGAGCTTCGTTGGATCGCTGTCCAGGTCGACCATGTTGCCGGCTTCCTTCGCGGCTTGCGTGCCGGAATTCATCGCGAGGCCGACGTCCGCCTGGGCGAGTGCGGGGGCGTCGTTGGTGCCGTCGCCCATCATCGCGACGAGCTTGCCTTCGGCCTGTTCGCGGCGCAGATAGTCCAGTTTCGCTTCCGGCGTTGCTTCGGCAATGTACTCGTTGACCCCCGCGAGCCGTGCAAGCGTCGCAGCGGTCAACGCATTGTCTCCGGTGATCATCACCGTATGAAGGCCCATCTTTAGTGCTGGATCGGTTCAAGCGCTTAGTCCAGTTTGCCAAGATGGTCCGCGAACGTTCTCGCTTGCCGCTTACTTCCAGGACGGGGCACAGGTTGCGTCATGAAGCCGGTCGCCGTGAGTCGCGAATTTTCTGATCAATCCACCGTCGCGGTGCAACCGGTAGAGCGGTAAGCGGGCGCGCGCCACTGACGCTATGCTACCGGTTCCACTCAATCGAGGACCATGTCATGAAACAGTCATCCGGATCCATGATCGCCTACCAACGCCCAGACGGGAAGGACGTCCAGGGTTATTTGGCCAAGCCCCAGAAGCTGGAGGGCGCACCTGCCATTGTCGTGATTCAGGAGTGGTGGGGTTTGAACGACCAGATTCGCGGCGTCGCAGACCGCTTCGCGCAGTCCGGTTATCTGGTGCTGGTCCCCGATCTTTTTCGCGGTAAAACCACCGTCGAGGAAGAAGAGGCAAACCACCTGCTGGGCGAGCTCGACTTCGCCGACGCCGCCGGCCAGGACATCGCAGGCGCCGTGCAGTACCTCAAGGCGCATTCGGAGCGGGTTGGCGTGACCGGCTACTGCATGGGCGGCGCGCTTACGCTGCTAGCCCTGTGCCATGTCCCTGACATATCTGCCGGTGCGGTTTGGTATGGCTTCCCGCCGCTCGAATATGTCGACGCATCAAAGATCAAGGCGCCCGTGCTGGGTCACTGGGCCACACAGGACGAATTCTTTCCGGCTGAAACAGTTGACGCACTGGAGGGCAAGCTGACGGAGGCCAAGGTCGACGTCGAGTTTCATCGCTACCTTGCGCATCATGCGTTCGCCAACGAAACCGCGGTCGGCCCGGGCCGTATTGCAAGGACCCAGTTCGATCCGGTCTGGTCGCAACTGGCGTGGGACCGGACGCTGACCTTTTTCGGCCGTACGCTGTGGCCGCACGCCGGCTAGCATGGCCGAGACGGGTTGAATAATAGCGGCTTGGGGCAATTGCGTCTCGCGAGCGGGTTGCCTACAAGACTTCAAACACGCTGTAGACAGGTCCATAGGCGAATCGATGTCCGGTGCCCACGGCAATGATCCGGTTCAGCCACTCATACTTTCCCGCGGGTGCTTCGAACATGGGGTTGATCCGGAAGTAGTAGGTTGCCGGGTCGACCTCCTCGCCTTTTTCCAGTCGTTGAATGACATCGGCGGGTCCGTGGCGCACGCCTCGATACGCCATCGTGATGTTTACGCCGTCGTCGGTTTGCAGGATCAGGCGTACGTCGAGCGTGGTGCTTGCGTCGCCGCGCACTGTTTGCCAGTCGGCGCCACCGTCCAGCACCTGACCCGACAGCCGCTCGCCGGCAAATGTTCCTGACGGTACGATTCCGACGCGACGAAACGGCCCCGGCGTTTGACCAACGATCACAATCGGCTTGACGTCGAGCCGCATGACAAACAGAGGGCGGGTTTGCACGCTCTTGAGCGGCGTGGGAAGGTCATCGAAAGTCGGAGTAGACATGGTGTTCACCATCGCTATGCAGGCAGCTTCGGCGGTCCGCATGACGAACCTGACTGCCTGTTCCTTTGATTGTTTGCGTTATTTCAGCGGCGAAAAGTCCGTTGGCCGCATGATTCGCGACTCCATGCTGACGAGAATATCCAGCGCTTTCACCTTGCTGCCGAATGCCTGCCAGCGGCTGTCGGCCGCCATCCTGTCGCGGCGCTCAAGCCGATCGTCCAGGCTCTTGTACGCCCAGATATGAACGATCTGGCTGATGTCACCAATCTCCGTCGTGAAGAACCCGACCAGTTCGCCAAGGAATTCCTTCTGAAGCGGCAGGGCCTCGCTTTTGTACAACGCAAGCCATTCAGCAGCGCGCAACGGTTTGAAGGTGTAGGTTCGGATTTCGTAAAGCATGGGTTATCTCCTGAGCAATAAATATGGGTTACGACGCGGTTCGTCCGCCATTGACCCTGAGTACTTCCCCGGTCATGAAGCTCGACTTGTCGGAAGAAACGAACACAATAGCGTCGGCGATTTCTTCAGGCGTTCCAGCACGTTTGAGCGGAACCGCCGCGAGAAAGGCGGCCTTGCGTTCCGCATCCGACAGCAGCCGATTTAGCATTGCCGTCTCCACGGGACCGGGGGCGACGGCATTGACCCGTACACCGAAGCCCGCGGCTTCTAGCGCCGCGGACTTCGTAAGGCCCTCCACCGCGTGCTTGCTGGCCACGTAGAGCGACGCGCCTGCCGCGCCACGCGCACCCATTGTCGACGATATGTTAACGATGCTGCCGCTGCCTTGCCCGGTCATCACGCGCAGCTCGTGTTTCATGCTTAGCAGCGTGCCTAGGACGTTTGTATCGAAGACCGCTGCATAGCGTTCGGGAGTCTGTTCCATCACAGGCGCTGACTCGCCTTCAGCACCCGCGGCGTTGACCGCGACATCGAGCCGCCCGAAACGGGCCAGCGTGCCGTCGACGAGATTGCGCACATCGTCTTCGAAGCGGACATCCGCCTGGATGAATTCAGCGTCTACGCCGAGTGCGTTCAGTTCTGCGGCGAGCTTTTGGCCTTCCTCAGCGCGGCGGCCCGACACAACAATACGCGCTTCTTCGCGGGCGAATGCAAAAGCGGCGGCGCGGCCAATGCCGGTTAGCGCGCCGGTGATGAGTACAACAGGATGGCTGGTCATTTAGTTGCTCTCCTTGATCGGGTGGTGCAAAAGGAAGTTCTACTGATCGCACTGCCACTCATGGGTTGCCGGCGCTTGTGATCAAGCGCCGGCGCTTTGACTTACACGGTCACCACGATCTTTCCGAACTGGCCGTTGGTTTCAAGATAACGATGCACATCGACCATTTTGTCGAACGTGAAGGTGCGATCGATAACCGGTTTGAGCGCGCCGCTTTCGAGCCCCTTTAGTACGTACTCCACCGCAGCCTTGCGACGTGTCGCATCACCACTCGTCAGCCAGATGTTGTGAGCCTTGACGGTAGTCATCTTCGCAATCATGTCCAGCACGGGCAGCGGTGTTACGCCTTCGCTGAGCGCACCGTAGATGTACGCAATGCCCTGGAACGACAGCGCGGAAATCAGCTTCGGGAAGGTCGGGCCGCCGACTGGATCGAACACAACGCGCGCACCCTGACCGCCTGTGATACGCGTGACTTCTTCGACCAGATCGGTTTCGTCCGTGACGATTACGTGCGCCGCGCCCGCGTCGAGCAACTGCTGTTTCTTGTCGGCCGTGCGGGTTGTTGCGATGGGCGTCGCCCCGGCGTAGTTGGCAATCTGGATCGCCGCGAGTCCAACGCTGCTGGACGCCGCCGGGATGATCACAAAATCGCCCTTGCTCACCTTTGCATCTTCGACAAGCGCGCCGTAGGCCGTCACGAACATCATCCAGACCGACGCCGCCTCGGCATAAGAAAGTGATTCCGGGTGTCTAACGACTGCGTGGTCCGGCACGATGATCACTTCGCCGTACGTGTGATACTGATTCATCGAGAACGATGGAATCACGTTGACCTTGTCGCCGGGCGCGAAGCCTGTAACGTCGCTACCCACCGCGTCAACGATGCCCGCTGCTTCATACCCGAGACCTGCGGGAAACCTGACGGGTTCGATGTAGGCGTCCACGCGCCACATCGCCTCGGCGCGGTTGATGCCTATTGCCTTGACGGTGATGCGAACTTCGGTCGGACCGGGAGCGGACAGCTCTGTCTCGACAAATTCGAGGACTTCGGGACCGCCGGCTTTGGCAAACTTGATAGTGCGTGACATGAGACTCTCCAGAGAATGTGGGGTCAAGCGAAGGGCCGAAGCGCGGCAAATTGAGCTTCTTAACGCGCCGGTCGTTAATGACCTGCGCGAAGATCTTACGCGGTAGCGCTTGGCCGTGCAGAGACCACGTCGTACCATCGACGAAACGCAGTGTGTTCTGCTGGAATCGGCATCTTCAGCGCGTTGGCCGCGAAGTCGACCGTGACCAGCGTGGTGATGTCCGCCGCCGAGAATTCATCGCCAGCGACGAAACGGACCGTCTCGAGCCGTTCGTTGAAGTCGGAGAAAAAATTCGCCACGCGTTGTTTGCTACGCTCGACCAGTTCGGGAATCTGCTCATAGGCGTGCGGCCCCGAGAGCGCGCGGCCCTTCAATCCGGCGACCGCGTTGCGCACGCCTTCCGTGACCGGCGCGAAGCCATCCAGTTCTGCGCGACGTTCCCACATGGTGACGAGCGCCTTCGACTCTGGCGTTGTCCCCAGCAACGGGGTTTGGGGATACGCTTCTTCCAGGTAACGCCAGATAGCGAGCACTTCCGCGATCACGGGGCCGTTGGTCAGGGCCAACGCCGGCACCTGGCTGCGCGGATTGATTGCGCGGTAAGAGTCGGAGAATTGTTCTTTGGTGCCAAGGTCGACCGGCTTCATCGGGATATCGATTCCCTTCTCCGCGATGAAGATGCGCACACGGCGCGCGTTCGGGGAGCCTTTTGATTCGTATAGTACGGGGACAGAGGATGTCATTTGAATCTTCCTTTAGCGTTCTGCATAAATTTGGATAACTAATTGATAAGACTTTTAACACGCGTGCAGAGAAGGCCTAAACTACTTCGATCTAGAGTTTTGAACCGCCATCAACATGCAGCGTTTCACCGGTAATCCAGCGCGCTGCATCGGATGCAAGAAAAGCGACCGCACTCCCAATGTCATCCGGTTGCGCGAGACGTTTTAGCGCCTGCATGCCGAGCGTGGCCGCGCGTCCCGCGTCAGTCTTGGTGAAACCCGGCATGTCGGTTTCAACCACGCCGGGCGCTACCGCGTTCACGCGAATACCGCGTTCGCCAAGTGCGGAGGCGAAATGCTTGACAAGGGTGTCGACCGCGCCTTTGGTTGCTGCGTATGCTGGCAGCGTGCCCACGGCGGCATGCGCCGCGAGCGAGGAGAGCAGAACAACGCTGCTGCCTTTGCACATCACCGGCAGCAATTGCTGCACGAGGAAAAAGGGCGCCCGCACATTCACTGCGAACAGGTTGTCGAAATCTTCAACCGTCGTTTCTTCTATGCTTGCCGCTTTCGAAATGCCGGCGTTAGCCACCAGAATGTCCAGTCGATGGCCCACTACAGCGCGTACACGCTTGGCAAGCGCATGCGGGCCGTCTGCATCGCGCAGATTCGCGGCGATCTTTTTGAGCGTTGCCGCCGGCTGCACGAATTTCAGCAACGACTGCTTCCGCTTCCTTTTCACCGTTGCTGTAGTGGACCAGCACTTGTGCGCCTTCTTTGGCAAGTGCGAGCGCGCTGGCATGGCCGATACCACGTGAAGCGCCTGTGACGAGAGCGGTCTTCCCGGTGAGGTTGGTCATGGTGAGAATCCTGTAGTTTGAATGTAAAACCATCTGCTGATTCAGCGCATGAGCATAAGCGTGAGCGTTGATTCAGGCGTGTTCGTCGTTCTCGGACAGGAACTGCGCGACATGCGTGACGAAGCGCTCGGGATACTGGTACAGCGAACCGTGGTTGGCATCCGGGTAAATGATCAGCTGCGCGTTCGGGATGTTCTGCTGCAGGATCCACGAGTTGATCGAGTAGATGATTACGTCGTTATCCCCGTTAATTACGAGCGTGGGCTGAGCGAGCGCCATCAGGTAATCGAAAGGGTTCTCGCGGGGCGCGCCCCATTTGGCGAGTGCGGCGAGTTGCGCCGGTGCGACCTTGTCGTTGACATCGGGGTCCCGGCCTTCGGTGCGCAGGCGGAACCGCTGCAGGAACTTGCGGCCGGCTGCCTGGCTCGCATCCGAGGGGGAGAAGTGCACACGCAGCCACAAGTGATCCGGCTCCTCATAAGTCGCGCTGAAAATATCCTGTGCTTCCGGCGTGAGCGACACCATGCCTTCGCCGCTGCGGGGGCCCGTGCCAACCAGGATCAGGCGGCGGACGAGCTTCGGGTCGGCCAACGCCAGTTCCTGTGCAATCAGACCGCCCATCGAAAAACCGAGCACGTCGACTTGCGTGAGTCCGAGTGCCTTGATAAAGGCGGCAGCGTTGGCAGCCATTTCTTCAATCGACTGCGGTACCTCGCCTGACGTGCTGGAGATCCCGGCGTTGTTGAACAGGATCACTTCGCGGCCTTGAGCAAGGCCGTTGGTGACGGCCGGGTCCCAATGGTCCATCGTGCCGGTGAAGTGGATGTTTAACACGAGCGGCACGCCGCCCGTCGTGCCGAAGCGCCGATAAGCGAAGCGGACGCCGTTCGCATCAACGAATTGTGTTGGGGCGGTTTCGTGCGTATGGCCGGTCATGGCGATTCTCCGATATAGATGAAAGGCATGGATCGAATAGATTTCAAGTCGTTGCGGCGAACGGGTTGTTGCCGTTTCGTCGCTACCTGATGCGTAATCTAGTTGGGTCTTGCGGAAAGTAAAAAGACTTTGTAGGCTGGCGGGCATGCCTGCCAGGCATGGCTGAACTCAGGGGACCGTTATGGAGCTTCGACATTTGCGGTATTTCTTGGCCGTCGCGGAGACCGGTAGCCTGACCGTTGCGGCTGAACGCCGCTTGCATACGTCGCAACCGTCGCTTAGCCGGCAGATCCGTGATCTGGAAGACGAGGTTGGCGTGGAACTGTTCAACCGTAGCGCGCGCGGGGTCGAGCTGACGCTGGCGGGCAAGGCGTTCCTCGACCACGCGCGGTTAGCACTCACACAAGTCGATGCCGCGATCGAGGCCGCGCGCCGTGCGGCGCAACCAAGGAAACAGGTTTTCGCGCTGGGTTTCCTGACCGGTCAGGAGATGACCTGGCTGCCGCGCGCGATGCAGGTGCTTCGCGATGAACTCCCGAACACCGACCTGACGATATCGAGTCACTATTCGCCGGACCTCGCCGATGCGCTCGCACGCGGCAAGCTCGATCTCGCGTTCCTGCGGGCCGAACCGGGATTCGATCTGGACTATCGCGTGGTTACCCGCGAAAAGCTGATTGTGCTGATGCCCAGCGATCATCCGCTCACCGAACGAGCAGCGATCCGTCCCAAGGACCTCTTGGGCGAGACCTTCATCATGGTCTCGAACAAGGCGAGAGTAGCGCGTGAAGTGATCGAGCGGTATCTGGAACGCAACGGGATAAATATCACGCCCGAACACGCCGTCGACAATCTGGCGATGGCCATGTCGCTCGTAGCGTCTACGCGGGGGTTAGCGCTGATTCCGGAGTACGCGACCAACCTGCTGCCGTGGTCGGTAGTCAGTCGGCCACTTGAAGGCGAGGCACCGACGGTGGATCTTGTGATCGGCTATAGCAGGTCGAATACCTCTGCGATCCTGAAGTTGTTTCTATCGAGGGCAGACGAGTTGGTGATGCATGGGTCCACTTGATCCTGACGAGCTAGCGGTGCCCTTAACACGCCCGGCCGCTGGGAGATAACAACTGCGAGTCCTGACAGGTGTCGTGTCCGTCTTGCTCTGTCATGCTGGGTTTGACGCGCTGAGGCGCGTCCCAGTGGCCGCGTTGTTAATCTAGAACCAGAACTGAGAGGGCATCATGGCGAAAGAAAATGACTTGAAGGCGAGCGCGCAACAGGTGAACGTGTTGGTTGTTATCGACACCGACTACGTGAAGGCCCATTACCCACCGAACACCAACCAGTCGAGCCCCCAGGGAATTGACCATAACAGTCAATTCATGATTTGCACCGGGTCCAGAACGCCTCCAATTGGACAAGGAACGGCGGACCTCCAGTTCAGCGCGAACGTGGGGGATTTTGTCTCCTTTACGGGTACATCCATCTATGCCAATTCGGACGATGCCGTGATTGTCTACGGCATCAACTATTGGAAAGGGGACAAGGTCTTCAACGGTTTCGAGTCGAACCTCATGACCCGGACCGGGGCGGTGCTGCCGAACCCGGCCAATCAACCGACCGGATTGCCGGCCAATCAGGAAACGGTCACCTTCGCCAGTTACGACTCGCGGATTGCGAAGGGAGGTCTTGAGTACTTCTACGTTTATTTCGCGCTTTATTCGCTCGATGCTTCCGGTGAAAAACAAAACCTCTATGGTTACTTCTATTGGGACCCTTCGGTGAAGGTCGCCTGAAAGCTTGCGTGAGGTTAACTTGGCCGCTGCCCGTCCTTGCGCTCGACTTGAGTAAGGCTGCTTGAACGAGGGGTTATTCCACGGGCTGCGCTCAGGGCGTATTGCGCATGGCGACACAAGCATGGTTTGGCCACTGAACGTCGGGGCCAAACCATGCACTTAGCGCGATGGAGGTGTTATGGCTATGGGTCACCAATCCGAATTGAGCAGGCCCATAGTCATCGCCTTGACAACGGCCTGTACCTTATTCGTGGAATTGAGTTTCAAAAGCACGTTGTTGATATGAAAATTAACCGTACGCTCGGCGATGTTCAGGATCCGCCCGATCTCATAGGACGTTTTTCCTTCACTGGTCCAACACAGCACCTCACGCTCGCGTGCGGTCAGTGACGCGGCCGCTTCAGGCGTACTCTGAGCCAGAATAAAGCGGCTCATCATCATATGCGAGACGTTCGCCAGCCAGTTTGTTGGTAACGGCAAGCGACTGATCTCAGCCGGCGTCAGCGGCGCTGAGTTGCGGGACATGGTCAGAAGTCCAAAGACGCCGTTTGCGCTCCAGCTGGAGTGAGCCACGCCAACGGTCAGGCCAAAATCATGCGCGTCCGACCACAGGCGTGAGGTCTCACCGGAGGGTTTGTTTGGCCAGACGATCAGGCTCGTGCTGTGCATGCCGGCGCGCACCGTCGGATCAATATCAATGAAGCGGCTCTCCTGATAATGCTTCATCCATCCGGTCGGGTAAGTATCAAAAATAGAGATCGCCGGCCTGGCAAGCGGCGACGGTATTCGAATTCCATAACAGCAGTAATCAAAGCCGAGCCGCTTTGCAAAAGAGGCGATATGTTGGAAAAGCTGCTGTTCATTCGCAGCCGTATGAAATTGTTGATGGGCGTCCTGACAGACTCGTTCCATTGCTCCCCCGTGGTGGTCCGGTTGTATTTTCAGGTTCCATTAGCTCGACGTTTTGGCAAAGGTCTCCCCATGAAACTCTCGTATGTGCATTCTTACTTCCCGCAGTATGACGAGCGGTGCGACGGTTACGTCCGCATTGCAGAGCAAACGCTGAGCGTTTTAAAACTAGCCCATGTGATGTCGGGCTTCGACGATGAATTGCTGGCCGAGTTGCGTGCCGCCAAATGTGACGCTGTCGGTGCGGGATATACGGAGTGGCAAACTACGTTCCAGGAAGCCAGCCAAATATCGGTCGGATGGGACTGGTATGTCGACCGTACGTTGGGCATTCTTATGGTGGTGAACGGTGACGTGAGAAGCAATGTCATGGGAACCGATTGCTTCGGCTCCGACATCGGCATGACAAACACCGCCGCCTCACTAAGGCTCGGGCTTGGCCGGTTGAACTGGACCAATGTAGTCGCGGTAGCCATGTCGTTTACCCCGCAGCACATCAAACCAATTGTTCGCTGATTTTCAGGCTTCCCCATCAGCCTTTCCATCAGGCTTTCCGTCAACCGTTATGCCATAGCTCGCCGCCTGCCGCTTGTGTTCGTTCTTTATAGACAAATTAAAAAGTTTTATCAATCTTCGGACATTAGGTCGACCTCAAAAGTAAGGCGCTCGACGCCTGTCAAAGTTGACAGTTCCTGTCTGAAGGACCGCGCGTTGTAATGCATCCCTTTAAAAACAATACGGGGAGCATGATGCGCACTTTCGTTCATCAGGACGGGCCGCTGTCAGAGAGCATGAGCTTGGCGCTCGCGCGCTACCGGTATCAGATATTCGTCGAGCATCTGGGTTGGGGACTGCCAATGGCAGACGGCTTTTGCGAGCGCGATCAATATGACCGGGACGATACCGTCTATGTGATCGCGAACGACGATGCCGCATCTATTTGCGGATGCGCAAGGCTGTTGCCGACTACGCGCCCTTATCTGCTCGGACAGTTGTTTCCCTCCTTGCTTGCGCAGGGTATGCCGGTGCCTTCATCGCCGGATGTATGGGAGCTTTCGCGATTTGCCGCGAGCCCGGTTGTCAGCGCACATATCGAGGAAGGCAATCTCGCGTGGGCTGTGCGCCCCATGCTCGCAGCCGTTGTAGAGTGCGCCGCCCAACTCGGGGCGCGACAGTTGATCGGCGTGACGTTCCTCAGCATGGAGCGGCTGTTCCGCCGCATTGGTGTGCATGCGCACCGGGCAGGGCCGGCGCAACGCATCGACGGCCGGATGGTGGTTGCATGCTGGATCGATATTGACGCTCAGACATTGGCGGCACTTGATATCGACTTGACGGTGGCAAGTTATGCCGCACAAGGAAAGTCAGCGCCCGAAGGCGCGCCGTTGCTGGCGCTGACTCATTGAATTGAGTCATTGACTTAAGTCAACGGCGCTACAGACCGTTTGCGTAGGATCTTCTGCACAGTGTGGGTTTAATCGGACCGCCGTACCAAGCTCAATGTTACGGCGCGTCCGATTTTTTTTGCCCATGCGTACCAATGCCGCTTACACATGGAATGAATGCATTCCACGCATGTCAGGAATAGCCGGACGGCTAATGCAGTGCCTTTAACAATTCCCCGCCGGGCAGGTATTGCATTGCCGCCACTGCAGCGTGTCGCCATTCGTGATGCGCAGATCCGGCAGCTGTGAGATGAGGGCGCCCAGCCCCGTTTCGAGTTCCAGTCTCGCGAGCCGCGCGCTCAGGCAGTGATGTATGCCGGCGCCGAATGCAATGCAACCAGCGCATTACCCGGCGTGTTCGACGTCGTTTCATGTCCTGCAACGAACAACAGCAGTACGTTCGAGAGGATATCGTCGACGGTGAGCGATTCGCCTGCTTCCTCCGCACGATGCAGTGAGGACACGAGATCGTTGCCGGGTTTCGCGCGCCGATCCTCGACCACACTTTTGAAATAGCGTTCCAATTTGAGCGTTGCTTCGTTTGCCGCAGCAAGGTGCGTGGCGTGCATGAGCGCTGCTTCCAGCGCGTTGCCGAAGTAGCTCGCCGCCGAGCCGAGCTTGACACCATCTTCGACAGGCACGTCGAACAACCGGGCGATGATGTTCACCGGCAAGGGAAAATGAAAAGGCGGATAGATAGAATGTCGAACGCAAGCAGTCGGGTAACGCTCCCAGAATTCTGCGTTGGTGGTTGACGTGGTCGATGTGATCGGCGTGATTGCTTTCGGTACTGCGGCCAAACCGAAGTACCGACGTTAAACAGTATCTATTGACAGGATGGATGATGGGCGCACTGATTCGAGAAATGCTATTGGCTGACTACGACGCTGTTGTTGCATTGTGGAATAGTACGCCGGGGGTCGACATTCGGCCGGTGACCGACAGCCGAGACGGCATTGAACGGTTGCTTGCCAGAAACCCGGGCTTGAGCGTCGTTGCCGTCAATGATCGCGAGCTGGTCGGCTGCGCGCTGGCTAGCCACGATGGCCGCCGCGGATTCCTCCAGCACGTCGTGGTTGCACCGTCTTCGCGCGGTCAAGGCCTCGCCCGGGCAATGATCGACAGATGTATCGAGCGCCTCCGGGAACATCACCTCGGATGGGTGCATCTGGATGTCGTTGTTGATAACGAGGCCGCCATGGTCTTTTGGGAAAAGGCTGGCTGGCACCGAGTTGATACGCTGACACGGCTCTCGCGTGCGCTGTAGGCAAGTGACTTCCTTCCCGGCATCGCCAGAGCCATCCGAGCCGCTAACGCCAAGACAAAAATGAGCAAACCTTCTGGTCGCCTCGCTACGCCCGACACCTCGTACTCCGCGGGGCTGCATGACTTTCGCGTGATGACGTTTGGCTTCCTGTTGGTCGAGAATTTTTCGCTGTTGGCGTTGAGCGCCGCAGTCGATCCTCTGCGCATTGCAAATATGGTTGTTGGCCGACGCGTCTACAACTACAAGATGATTGTTGCCGAGGGTCAGGAAGTGCGATCCAGCGATGGCATGCGACTTTTAGCTGACTGTACGTTCCTCGACGGCGAGACGTTCGATGCCGTGTTTGTTGTTGGACCTAACCCGATTCCACGCCGGGGCATTGGTGTCGTGCTTGACTGGTTGAGGCTGCAAGCGCGCAAGGGCGTTGCAATTGGCGGACTCGATACGGGAAGCTATTTTCTTGCCCGTGCAGGCTTGCTCAATGGTTACCGATGCACCATCCACTGGGAAGATCGAGACGTGCTCGTCGAGCAGTTTCCGAAGGTGACGGTATCCAACCGCCTGTACGAAGTTGACCGGGACCGTTTCACATGCAGCGGCGGCATAGCGCCGCTCGACATGATGATCCACTTGCTGGGGCTGCCGCCGGGAAGCGCCGATCTGTCCGCACGCGTGCTTGAACTACTCGTAGCAGACAGGCGCAGCCACGAGCAGCGCCAACGTACCTCGTTGCGGCAGTACATAGGCGCCGAACACGCGAAGCTGGAAGAAGCCCTTCAGCTCATGGAAAGCAACGTGGAAGAGCCATTGAGCGTGGCTGAAGTCGCCGCCTTTATAAGCGTGTCACAGCGGCAACTTGAGCGCTGGTTTCACGAACGAATCCGCAAGACCCCCGCGCAGACGTACCTCGAAATTCGTCTCTTGCGTGCTCGCCAACTTCTGTTTCGCACTTCGCGGCCGTTGGAAGAGATTTGCACCCGGACAGGGTTCACCTCGATCACCCATTTTTCAACGCGCTACAAAGAGCAGTTTCAGATCTCTCCCATCGCAGACCGCAAGCGTTACCAAAGCGCTCTTTGAAGTAAGCGCGACTTGCTGCGCCACGCGCTGAAACGGTTCATCTTCTGTGCACCGCATTGGGTATCCGAACAGGGTGCGTGCACCGCCATGAAGCCGCGAAGTGCTCTCGGCTAGCGCTCAGCTGGCGCTCATCTGGCGTATACCCTGAAAGTCGAAAAGGAAAACAATTACGTCGAATCTGGAAATTTGTTCATTCTCCAAGCTCCTACTATTTGCTCCACGAACTCATCTCGTCACCAAGGAGCAAGTGGATGGAACTGAAGAATCTGATTCGAATCGAGAACGGCGAAAAGGCAAAGCACACATTCTCGGACGCTGAATACGCAAGCCGGCAAAGCAAGCTTCGCGAGCTGATGGGGCGCGAGAATATCGACTCGGTGTTGTTCACGTCGTATCACAACCTCAATTACTACGCGGACTTTTTGTATTGCTCGTTCGGTCGCAAGTACGGACTCGTGGTTACGCCGAAGAAGGTCGTGTCGATTTCAGCGAATATCGACGGGGGCCAGCCGTGGCGTCGCACCGTGGGTGACTACAACGTGGTCTACACCGACTGGCAGCGCGACAACTTCTTCCGCGCGGTACAGGCTGAAGTGGACAACAAAGGGCGCGTGGGTATCGAGTTCGACCACGTGCCGGTGGATGTGCTGGCCAAGCTGAAAGCGGCGCTGCCCGAGGTCGAATTTGTCGACATCGGCGCGCAGACCATGCGCCTGCGCATGATCAAGTCGGCAGAAGAAATTGCGGTGATCAAGCACGGCGCGAATGTTTGCGATGTTGGCGGTGCCGTGCTTGCCGCCGCCGTGCACGAAGGCGTGCCTGAGCACGAGGTGGCCCTTGCGTCGACCCAGGCAATGGTGCGTGAGATCGCACGCCGTTTTCCCGATTCCGAGTTGATGGATACGTGGACGTGGTTTCAGTCAGGTATCAATACCGACGGCGCTCACAATCCGGTCACGACCCGCAAGGTGCAAAAGGGCGACATCCTCAGCCTGAACTGCTTCTCCATGATCGCGGGGTACTACACGGCGCTCGAACGCACGATGTTCTTCGACCATTGTTCGGACGAACATCTGCGGCTGTGGAAGGTCAACGTTGAAGTGCACGAAGCGGGTCTCAAGCTGATCAAGCCGGGCGCGCGTTGCAGCGATATCGCTCATGAACTGAACAAGATCTACGCCGAATACGGGCTGCTGCAATACCGCACGTTCGGCTATGGCCACTCGTTCGGCGTGCTGTCGCATTACTACGGCCGCGAAGCGGGTCTCGAGCTGCGCGAAGATATTGACACGATTCTTGAGCCGAACATGGTGATCTCAATGGAGCCGATGATCATGCTGCCCGAAGGCATGCCGGGCGCAGGCGGTTATCGCGAGCATGACATCCTGGTGATTGGCGAGAAGGACGCGACCAACATCACCGGTTTCCCGTATGGTCCCGAGAAGAACATCATCAAGGGATAAGTATTTTGTTTTAAACAAACCCTGCGGCTTCTGCCGCAGGACGAAGCTGCTCGCGCAGGAGTCGCATTAATGTTCTCAGCACAACATACTATTGATGGGTTTGATCCAGAGCTTGCCAACGCCATGGCGCTTGAGCGCCAGCGGCAGGAAGATCACATTGAACTGATCGCCTCCGAGAATTACGCCAGCCCGCGTGTGCTCGAAGCACAAGGTTCTATGCTGACCAACAAGTACGCGGAGGGTTATCCGGGTAAGCGCTACTACGGCGGTTGTGAGCATGTAGACGTTGTAGAGTCGCTGGCAATCGAGCGGGCCAGGCAGTTATTCAAGGCCGATTATGCCAATGTACAGCCGCATAGCGGTTCGCAGGCGAACGCAGCGGTCTATCTCGCGCTGCTGACTCCCGGCGACACCATTCTCGGCATGAGTCTCGCGCATGGTGGTCACCTGACGCATGGCGCGAAGGTGTCGTTCTCGGGCAAGCTGTACAACGCAGTCCAGTACGGGGTCGATACAAAGACCGGCCTGATTGATTACGACGAAGTGGAGCGGCTTGCGATCGACCACAAGCCCAGGATGATCATCGCGGGGTTCTCCGCATACTCGCGTGTGCTCGACTTTGCACGCTTTCGTGAGATTGCGGACCGCGTACGTGCATACCTTTTCGTCGATATGGCGCATGTCGCGGGACTCGTCGCAGCCGGGCTTTACCCGAACCCCGTACCGTTCGCCGATATTGTCACGACCACCACGCATAAGACGTTACGAGGCCCACGCGGCGGGCTGATTTTGGCTCGGGGCAACCCCGAGATCGAGAAGAAACTTAGCTCAATGGTCTTTCCAGGCACCCAGGGCGGTCCGCTGATGCACGTCATTGCGGCGAAGGCCGTTGCGTTCAAGGAAGCACTCGGACCGGAGTTTGTCGACTACCAGAAACAGACTATCGCGAACGCGCAAGCCATGGTTTCGGTATTCGTTGAACGCGGCTATGACGTTGTGTCCGGCGGCACGGACAATCACCTGTTCCTCGTCGATCTGGTCGCGAAGGGTCTGACCGGCAAGGACGCAGATGCAGCATTGGGCCGCGCTCACATCACCGTGAACAAGAACGCGGTGCCAAACGATCCGCAATCTCCATTCGTGACGAGCGGCATCCGAATTGGAACACCGGCCATCACCACACGTGGTTTTCTTAAGCCCGATGCCGTGCTGACTGCCTCGCTGATGTGCGACGTGCTGGATCACCCCGGTGATGCCCAGATCGAGCAAAGGGTGCGCGAACAGGTAGCGGCGTTGTGTGCGCGCTTGCCGGTGTACTCCGGACTCTAAGAATGCGCATCGGCTTCGTCAAGGAGCACGCGTACGAAGTCGATGCACCAGACACGTTCGTACGCGACGCAAGGGGAACCACCGATACGCGCGGCTCGTGCCTCAACTATTGATCATCCGGATTTACCTGCATTTCCGAGCGCGAAGCTCATTGGTGCGACTGCGCACTTTGTGACCAACCGCGACCGAATGCGATGTTGAATGCCTCGTGCGCCTGGGCTCCTGGTTGAACGGCGCATTTCCATCAACAGTAACGAATCGTCGTACTCAAGTAAGAAGACACAGGCCGGTGAAGTGGCCACAAGAGCCGCCGCCGAAAACGGAGCATTCTAACGTCATGTTTGGAGAAACAAATGGATACCAGGAAAGCGGTTTCAGGGCGAGCGGCGGCAGCCGCCGGCATCTCGCAGGCCGGCATATCTTTCCCGCCTGGCAACGGTCAGGCGACTCACGCGCCCGATGGACGTCTGCTCAAGCGCGCGGCGATGGCGAGCTTCATCGGGAATTTCGTCGAGTGGTTTGACTATGCGTCGTACGGCTATCTGGCGACTATCATCGCCGTGGTCTTTTTCCCGAAGACCGATACCGCAACGGGTCTGCTGGCGGCATACGCCGTCTTTGCGATCTCGTTTATCGTGCGGCCGATAGGCGGCATTGTGTGGGGACATTTTGGCGACAAGATCGGTCGCAGGACGGCGCTGTCGCTATCGATCCTGATCATGTCGGCTTCGACGTTCGTTATCGCATTCCTGCCGACCTATGCCCAGGTGGGCGTCATGGCGCCGATCCTTCTGCTGCTGGTCCGGCTGGTCCAGGGGTTCTCCGCATCTGGCGAGTACGCAGGAGCCTCGGCGTTCCTGGCCGAATATGCGCCGGAGGGCAAGCGTGGCGTCTATACCAGTATTGTCCCGGCCAGCACGGCAGCGGGCCTTCTGTTCGGTTCGATATTCGTCGCGGTGCTGCATGCCGTTCTGACTACTGAACAGATTCAGTCGTTTGGCTGGCGCCTGCCGTTTTTGCTTGCTGCACCGTTCGGACTGATCGGGCGCTACATTCGCGTGCGTCTGGAAGATACGCCCAAGTTCAAGGCGCTCGAGATGTCCCATCATGTCGCGCGTGCGCCGGTCAGGGAGTTGCTTAGCGTGCATCGCGGCAAGATGCTGATTGCGTTCGGCGTTACCTGCCTGAACGCTGTAGCGTTTTATTTGGTGCTGAGCTATATGCCGACCTACCTGTCCACGGAAATGGGCATGGGTGAGACGGAATCTTTTATAGCGGCCACCATTTCTCTTACTGCCTATATCGGCTTTATTTTTATCATGGGGGCGCTGTCGGACCGGGTCGGTCGCAAGACGATGTTGATTGGTGCTTCCATCCTCTTCGCCTTGCTGACGGTGCCGCTCTTCAAGGGACTGGTGGGTGCCAGCTTCCTGACGATCGTGATGATCCAGATTGGGTTTGGTGCGCTGCTGACAATGAACGACGGCACGCTCCCATGCTTCCTGTCAGAGATTTTTCCTACACGCGTGCGCTATAGCGGATTTGCGTTCTGTTTCAATGCGGCGAACGCGTTGTTTGGTGGCACGGCACCGCTCGTTGCGACCTGGTTGATCCATGCAACCGGCAGCAAGCTCGCCCCGGCGTGGTACATGGTTGGGGCGGCGGTAGTAGCGCTGATCGCGATGCTTGCAAGCCGTGAGACATCACGCGTACCGCTCGCGGACGACTGAGACAATTTATTCCGATGGTAAAGACCGCTGGCATAAGCGGTCCAATCAATGAGCGCCTCTATCATGGCCATTGTCTCGGCCACGCCCTGATCATAGAGGCGCTGCGAACCGGTTGCCTTCACCGGTCCGCCCTTGGCGATCTCGATCGCTGATTCAAGGCCAGGATCGACTGTCGTAACGGAATCTTCACGCCCTGAGTGCGATATTCTTCGAGATATGAAGCTCACTCCAGATCACTACTGTCGGGTTTTCGGCTCGCCTTGGGCGGATGTCTATTGCACGGACATCAATAGTGCTCGCCACTACGGCAAACACTGGCACGCGACCTACGGTCTCGGACTGCTGGAGAGCGGTGCGCAAAGCTCGGCCAGCGGTCAGGGGCAGGTCGAGGCGTACGACGGCAACCTGATCACGACCAACCCCGGTGAGGTGCATGACGGCCGCCCGATTGGCGGTGCTTCGCGCCGCTGGCGCATGGTGTATCTGGAGCCCGCGGTGATCGCTTCCATGTTGGGCGATCCTCAGTCTCGCGCTGCTGCGGACGTCGCACTCACGCGTCCTGTTATAGAAGACGAGAGACTCCGTGCTGCGCTGCGGGAACTGTTTTGCCGCGTAGAGAATTGCGGCACCGGACAGCATTCGACCAACACCCATGTTCTCGCGTGCGAAGAATCCCTGGTCCAGACCTGCGCGCTCTTGTTGAACGTTCATTCAACCACTTCACCGGTCCGGGAGATTGGGGGTGACCTGAGACGGGTTCGCGAGCGGCTGGGCGATGACCTGCTTAATCCGCCAACGCTCAATGAACTAGCCGCCATGTCCGGCCTTAGCAAATACCAGGTGCTGCGCCGCTTCGAAAAGACCTATGGTGTACCGCCGCATTCCTGGCTGCTGCAACAGCGCGCCGAGCAGGCGCGAGGTCTGATTCGAAAAGGGTTAAGCCTGGCGCAAGCGGCGGCCGCGTGTGGTTTCTCGGATCAAAGCCACATGACCCGGCTTTTTCTACGTCATTTTGGCTTCACGCCGGGGGCGTGGCAGAAGGTGGCCGGGCGCGCACTGCAATAACGTTCAAGACAAGCGCTGAAGTAATCGTGACACTGGGCCACCTACTTGAAGGAGGTCTGCAGTCGTGGCTTCGTATGTACACGGGTATCAGTGGAACGAGAACGAGCGCCTGCAAAACCAGGCGCGAACGCTCACGGACCTGCTCCACTTCGACACGGTTTATCCTGCCGGTCACACCGTGCTGGAGGCCGGATGCGGCGTTGGTGCGCAGACGGTGACGCTGGCCGCGCGCAGCCCGGCTGCACGATTTACTTCTATCGACATCAGTTCTCAGTCTGTTAATGCAGCGCAACAAAAAACCCGTGCTGCCGGGCTGACGAACGTCATGTTCCAGCAAGCCGATATATTTTCTCTGCCGTTCGAGCCTGACTCTTTCGACCACATTTTTGTCTGCTTCGTGCTAGAGCATCTCGGGCAGCCGATGGAAGCACTCACGCGGCTCAAGCGTTTGCTCACGCCGGGGGGCACCATCACGGTCATTGAAGGGGATCACGGCTCGACCTGTTTTCATCCGGACAGTCACGCGGCGCGGGCTGCAATACAGTGCCAAGTCACGTTGCAACAGCAAGCTGGCGGCAATGCGCTTATCGGCAGGCAGTTATATCCGCTGATGAACCAGGCAGGTTTCAATCAGGTTCACGTGTCGCCGCGCATGGTGTACGCGGACTCGAGCCAGCCCGATCTGGTGGACGGATTCACAAGAAAGACCTTTACCGCGATGATCGAGGGTGTGCGTGCATCGGCAATATCGGCCGGCCTGATCAAGCCGGAGGATTTCGATGACGGTATCAGGGATCTATATCGGACTACGCTAGACGATGGTGTGTTCTGCTATACATTCTTCAAGGGCGTAGGGCATAAGTGAAATGGGTAATGGGTTGAGCGCTGTCCAAGGTTACCGCATAGCGTCGCTCTCATGATCGCAGTGTGGCCTGCTCGGCCGTTGCGAGTCACACATTTGCGTGCCTCGCAACGGCGACCGGTCCTTAGCTGTTTCCTACTTGACCGTGAATCTATAGTGCCCTTGCGTGCGATGCCCGTCGTCGGCGACGGCAATCCAGGCGACCGAATAAACACCGGGCGTCAACGCATTCAGCGCGACCGACATGTGTTTCTTGTCTGCCGGATCAACGACTGACTTTGCGCTGGTGACAGGCTTGCCCTGCGCATCGGTGACAGTGATCGAGCTGAATGCGGGTTCGAGTCCATCGTCGAACTCGATCGCCACTTCCTTTTGCGAAGTCGACACGGTGGCCCCCGCGCCCGGCTCCTGATGTTGTGGATAGGCGTGCGCTTGAGCGAGCTGCGCACTCGCAAGAGCGGCTGCAGCGATCAACATACGCACGGCGGCAGAGTTCATAAGAGTAAGAGCGATTTTCATGGATTGAAGAGTGGCTTGCCGACAGAGTTAGGGAAGATATCGTCGAAGTACAGATGCGCCTGAAGCAGGATCCCGACGTGATTGCCCGTCGCGCGATTGACCGGAATCTGCGCTTCAATACCTAGCTGTCCATAGCGGTTCAGCCAGATGAACCCGGGGTTGATGGTCCCGGTCGTATGGCCGGAACACGGACCCGCGGTGCAGGTGTTCATGGGGAACTCGACCACCGGAATCAGGTTGGCGAGCGGCTGCGGCAAGCCGAGGTCTTTCACCTGCTGCTGCAGATACGGAATGCTGTATTGCAGCGTCGTGCCCCAGTCGAGCGAGTTCGGTGATGATCGAGACGTCGTCAGGTTAGGTCCGATTTCACCGGTGATCGCGAATGGCTTCAGGAAGCCAAGACTCGAGGGAAGGTCGCCGAAGCCCTTGCCGAAATAAACCGTTGGCGTAATGGTGGAAGACGAATCGCCAATCGCGTGAGCGCCCGTGCCGCCCAGTTCCGTATTCACGCCGACCGATGCCATGAACTCATGGCGAGCGTTGGAGTAAGCCAGATACTTCAGGCCGAGCGTGACGTTGTCGAAGCCTTTTGCGGAGCCGCCATTGGGGGCATTTTGCGTGACGTAGGCGCTCGCAATACTGAACGCCAGATTCGACGTAATCAGCTTGTCCCATTCGAACGAGGCGGTGTTGACGTTCATGTTGTCGCCGTCGTCGGTCGGACTTTTTATGTGGCCGTACTGGAAGTCGAATTCATCGCCGACGCCGGGGTCGTCCACCGCCATCGTCGCCGGGAAGACCCGGTCGCCGACCACCGCGTGAGCCCAGGCGGCGGATGAACTCGCAAGACAGGCGGCGCCCGCCGCCCACATAAGAGCGGCGCGTGCTGGCGCCGCGTGCCGCTTTAGAAGCATACGCATGGTGTTTCCTTTGTCATGATCGTTGTGAGCGCGCTATTGAGCGCCGTCGCGTTTGGCACGCAACGGCATCGCGCCGCCGTCAGCGGTGCGAGCAATTCAATAGGCACGAGATGGATCAGGGAGCGACAGGAGGTGCGCGAGGCTGGGCGGCAATGAAGAGCGGCAACGCGCGAACGGCTGTGCGTACCACGGGAAGCGGAGCACTGGTCACCGACACAGCGGCGGCAAAGGCCACCGTCGAACCGGTCAGGATGGGGAAGTGAGCGAGCAGGCCGCAATAGGCGCAAGCCTGCCAATGCAGCGCACCAGAGTGTGAGGAGGAGTCGCTGTTGCCCGCTTCGCTGAAGGCCGGGTCAGCCGAGCAATACGTGCTTAGCGCCTGGCCTAGCCGGTCATGCGAGGCTAGTGCGTGCGAGACCGTCGGCGCGACAGAAGTCATCAGGATTGCAAGCAACCCCAGAATACTTCCGATCTTCAGTAAGCGACGGCGGAACATGCTGTGATCAACACCGGACGGTCGATGATATGGCGCCGATTATGCCACGCGTTAATCACTTCAAAACGCAATAATCGTCATGCGCCATCAAGCTAACCGTCGAGCTAACTAAAGTGACGCTTCATGCGTACTTCATGCACATGCATTGGCATTGCGCCTATGCGGAGTGTTAGCCACTCAGCCACTCAAGCGCTTGGCAGGCCCGGAATATCAACGCCGAATGTTTGCAGCAAGAGGACCGCGTTAAGGGCCAGCACTGCGAAGGCCGCAACGATGGCCGCTATTTTTACCAGTGTCCGGTTCTTGTAGGAGCCCATGACATCTGTGCGGCACGTGAACCACACGAGTGCCGCCATGGGAAACGGCAGCGCAAGACTGAGCACGACCTGACTCATGACCAGCGCTTGCGTAGCGTTCACGCCCAGCCAGACCACCACAAAACTCGGCACCATCGTAATTGCCCGACGCAGCCATAGGGGGATGCGGAAGCCGACAAACCCTTGCATGATCATTTGACCGGCCATGGTTCCCACGACCGAACTGGAAATGCCCGACGCGATCAACGACAGCAGGAAAATGCCCGCGGCAGCAATGCCCAGCAGCGGCGCTAGCGTGTGATAGGCCGTTTCGATCTCGGCCACTTCAGGATGACCCGAGTGAAAGGCGCCGGATGCCATGATGACCATGGCCATGTTGATCATGCCCGCAATGGTCAGCGCAATGATCACTTCAACGTTCGAGAACGTGAGCAGCCGTTTGCGCTCAGCTTCGGTCTTGGGAGGCAAGCGGCCCTGGGTAAGTCCCGAATGAAGAAATAGCGCGTGCGGCATGACTGTCGCTCCAATAATGCCCACCGCGATGGTCACAGCTTGCGCATCGGGCAAGTCCGGCTTGAACATATGCAGCCCGACCTGGGCCCAGGCTACTGGAGCTATGAAAAGCTCCGCGAGATAAGACAAGCCGATGATCCCGACCAGTGCGCCAATAATCAATTCGAGCGGCCGGTATCCCGCTTTCTCGAAGAACAACAAGCCATACGTGACGATCGCTGTGACGATCATGCCGATCAGCAACGGCATGTGAAAAAGCAAACTCAGGCCGATCGCACCGCCGAGGAATTCGGCCAGATCGGTGGCCATGGCCGCGACTTCGCTGACTCCCCACATGACATACACGAGCGGCTTGGGTAAATGATCCCGGCATAGCTCCGCGAGATTGCGCCCGGTGACAATGCCCAGTTTTGCGGAAAGTGCCTGAAATAGCATGGCAATGACGTTTGCCAGCAGCACAACCCACAATAATCCATACCCGTATCGCGCGCCGGCCTGGATATTGGTCGCAAAATTGCCCGGGTCCATATAAGCGACGGAGACTACGACTGCTGGTCCGGCAAAGGGCAGGAGCACCGACCAGCCCGTGCGGCGGCCTTCCAGCACATCACGCATGGCGCGAGTCGTACTGTCGCTCATTGATTGGCTGGGCTCGGCGCGGACGCGGTCATCCATTGATTAACTCGACACGTTTTAGATGATGGGTCGCTTCGTGCGGACCGGCTTGCGACGGTCACGACCGCGACATAGGCAGTGCATTCGTAGGCAGTGCATTAATTGCTTTGCTCGGCGGCAAATTAGCGCATTAAGCAATCAGAGCACAGTTTCGGCTTTTGTGGGTATTCGCCGTGTCGTTGCTTTCAATTTTCTTGCGGCTGCAATCAAAAGTCTTTCGATGGCGGCAGTTGTTACCTCGCTTTTCCATAATCTTGAGTTAGCGGGTTGAGGCCGGCTGCAAGCTACGGAGACTCTGTTAGCGACACGTGACCGCGCTGAACAAATTCGCGGTAATGGCAAATGGTCATGTTGCCATTACTGAATTGTTCTCAAACCGTTATGACGAGCTCGGAATATGCACTCAGATGACCGTCGGCAGTCAACAGGCGAAGGGGCTCAGAAATCGCCTGTGCGATCAGAAGGCGGTCGAACGGGTCGCGATGGATATCCGGCAGATCGCGGACCAACGCAGCGTGCACTGCGCGAACCGGCAGTTCCTTGAAACCGCTTGCAGCTATTTCTGCTACCAAAAGATTCACGTCTGCATCCAGCTTGCCCAGCCCAACCTTGATCGATGCCTCCCATATGCTTGCGCTGCTGACGAAAACATCATCGGCGTCAGTAATCAGCTTGCGCGCGTGCTTTGACAATTTTCGGTTGTCGGTTACCGCCCACAGGTAAATGTGAGTGTCCAGGAGTACACGCATCAACGGCCCTCAAACGCAGCAATCACGTCGTCGGGTAGAGCTGCATCAAAGTCGTCGGCAATTTTCACCTTTCCTTTTAAACCACCGAAACGGCGCGGAATCCGTTCGTGCTGAATGGGCCCCAGTCTGGCAGCGGGCTTGCCGGCTTTCGCAATGATAATTTCTTCACCATTCGCCGCGGCATCAACAAGCCTCGAAAAATGCGTTTTTGCATCGTGAATATTGATAGTTTGCATATCTGCTCCTAGTGGACTAAGTCCATATTAGTCCACTGTTGTTGGTGGGTCAACCGTTGCGTTGGTCTTGTTCCCGCAGTGCGCCGTTCATCGCCCGGGCCACCCCCGCGTCCCGCCTGAGTCTCCCCGCGTCTTTACACTTTCTTTATATCCCCGCCAGTTCTCTTTTCCAGCCGTTTACGCGCGATCAACTAACCTTCAGCACGTCCAAATCCGCTACGGGAGATCAAAACAATGGACCTGCTATATATCGCCGGCATCATCGCCTTCTGGGCAGTGTGCGCGGCTCTTGCCATCGGTTGCGACAAACTGCGTCGCGCCCCGGGAGGTCGCCCATGACCACCTGGATGCTGTTGCTGGCAGGCGCCTCGACTCTGCTCTTGTTCGTGTACCTCGTGTACGCACTATTGCGTGCGGAGGATCTGGAATGAACGCCAATACCGTATTTCAAATGGGCCTTTATATCGTCGTGCTGATCGCGCTCGCGATTCCGCTCGGCCGGTATATGACCTCCGTGCTCGATGGTTCGTCAGTCGTTGTTCGACGCATCGGTCGTCCAGTCGAAGCGCTGCTTTACAAGCTAGCTGGCGTAGATGAAAAGTCGGAGATGTCGTGGAAGCACTACGCATTCGCCGTGCTGGCGTTCAACGCACTCGGTGTGCTCGTCGTGTACGGATTCATGCGCTTGCAACAGTGGCTGCCGTCCAACCCGCAGGCCTTCGGTCCCATGACCCCGGACGCCGCGTTCAACACGGCTGTCAGCTTCGTGACCAACACGAACTGGCAAGACTACACGCCTGAGTCGACCGCAAGCTATCTCTCGCAGATGGTCGGCCTGACCGTGCAGAACTTCTTTTCGGCCGCGACCGGCATAGCCGTTGTCGTCGCGCTGATTCGTGGCTTCGCCCGTCATACCGCAACGACCATCGGCAACTTCTGGGTCGACATCACGCGCATCACGCTGTACATCCTTGCGCCTCTGGCTACGGTCATCGCGCTGGTGTTCGTGAGCCAGGGCGCGATCCAGAACTTCGAGTCGTACCAGGACGTCGCCACGCTTCAAGTGACGACTTACCAGACGCCGAAGACGGACGCTCAAGGCAATCCGGTCAAGGATGCCAAGGGCAATCCGGTGATGGTGGACAACAAGGCCGACAAGCAGACGATCGCCATGGGCCCGGTTGCCTCGCAAGAAGCGATCAAGATGCTCGGCACGAATGGCGGCGGGTTCTTTAACGCCAACTCCGCCCATCCGTACGAAAACCCGACGCCGTTCTCCAACTTCGTCCAGATGATCGCCATGCTCGTCATTCCGGCGGCGTTGTGTGTCGTGTTCGGACGCATGGTGGGCGACAAGCGGCAGGGCTACGCAATCCTCGCGGCGATGACCATCGCGTTCTCCATAGCGTGCTGGGGTGAAATCTCATTCGAGCAGGCCGGCAATCCGCTGTTCACGTCGCTGCATGTGGACCAAAGCGCCTCGGCGATGCAGGCAGGCGGTAACGCTGAAGGCAAGGAAACGCGCTTTGGTATTGCGCAGTCGGGCATCTTCACGGTCGCCACCACGGCTGCATCGTGCGGTGCCGTGAACAACGCGCATGACTCGCTGACGCCAATGGGTGGCTTCGTACCGCTGCTGTTGATCCAGCTTGGTGAAGTGATTTTCGGCGGCGTGGGTTCCGGCTTATACGGGATGCTGGTCTTCGCCATGCTCGCGGTGTTCGTCGCCGGTCTGATGATTGGTCGTACACCTGAATATATCGGCAAGAAGATCGAGTCGTACGAGATGAAGATGGTGGCTATTGTCGTGTTGCTGACGCCGTTTCTGGTGCTGCTTGGTGCATCGATTGGTGTGCTAACGGCGGCGGGAACAGCGGGTATAGCCAACCCAGGGCCGCACGGATTCTCCGAGATTCTCTACGCCTATAGCTCTGCCGCCAACAACAACGGCAGCGCCTTCGCGGGCCTGACAGTCAGCACGCCGTTCTACAACATCACGACCGGCATTGCCATGTGGTTTGGCCGCTTCGGTTCGATCATCCCGGTCCTGGCCATTGCCGGTGCGCTTGCCGCCAAAAAGCGTATTGCCACTACGGCCGGCAGCTTGCCGACTCACGGTCCGCTGTTTGTCGTGTTGTTGCTCGGCACAGTCGTGCTGGTCGGCGCACTGACATATGTACCCGCGCTCGCGCTGGGTCCCGTGGTCGAGCATCTGATGATGCTCTCGGGCAAATAAGCGGTCACTGATACAGAGGAAAGTATGAACACAATTGTCAAACCGCCAGTGAAAACGCCGAACAAGGCACCGGAGAAAACGCCGGAGCCGAGTGGGTCGGGCGGACACTCACGCTCGGCCGCCCGTTCCATGTTCGACCCCGCCATCGTCATGCCGGCGATTGCGGACTCGTTCAGGAAACTGGGCCCGCGTACGCAGTTGCGTAACCCGGTGATGTTCTGCGTCTACATCGGCAGTATCCTGACCACGGTGCTGTGGGTGGCGGCTCTCTCGGGCCAGGCTGAAGCGCCGTCAGGATTTATTCTCGCGGTCTCGCTGTGGCTGTGGTTCACGGTGCTGTTCGCCAACTTCGCCGAGGCGTTGGCCGAGGGTCGCTCGAAGGCGCAAGCGGCCTCGCTGCGCAGCGCCAAGCGCGACGTGATGGCGAAGAAGCTGGAAAACGCGAATCCGAAGTCGCCGTTGCGCATCACGACGGCAACGGAGCTCCGCAAGGGCGATATCGTGCTGATCGAAACGGGTGACGTTATCCCGGCGGACGGTGAGGTAATCGACGGCGTGGCGTCGGTCGACGAGTCCGCGATCACGGGCGAATCCGCGCCGGTTATCCGCGAATCGGGCGGTGACTTTACCGCGGTGACGGGCGGTACTCGTGTGCTGTCGGACTGGATCGTGGTGCGCGTGACGGTCAATCCGGGCGAAGCGTTCCTCGACCGCATGATCGCGATGGTGGAAGGCGCGAAGCGTCAAAAAACGCCTAACGAAATCGCGTTGACCATCTTGCTCGTGGCACTGAGCCTGGTGCTGTTGTTCGCGACTGCCACGCTGCTGCCATTCTCAATGTTCTCGGTCAGTGCAGTGAAGGCCGGTCACGTGGTGACGATCACCGCGCTGGCAGCCTTGCTGGTCTGCCTGATCCCGACCACCATCGGCGGACTGTTGTCGGCCATTGGTGTGGCGGGTATGAGCCGCATGATGCAGGCAAACGTGATCGCGACTTCCGGCCGTGCAGTGGAAGCCGCGGGCGACGTCGACGTGCTGTTGCTCGACAAGACCGGCACGATCACGCTGGGCAACCGTCAGGCATCCAGCTTTGTGCCGGCTCCGGGTCTCTCGGAGCAGGACCTGGCCGACGCTGCGCAGCTTGCGTCGCTGGCCGACGAAACGCCTGAAGGGCGCAGTATTGTCGTGCTCGCGAAGCAGCGCTTCAATATTCGTCAGCGCGAGATGGCAACGCTGCATGCGACCTTCCTGAGCTTCACCGCACAGACGCGCATGAGCGGCGTCGACTTGCCTGATCGTGAGATTCGCAAGGGCGCGGCCGATGCGGTCAAGTCCTACGTTGAGCGTCATGGCGGTCGTTATCCCCAGGAAGTATCGAATGCGGTCGATGAAATCGCGCGTCGCGGCAGCACGCCGCTGGTCGTCGCCGACCGGCGCGAAGAAGGTGCGCGTGTCCTGGGCGTGATCGAGCTTAAGGACATCGTCAAGGGCGGCATCAAGGAGCGTTTTGCCGAGCTGCGCAAGATGGGTATCAAGACCGTGATGGTGACGGGCGATAACCGCCTGACCGCTGCGGCGATTGCCGCCGAAGCGGGTGTTGACGACTTCCTCGCGGAAGCTACGCCTGAAGCGAAGCTGGCGACCATCCGCGGTTATCAGGCGGAAGGACGGCTGGTTGCGATGACCGGCGACGGCACCAACGACGCACCGGCGCTGGCGCAGGCCGACGTGGCCGTGGCAATGAACACCGGCACGCAGGCGGCGAAGGAAGCCGGCAACATGGTCGACCTCGATTCGAATCCGACCAAGCTGATCGAGATTGTCGAGATCGGCAAGCAGATGCTGATGACGCGCGGCTCGCTGACGACGTTCTCGATCGCCAACGACGTGGCCAAGTACTTCGCCATTATCCCGGCCGCGTTTGCATCGACGTACCCGCAATTGCGCGTGCTCGACATCATGCACCTGACGTCGCCGTCGTCCGCCATCTTGTCCGCCGTGATCTTCAACGCGTTGATTATCGTGTTCCTGATCCCGCTGGCACTGAAGGGCGTGAAGTATCGGCCGCTGGGCGCCGCGGCATTGCTGCGTCGCAATCTGCTGGTGTACGGCCTCGGCGGAATCTTGCTGCCGTTCCCGTTCATCAAGATCATCGACATGATTCTGACGGCATGTGGCTGGGCCTGAGCGGCAGGCGGCGTGCGCCGGGTCTGCTTCTGCAGACTCGGCCGCTGCCACCTCGGGTCTCATTACAATCTAATTGGATTGAATCATCATGAAAAACATTCTTCGTCCCGTGCTCGTGTTGTTCGCGGCATTGACCGTGGTGACCGGGTTGGCATATCCGATCGTGGTTACCGCGGTCGCGCATGCCGCCTTTCCGAGCCAGGCAAACGGTAGCCTGATCGAGAAGAACGGCAAGCCGGTCGGCTCGGAACTGCTGGGCCAGCAATTCGATGCACCAGGCTATTTCTGGGGCCGCTTGTCGGCCACGTCGCCGAACCCCTATAACCCGCAAAGCTCGGGTGCTTCGAACCTTGGCCCGACGAACCCGGCGCTGGCAGATGAAGTGAAAGGACGCATCAGCGCGTTGCACGACGCGGACCCGACGAATACGGCGCCGATCCCGGTCGACCTCGTGACGTCGTCAGGCAGCGGGCTGGACCCCGAGATCAGCCCGGCTGCTGCTGCGTATCAGATCGACCGTGTCGCGAAGGCACGCAAGCTGTCGCATAACGATGTCGATGCACTGGTCCAGCGTGCAACGAGCGGCCGTCAGTTCGGCATTCTTGGCGAGGCGCGCGTGAACGTGCTGAAGCTGAACCTGGCGCTTGACGAAATGAAGCCTGCAAGCTGAGATGGACCGCCCCGATCCCGACGAGCTGCTGGACAAGATCCAGCGCGACGAAGAGAAAAAGCAGCGCGGCAGGCTGAAGATTTTCTTCGGTGCATCGGCTGGCGTGGGGAAGACCTATGCCATGTTGCAAGCCGGGCACCGTCGCCGCGAAGAAGGTATTGACACGGTCGTCGGGATTGTCGAGACACATGGCCGCAAGGAGACGCTTGCGCTGGTTGAGGGGCTGGATGCCGTACCGCTGACGCTGTACGAATACCGCAACCGGAAGCTGCCCGAATTCGACCTCGACGCAGCGCTCGCGCGCAAGCCGCAACTGATACTCGTCGACGAACTTGCGCACTCGAATGTGCAGGGCGCTCGTCACCTCAAAAGGTGGCAGGACGTGTACGAGTTGCTCGACGCCGGTATCGACGTATACACCACCGTCAACGTCCAGCATCTGGAGAGCCTGAACGATATCGTTGGGCAGATCACGGGTATTCGCGTATGGGAAACCGTGCCGGACCGCGTGTTCGATCTCGCCGATGAAGTTACCCTTGTGGACCTTCCAGCCGAAGAGCTGCTGGACCGCTTGAGGGACGGAAAAGTCTATATGCCGCAGCAAGCGGCAAACGCGGTCAAGAATTTTTTCCGCAAAGGTAACCTGATTGCATTGCGCGAACTGGCGTTGCGTCGAACGGCCGACCGCGTGGACGCGCAGATGCGCGAGTATCGCGCCGATCAATCGATTAGCCGGATCTGGCAGGCTCGTGAGCGACTCATCGCGTGCATTGGGCCGGGTCCTGAAAGCGCTACGCTGGTGCGCTCGGCCGCGCGCCTCGCCGCGAGTCTCAAGGCGGACTGGCTCGCGGTGTATGTCGAAACACCGAAGCTGCAGCGCCTGCCTGACGCATCGCGCAAACGCACGCTGGATGCGCTCAAGCTGGCGTCCGAGCTGGGCGCCGAAACCGTGACCCTTGATGGCGCCGACGCGGCCGCCACGCTGGTCGCGTACGCGCGCATGCGCAATGTATCCAAGATCGTGGCGGGGGCGTCAGACGCGCCCGGCTGGCGGCGGCTGCTTGATCGATCCGTTGCCGAAGCACTGGTGCACCATGCACACGATATCGACGTGACGCTGGTGGGCGTGAAAGCGGCGAAGGAAGGGCGCGAGCGCGACGCTGGTATCCCGGTATTCGCCGCCGTGCGCAACGAAGCCCGCTCGTCGCCCAACGCCTACTTTTATGCGGCTGCTATCGGCGT